>JAKFVH010000309.1 GCA_021732285.1 Reyranella sp. | reverse complement strand
CGCTGATCTCGACCGTCACCCAGATCGGCCTGATCTTCGGCGTGCTGGTGACCAACGCCGTGATCGTCGAGACGGTGTTCGACTGGCCCGGCATGGGCACCTTCGCGGTGCAGTCGATCCTGCAGTCCGACCACAAGGCGATCATCGGCTTCACGATCTGGATCGGCGCCCTGATCGTGATCGTCAACCTCTTGGTCGACATCACTCATTCGTTCATCGACCCCCGGGGTTCGCGATGAAGTCAGGCTGGCGGCGTGGGCTGAACCGGTTCGCAAGCGACCGCGCCTCGGCACTGGGCCTGGCGCTGCTGCTCGTGCTGGTCGTGGCGGCGGTCTTCGCGCCGATCCTGGCGCCGTTTCCCGGCGACATCGCGGATTTCCACACCGCCAACCGCCTGCGCCCGCCCGACGCCGTGAACTGGCTGGGCACCGACCGCATGGGCAGCGACCTGTTCAGCCGCATCCTGTTCGGCGCGCGTATCACCATCACCATCGCCGTCGTCGCCGTCGGATCGGCCGTCCTGGTCGGCGTGCCGATCGGCCTTTTAGCCGGCTACTACGGCGGCTGGCCGAGCAATCTCCTGATGCGCGTCTCCGACATCTTCCTGGCGGTGCCGCAGATCATACTGGCGATCGCCATCGCCCAGACCTTGGGACCCTCGATCGAAAACGTCATCCTGGCGCTCAGTATCACCTACTGGCCGTTCTGGGCCCGCCTGGTGTTCGCCGAAACCCGCTCGCTGAAGAACGAGGTGTTCATCGAATCGGCGATCGCGCTCGGCGCCTCGCCGCTGCGCGTGATGACCCTGCACGTGCTGCCCAACATCGCCTCGGCCATCATCGTGCGCACCTCGATCGGCATGGGCGCCACCATCCTGACCGCGGCGGCGCTGGGCTTCCTGGGCCTCGGCGCCCCGCCGCCGACGCCCGAATGGGGCCGCATGATCGCCGAATCGCGCGAGTTCCTGCCCGAGGCCTGGTGGTACGCGACCGTGCCCGGGGTCGCCATCTTCATGGTGGTCATGGGCTTCAACCTGCTGGGCGACGGGCTGCGCGACTTCCTCGATCCACGCATCCGGCGGGGAGCCGGCGTCAAGTGACGGCGTTGCTGGCGGTCGAAGACCTGTCGCTGGGGTTTGCCACCGAGGCCGGCTTCGCCTCGGTCCTCGACCGCGTCAGCCTGTCGATCGAACGCGGCCAGGTTTTAGGCCTGGTCGGCGAAAGCGGCTGCGGCAAGACCACGCTCGCACGCGCCATTTTAGGCGTCCTGCCACGCGAGACGGCGCGCATCACCGGCGGTCGGGTCCACTTCCGCGGGACCGACCTGCTGACCGCCGATCCCGCCTCCGTCAACCAGACGATCCGCGGCCGCGCCATCACCTTCGTGCCGCAGGATCCGTTCACCAGCTTCAACCCGGTCTTCACGGTCGGCGACCAGATCATGGAGATCCTGAAGTGGAAATCGCCGCGCGCCAGCGAGCTGCCCGGGCGCGGCTGGCTGCCGGCGGTCGTCGCGCGCTATCCCTCCGAGCGCAGGCAGGCCGATGTCGAGGCCGTGCTGGAGCTGCTCGATGCCGTGCAGTTGCCGCGGCCGGAGCAGATGCTGCGCAAGTATCCGCACGAGCTCTCCGGCGGCCAGCGCCAGCGGCTGATGATCGCGATGGCGCTGCTGCCCGGGCCGGACCTGGTGATTGCCGACGAACCGACCACGGCACTCGACGTCACCATCCAGGCGCAGATCCTCGGCCTGATCCGCCGCCTCGCGACCGAACGCAACGTCGCCGTGCTGCTGACGACGCACGACCTGGGGGCGGCCTATGAGATCTGCGACGCCGTCAACGTCATGTATGCGGGCCAGGACGTCGAATCCGCGCCGGTCGACCGCTTCTTCGCAGCACCCGCCCATCCCTACACGACGAAGTTGCTGGCGAGCCTGCCCGATGCGAGCGGCACCGCCAGCGGCATTCCAGGCGAAGTGCCCGGGCTGATCACGCCGCCCGGCGGTTGCCGTTTCCATCCCCGTTGCGAGCGGGCCGACGGGCCGTGCCGCGAAGCGCGCCCGCCCGTCGACCAGCTCGGCGCCGGGCACTGGGTGCGCTGCTACCATCCGCATCGCGACGCCCCATGACCCAAGCGATCCTGAGTCTGGGTGACCTACAAGTCCACTTCGCGGTGCGCGGTCCGTTCAACCGGCGCATCGGGTCGATCAAGGCGGTCGACGGCGTCTCGTTCGACCTGATGCCGGGCGAAGTCTTCGGGCTGGTGGGCGAATCGGGTTGCGGCAAGTCCACGCTCGGCAAGGCCATCATGGGCATCCACAAGCCGACGGCGGGCGAGATCTGGTTCGAGGGACAGCGCATCGACGCGCTGACGCCGGCCGCGCGGCGCGCCGTGCGCAAAAGCCTGCAATACGCCTACCAGGACCCGGGGGCGTCGCTCGATCCGCGCTGGAAGATCGGCAGCTCGCTGCACGAGCCGCTGGTGATCCACACCGATCTCGACCAGGCGGCGCGCGAGAAGCGCATCCGCAGCATCCTGGAAGCGGTCGGGCTGCCCGACACACATCTCGACCTCTACCCGCACGAGATTTCCGGCGGCCAGCAGCGGCGCGTCGGCCTGGCACGCATCCTCACCTTGCATCCCAAGGTCGTCATCCTGGACGAGCCGACGTCGGGCCTCGACGTGTCGGTGCAGGCGACGGTGCTGTCGCTGTTCCGTGGCCTGCGCGAGACCTTCGACCTTACCTATGTCCTGATCAGCCACGACCTCGCCGTCATCCGCACGATGTGCAGCCGCGTCGCGGTGATGTATCTCGGCCGCATCGTCGAGAGCGGACCGACCGAGGCGATCTTCGACCGGCCGCGGCATCCCTATACCCGCTCGCTGGTCGCGGCCATTCCCAAGATCGGCGGCGTGCGCGTGACCAAGGATTTCTGGCTGCAGGGCGAGCCGCCCGACCCGGGGAACCTCCCCTCCGGCTGCCGGTTCCGCACACGCTGCCCCAAGGCCACGGATCTCTGCGCGCGCGAGGAACCGGCCCTGTCACCGCTGGCGCCGGGTTCAGTCGCCTGTCATTTCCCGGACTGACCTCCGCTCGGCATCATCGTCACCGTCGCGGTCAGTCCGGCTATCAGCCGCACGTCCGGCGGAATCTTGCCCAGAGCGATGCGGACCGGCACGCGTTGAGCGAGGCGCACCCAGGTGAAATTGGGGTTGATATTGGCCAGCAGCCCGACGTTGTCGACGCCGGCTTCGGCAATGCCGCGGCTCACCCCCTGGACCCGTCCCTCGAGGACCACGTTCCCGGCCATGAGCTCCACCCGCGCAAGATCGCCATCGCGCACGGCGGGAAGCTTGGTTTCCATGAAGTAGGCATAAACATAAAAGCTGTCGCTATCGATGATTGCCAGCACCGGCGTGCCCGTCGTGGCGTAGTCACCGACGCTGGCCGTCAGATTGGTGACGAAGCCGTTCACAGGCGAGCGGACCTCGGTGCGCTGCAGGTTGATGTTGGCGGTGGTGAGCGCCGCCTCGGCCTGGGCGAGCTCGGCGGCGGCGACGGCGGCCGTGGCCTGCGAGGTTTCGATCTCGACCTGCGTAATGGCGCTTGAGTCCGCGCGCGCCAGTTCCTGGTTGCGCCTGGCATTGTCGTTGGCCAGCCGGAGGTTCGCGCGCTTGTTCTCAACCAGGGCCTGGGCCTGCGCCAGGGCCGCCTGGAAACGGTCGCGCTCGATGACGAACAGCACGTCGCCTTTCTTGACGCTCTGATTGTCGACGACGTTGAGGGAGGAGATCAGCCCGGAGACGTCAGGCGCGAGGTTGACGATGGTGGCGCGCACCCGCGCGTCGCGCGTCCACGGCTCGTACATATAGACGTTCCACAGCTTCCAGCCGATCACGGCCGCGATCGCTGCGACTGCGAGGGTGACCGAGACCCTGATCGCCTGCCTGACTAGAGCCAACGCGTGCCCCCCGAAAAGACCAAGCCACCGAGGATTACGACGAAGAGCGCCGCGTCGAACAAGGGCCGATGCCAGATGAAGGCATAGGCGCCGATCCGGTCGAGACCCCAGCGAAGCAGGATGAAGGGGACGAAGGCAACCACGACCCACAGCACGAGCGGCGGCAGGTAGAAGCCGAAAAGGTCGAGCGGGCGGAGACTGTCGATGCCGAGGCTGGTCATGAGAGTGTCTGTGTCAGGAACGGCCGGTCGATGTCGAGCCGGTCGGCGATGAAACGCAGCGAGGCGAGGGCGTGCGCCAAGGCGATCATGGGCGGCTCGGCGGCCAGGCTCGTCCGGGCCGCGGCGACAGCCCTCGAGGCCTCGTCCATGATCTTCACACGGTCGGCCAGACTTTCCCCCTGCACGAGTTGTTCGAAATCCCGCGCCAGCGTGTCGAGGCAGGCGGCCACGGCGTCCCTGGCACCGGCCGGAAAGGCGGGATCGGCGATCCTGTTCCTCAAGCGAACCAGCTCGAGACTCATGGACGCCGCGCCAAAACTCCCGCCCAGGATCTCGTCGTCCGAATGGACGGTGAGATCGAGGCGCGGCATCAGCTTCAGCAGAGCCAGCTGGATCGGCAGGCGCGCGCCGATCTCGGGGCGTTCACCGCGGGCGGCCGCAGGCAGGGCGGCCACCACGTCCGCCCATTCGCGCCGGCGCGTCGTCGCCGGGTTGTAGGGCAGGATCAGGTCGATCGCGAGCACCCCGGCGGCGAGGCCGAGCAGAAGGCCGATCGCGTTGTCGATATAGGTGGCGGTGTCGAAGCTCGGCACATTGCTCAGGCCGAGCTGGGAGAGGAAGAAGGCCGCGAACGCGGTGGCGAGGAACGCATATCTCGGGATCAACATGATGATCCCGGTGGGGATCAGCACCACCGCAAGCAGCGCGGCCAGCATCGCGAAATCGTCGAGCCGAGGCATGAGGAAAGCCATGCAAAAGAAAGCGACGGCCACCGCCAGGGCGACGACGAGCACGTAACTCAGCGCCACCCTGCCCGGCTTCTCGCCGGTCACGAAAAAGACCATCATGATCGCAAGCCCTGTCATCGCCATGGCGCCCGCCGTCCAGGCAGAGGCGATCCAGAACACGCCGATCAGGATGAGCGCCGATGCCGCACGCGCCGCCTGCGCCAGGGCGGCTCCCCTGTCCTGCTCGATCGCCGCGACAACGCGCGGTCCGGACGGTTCGGCGGGCGCCCCCGTCACCCCGACGACGACCCGGGACAGGCTCGTGATCATGTCACCGGTGCGCTGGAGGGCCAGCAGGCCGTTCGCCAGCGACTCCAGGGGCTCCGTCTCCACCATGGCCTCCAGCTGCGCCTGCGCCTGGCCGGTCACGTCGCGCGCCGCCGCCAAGGCGGCGTTCACCGCGGGCGAGCTGGGGCCATCGCGGTCGGCGGCAATCGCCTCGAACAGGTCGGCGACCTTGTCGAGCGCCGGATCGAGACGCGCCGCCATGTTCCGGTCCTCATGGCGACGGAGGTCGTCGAGTCTGACGTAGAGCCCTCGGGCAACGGACAGAAGGCCGAGGAATGCCCGCATCATGCGCGACAGGGCCTCGTCATGGCCTCTGAGTTCCGGCGCCTCGAAGACGGCATAGGACCGCAAGGCATCGAACTTGATCACTTCACCCGACATCTGCCGACGGATGTCCGTGAACACCTTCTCGGGCGTGCCTGGCCGCAGGACGATGGCTGCGTAATGCGCGAGCGAGGAGAAGGTCGTAGCGAGCGAGGCGCGGAGCGCGTCGCCGGCATAGCGCGGCAGGACCAATACGTGGACGAGCCCGACGCAGACGATCCCGAGCGCCACTTCGGTCGTGCGGTCGACCGCCATGCTCCAGACCTGGTCGGGCGTCTCGACCGATCCGAAGCCGATCAGCGGTGCCGAGAAGCCGGCGAGCGCGAAGCCGTAGGATGCGTAGTTGCGGGCGAGTGTCGCTCCGTAGGTGCAGAAGGCGAGCCACAGCGCCATGGCCAGGATGAACAGCGGTCCCGCCTGCACGAAGAGGCCGACGCACAGCACGGCAAAGACGGCACCACCCACCGTACCCACCAGCCGAAACGCGCCCTTGGCCCACACGGCGCCGACCAGCGGCTGGGCGAGGAGGTAGGTGGTGAACACCGCCCATTGCGGATCCTTCACCTCCAGCCAATAGGAGATCACCAGCGCAAGGATCGCGGCGGCAAAAGTCTTCAGCGAGAAGGCCAGCCCCTCGAGCCTCCCTGCCAGGGGCAGAGTGAAATGACGCCACGCCGGCGCTTTGGCCGTTCCGAATGCCACGGTCATTGTCGATTGTCCCCCGCCGCCACCTTATTCCGCAGGGAGAGGCCGTCGGCAAGCTTGGATCGGGACGGTGAGCGAGTTGCGACAGAAGTGGTTGCAGGGGCTCGCAACCGGCTTAACTTGCTGCAAGAAGCGAAGATGGTGGTGATGGCGGAAGCAGCAGGGCATTTCGAGATCGGCGTCGATATCGGCGGCACTTTCACCGACGTCGTCTGTCGCGACGGCAGCGGGGCGATGCGTCTGGTAAAAATCCCGACGACGCGGCGCAATCCCAGCGCCGGCGTGAAGGCTGCAATGGACTACATGCAGCGCGAATGGCGCGTGTCGCCGGACGAGATCGTCCGCTTCGTGCACGGCACCACGGTCGCCACCAACGCCGTGATCGAGGCGAAGGGAGCGAAGATCGGCCTTTTGACGACCGTGGGCTTCAAGGACGTGCTCGAGATCGGCCGCCAGATGCGGCACAAAGTCTATGACCTCGTCCTCAAGCCCGAGGCGCCGGCGTTCCTGGCGCCCGGTGCGTTGCGCAAGGAGGTGCGCGAGCGCGTCACGGCGACGGGCGATGTTTTAGTCGGGTTGGACGAGAGCTCGGTCGTGCACGCGGTCGATGAGCTGGTCGCCGAGGGCGTCGAGGCGATCGCCGTCAGCTACCTGTTCTCCTTCCTCAATCCGGCGCATGAGCGGCGGACGCGCGAGATCATCGCCGAGCGCCATCCGCAGATCATGGTCTCGCTCTCCTCCGACGTCGATCCTGCCTTCCGTGAGTACGAGCGCACCTGCGTGACGGCGTTCGATGCCTACATCAAGCCGGTGGTCGGACGCTATCTCGAGAACATGGAGCAGGATCTGGCAGGTGACGGCGTCAAAACGCCGCTTCAGATCATGCAGTCGCGCGGCGGCATCAGTTCCTCCGCCATCGCCCGGCAGCGTCCGGTTCGGCTCTTCCTGTCGGGCCCGGCGGCCGGCGTCATCGGCGGCCTGGAGGTCGGCCGTGCCGCAGGGATCGAAGACTTGATCACCGTCGATATCGGCGGGACGAGCTGCGACATCGCCTTGATCAGCCGCGGCCAGCCGCTGATCCGCGCCGAAGGCGACATCAGCGGCTATTCGGTGCGCGTGCCGATGGTCGATGTGAACGCGATCGGCGCCGGCGGCGGGTCGATCGCGTGGATCGACGGCGCAGGCTCGCTCAGGGTCGGCCCCCACTCCGCGGGCTCGGAGCCCGGTCCCGCCTGCTACGGCCGCGGCGGCGAGCAGGCGACGGTTACCGATGCCTCGATCATCCTGGGCTACATCAATCCGGATTACTTCGCGGCCGGGTCGCTGAAACTTTCGCCGGACCTCGCACGCTGGACGATCGAGACGACGATCGCGCGCCCGCTCGGTCTCAGCCTCGAACATGCAGCACTCGGCATCCATCGCGTGCTCAACGCGCAGATGGCCGAAGCGATCCGGCTCGTCTCGATCGGCCGCGGCATCGATCCGCGGGGCTACACGCTCCTGCCGCTGGGCGGTGGCGGGCCGCTGCATGCGACCGCGCTGGCGCGCGAACTCGGCATCCGACGCATCGCCGTGCCGCCGCATCCCGGCGTGCTGTCGGCGACGGGCCTGCTCTTTGCCCCGATCGAGCACGAGAGCTCCGCGGCCTTTCCACGGCTGCTCGCCGGCCTCGAGTGGCCGGAGGTCGAAGGGTCCCTCGCCGACCGTGACCAGGCTTGCGCCAAGCTGATGCAGAGCGAGGGCGTGCCCGCCGCGAAGACGCAGATCTTCTACTTTGCCGATGTCTGCTATGTCGGGCAGTCCTACCACCTGGAAATTCCGCTTCAGACGGATGCCGCCGACCCTCTCGAGATGCTCTACCGGGACTTCCTCGCAGCGCATGACCGCATCTACGGCCACAGCACCGAGGGCGCGGCGCGCATCGTCAACCTCCGCAGCATCCACCGCAGCAGGGTCGGCCGACCGGCGGCGACGGCACCTGTGCGCCCGGGAGGCGACAGCGCCCACAAGGGCCAGCGCGACATTCTCACCGCCGAAAGCGGCCGATTCATTGCCGCCAAGGTCTACGATCGTTCGACGATGGCGTTTGGCCTCGAGATCAGGGGGCCGGCGATCGTCGAACAACCCGATACGACCACCCTGATCGAGCCCGGTTGGCGTGCGACTGTCGTCGCCGACGGCACACTGATCATCACCGCCGACTGAGGGAACACGTCATGACCGAGTCCCTTGATCCCATCACCGTCGAAGTCGTTCGCTACAAGCTCGACGGCATCGCCAACGAGATGCAGTCGACGCTGCTTAGAAGCTCCTTCTCGCCCATCGTCAAGGAGGGTCTCGACGCTTCGGCAAGCCTGTTCACCGCCGACGGCACCACGCTCTCCCAGTCCTGCTCGATCCCGATCCATCTGGCGACGCTGATCCCGGCGGTCGCCAAGGTGCTGGAAACCTATCCCCTCGACGGGATGCGCGAGGGTGACATCTACATCCTCAACGACCCCTACACCGGCGGCACGCATCTGCCCGACATCGCCGTCATCATGCCGGTCTTCCATCGCGGCAAGGCCATCGCTCTCAGCGGCGCCATGACCCATCATCAGGACGTCGGCGGCATGTCGGCCGGATCGGTGCCAACCAACGCGACGGAGATTTATCAGGAAGGCCTGCGGATCCCGCCGTTGAAGCTGCGCGAGGCTGGCGTCTTCAACGACACGCTGATCAAGATGATCCGCCAGAATGTGCGCATCCCCGATACGGTGATGGGCGACCTCAATGCCCAGGTCGCCGCCTGCACGGTGGCGGCGCGGCGGCTGGCGGAGCTCGCCGACGGCTACGGCCACAATCAACTGGCCTCGATCTTCGACGAGCTCCTGCAACGCTCGGAGACAATGACCCGCAAGGCGCTTCTGGCCATCCCCGAAGGCACCTACCGGTTCGTCGACTACCTCGACAATGACGGCGTCGAGCTCGACAAGCCGATCCGCATCGAAGTCGCCGTCACGGTAACAGGTGGCGACATCGAGTTCGACTTCGAAGGCACGAGCCCGCAAGTAAAGGGGCCGCTCAATTGCGTGCCGTCCGGTTCGCTGGCCGCGGCGTGCTACGCCGTGCGTGCCCTCACCGACCCCACCATCCCGACCAACGGCGGCTGCTTCCGGCCGATCAAGCTGCGCCTGCCCAAGGGCACGATCGTCAATCCGCAGGAACCCGCCGCCGTCAACGCCCGGACCTCCACCATCAAGCGCATCACCGGCTGCATGATCGGCGCGCTCGCCCAAATCCTGCCGGACCGCGTGCCGGCGGCGTCCGCGGGCGAGCTTTTGGTCATTGCCTTCGGCGGAAGCCATCCGGGTGGCGGCCGCTACGTCGTCGGCGAGCTGATCGCCGGCGGCAGCGGCGCCAGCGCCGGTCTGGATGGCGTCGACGTCATCGAAACGGACGCCACGAACTGCATGAACCTGCCGGCCGAAGCCATGGAGATGGAGGCGCCGATCCGCGTCCACCGCGTCGCGCTCCGGACGAATTCGGGCGGCGCCGGCACGTTCCGCGGCGGTCTCGGCGTGGTTCGCGAATACGAAATCCTCGACGGTGAGGTGTCGCTGTCGCATCGCGGCGAGCGGCACTTCTTCAGCGCGCCCGGTCTCGACGGCGGGTCGGAGGGCGCCAAGGCCCATTCGGTCATCCGGCGGGCCGGCGGCGGCGAGGAGGTCATCCCGTCGAAGGCGGCCACGACCTTGCACAAGGGCGACCGTCTGGTCATCGAGACCGCGGGCGGCGGCGGATATGGCGATCCGCGCGGGCGGTCCGCCGAGCAGGTGCGCGAAGATGTGCGCAACGGAAAGGTCGGCGAGGACGCGGCCCGTTCTGTCTACGGCAAGGCGTGAGTGTCATTCCTCCCCAGCGAAGCTGGGGAGGTGTCCGCGGAGCGGACGGAGGGGTCATCATCAGCAGCACGGTTGCTCATGACCCCTCCGGCCCTACGGGCCACCTCCCCACGCGAGGCGTGGGGAGGAAATAACAACCGTGCGGCCAAACGCTCATTGGCAATTCCGGTGAGCGTTCCTATATCCGACTGAGCCACCGCCAATCCCCACAATCGATCGATGACAGCCGGGCCGCGGCCCGCGGAGGCGTGTTTTGAGTGCGTTGAGGAACGAGATCGTACGGTCGGTCCATCACTGGACCGAAGAATTGTTCAGCTTCAGGACGTCCCGCGACAAAGGTTTTCGCTTCGCCAGCGGGCAGTTCACGATGATCGGGCTCAGGATCGACGGCAAGCCGCTGCTGCGCGCCTATTCGATCGCCAGCGCCCACTACGACGACGAGCTGGAGTTCTTCTCCATCAAGGTGCCGGACGGCAAGTTGACGTCGCGGCTGAAAGACCTGGCGCCGGGCGATGAGATCCTGGTCGGCGCCAAGGCCACCGGGACGCTGCTGCTCGACAGCCTGACGCCGGGCCGCAATCTCTACCTGCTGGGCACGGGCACCGGACTCGCCCCCTTCCTGTCGCTGGTGCGCGATCCGGAGGTCTACGAGCGCTTCGAGAAGGTTATCCTGGTCCATGGCTGCCGCCAGGTGCGCGACCTCGCCTACCGCTCGAAGCTCGCCGACGAATTGCCGGCCGACGAGATTTTAGGCGACATGGTGCGCGACAAGCTCGTCTACTATCCGACCATCACCCGCGAGCCGTTCAAGAACCGCGGCCGCATCACCGACCTGATCGCCAACGGCACCTTGGCAAACGACGTCGGCCTGCCGCCGATCGGCAAGCAGGACGACCGCTTCATGCTGTGCGGCAGCGTGCAGATGCTGGCCGACCTGCGCACGCTGTTCGAAGGCGCCGGACTCAGCGAAGGCAGCACGACCGTTCCGGGCGAGTTCGTCGTGGAGAAGGCGTTCGTCGAGTAGCCAACCCGGCCTCAGGCCGCCTTCGTCTTCGCCTTGAGCTCGTCGAGCTGGATCTTTGCGCCGGCGATCATGCACGACAGGTCCGACGTCAGCATCACCATGTCGAAACCGCGCTTCACCGCGCCCGCCGCGAAGGCGGCGCTGGCGCAATGCATGACGCACTTGATGCCGGCCTTGTGCGCCGCCGCCAGGATCTTGTCGCAGGTCGCCATGTGCAGCGGATCCGGATTGTCGCCGCGCGGCGGCAATCCCAGGGCAAACGAAAGATCGGCCGGACCGATATAGACGGCGTCGAGGCCCTTGGTGGCACAGATGGCGTCGAGGTTGGCGATGCCCTCCTTGGTCTCGATCATCGCCATGACGACGATCTCGTTGTTGGCATTGGCCACGTAATCGCCGCCGCCGTAGTGGACAGCGCGCACCGGTCCGTTCGAGCGCATGCCGACCGGCGGATAGCGGCAGGCAGCCACCGCTTGCGCCGCCTCCGCGGCATTGTTCACCAGCGGCACGATGATGGCGTAGGCGCCGAGGTCGAGCGCCTTCATGATGGCGGCCGGCTCGTTCCAGGCGACGCGCACCACCGGCACGGTGTCGGTCTGCGAGATCGCCTGCAGCATCGGCGCCACGTCCTTCATCTCGGCCGTGCCGTGCTGCAGGTCGACGCACAGGGCATCGAAGCCCTGGCGCGCCATGACCTCGGCGCTGAAGCCGTGCGCCACCGAGAGCCAGCCCAGCGTCACGCACTGGTTGGCCTTCCACATCTGCTTGATCTTGTTCGGTCGCATCGGCGTCCCCTCTCCCTATTTCGTCGATCCCATCAAGCCCAATCCGGGCCGTGATTCAAGACCCGCCGGCCGCACCCCAGAACCGGTAAAGCGCGTCGGCATCGCCGTTGAACAGGTTGCGGTCGCAGTGGCTGACGCCCTGCACGATGGTGGTCTGGCCGTAGGCCGGGCGGCCCGCGCTCTCGTCGCCGGCATACTGCCAGAGCCGCCAGCCGCTCGCCGCCCAGGCCAGCGGCACCTCGGGCGAATCGTGGTAGTCGGCGACCCACAGCCCGCAACGCGCCAGGAGCGAGCCCGGCGTGATCGTTGCACCCAGGCTGAGGCCGGAGTTCGGCAGCGGCTCGCCATTGGCCCAGGTCGGATGCACGTACACGACCGGCAGCCGGCCCGTCGCCTGGGCCACCGCCTGGACGAAGATTTCCGCCTGGTCGAGCCGCATGGAGTTCGACGGATTGTTCTCGTTGGCCTCGAGGTCGAGGGCGAGCAGCGTCCGCGGCCCCGGCCGCGCCTGGGCCAAGAAGAACGCCGCCTGGCGCTCGCCCGACATCTGCCCGGTGCCGAAGTGATAGGCGCCCCACAGCAGGCCCGCCGCCTCGGCCTGCGGGCGGCGCTGGGCGTAGGCCGTGTCGGCATAGTCGCCGCCTTCGCTCGCCTTATGGATGACGCCGAGGATGTTGCTCTGGCGCACCCGCCGGAAGTCGGAGACGGTCACGCTGCGGCTGATGTCGATCACCGCATCCAATCCAAGCGACGCGCGGTCGGGCGCCGGCGGTGCGATCGGATACTGGGACGGCCCTTGGTAAGCCGCCTGGCGGCTGCTGCACCCTGCCGCCGCGGCAGCCGCAAGTCCCGAAAGAGCGTTCCTGCGAGAGATCATCCGCCGACCGTTAGAGCGTCTGCATGCACGGCAAGTCAAGCCGTCGAGAAAAACGAGGCCAGAAATGACGTTGCTTCATCCGAGAGGCCGACGATCTTGTTCGTTGCCTGACGGTAGAACTTGAAGTTGAGCTCGGTTCCCGGTGCGCCGTCGTTCCAGTCGGTGAGATGCCTGAGCTCGCGCCGGCCGAGCGCTCGCCGCGCGAGGGCGGTGCGCCTGATCGAGAGGCTTACCCGCGGCGTTTGCCGGGCAATGCCGGGCTTCTTCGCGATCGGCCTGGCCGAGGTGACGACGCCGCGCGCGATGAGGCCCTGTCCGCCCTCGTTCTCGCTCGCGAACACGAAGATTGTATCGCCCTCGGCGACATGCTTGCCGCCATACATCGTCTTTTGCGCGACGAAGTCGAACGTCTTCGCCTGCGGATCGCGAACGTCATGCGGGATCCAGCCTGAAGACGTTGAAGCGCCACGCGCCGAGATCGATGTAGAGGCCGGGCTCGACCAGCTCGCCGCCGTCGCGCCAATAGACCTCGCTTTCCATCACATCGACCAGACGGAATTGGCGGCCGGCCAGACCGTCGAAGGGCAGCCGCAGACGGCACTGCCCCTGGTGATCCGAATAGTTGACGACGACGACGTAACGGCTGCCGCTCGACGACTGCCACGCATAGGCAACAAAGTCCTGTCCCGTCGGATTGCCATCCCAAGCCGATTGCGGCGCGATCATTGACCAGGCGCCATGGCGAAAGGCGTCGGTCCTCAGCGTTGCCAGGAGCCTGTCGTAGAAGGAGGCAATGTCGGCGCTGCGAGCTTCGGCCGGCGCTCGGCGCAGGTGGACGGGCACTCGGACTTGCGCACCGTCCAACTGGCCCTGATGGAAGAACCGCAGCCCCGGCGCAAAGTAAGTGACAATGGCGGCCGCCTGGTGCCGCAGCCAGGGAAAGACCGCGGCGGCACGCGGCTCGTCGTGATTCTCGAGGAAGCGCGCCAGCCGGTCCTGATAGTCGAGCCCCGCGCCCAGGTGGGCACGAATGCTGCCGGCATCGGAATGGCAAAGGCGATCGTAGAGGCGCTTGTCGTAGCAGTAGCTAAAACCCTGCTGCTGCAATTCCCATTCGAGGTCCCAATAGGCCTCGGCCATGAACGTGAAGCCAGGATGGGCGTCGCGCACGGCCGCGATCGCCTTCGGCCAGAACGGCGCCGACGCGAGGCCCCAGGTACGCCGGAAGACGTCCGGCAGCACGAGCATCGCCATGTCGCAGCGCACGCCGTCGCATTGCCCGGCGATCGTCTGCAGCTCCGCCATCTGCGCCGCCTGCAGCGACGGCTCGGCGTAGTTCAGCTGCAGCGTGTCCGGCCAGCCGGGGAAATTGGGATCGCGCCCATGGGCCAGGAGGCGCGACCCCTGGTCGGTCTCGACGCGATAATCGCTGCCCTGGACATAGAAATCGGGATGCGTCTTCGTCCATGGATGATCGAGCGCGGTGTGATTGGGCACGAAATCGAGCATGAGGCGCAGACCGCGCGCGGCGAGCCGGGCGCGGAACGCGGCCAGCGCCGCCTTGCCGCCCAGCGCGTCATCGACCTCGTAGGCGCTGATGGCGAAGCCCGATCCGCAGATATCGTCTTGCGTCAGGTCCGGCAGCGCCGTCCGGAACTCTTCCTGCCAGGCCGGGTTGCCGCGCGACACGGCCCGGCTGGCCGCGCCCGTCTGCCACACGCTCAAGAGCCAGATCCAGTCGAAGCCGCGACGCGCGAGATCATCCAGGATGGCATCGTCGACGGTGGCAAGGGTGACCGGCTTTCCGGCCTCCTGCGACAGCCGCCAAAGCCAAACCCTTGTGTTGATCTCGAACAGCCCTTCCCTATTCATGCAGCTCGGCAATCATGTTGGCGACCAAGGCGCTCCACCCCGTCTGGTGCGAGGCGCCCAGGCCGCGGCCGGTGTCGCCGTCGTAGTACTCGTGGAACAGCAGGTAGTCCTTGAAGTGCGGATCGGTCTGCATCTTCTCGTAGGTGCCGAAGACGGCCCGTCGCCCCTTGTCGTCGCGCCGGAAGATGTTGATCAGGCGGTTGCGCACTTCATCGGCGACCTTTTTCAGCGACAGCATCGCGCCCGACCCGACCGGGTATTCCACGCGAAAATCATCGCCATAGAACTTGCCGAACTTGTTCAGGCTTTCGATGAACAGGTAGTTGAACGGCATCCAGATCGGCCCGCGCCAATTTGAATTCCCGCCGAAGAGATCGCTGTCCGATTCGGCTGGGACGTATCTGACCGCGGAGGAGCGAAAGCTGCCGCTCTCGAAGACGTAGGGGTGGTCGAGATAGTACCGCGACAGCGAGCGAATCCCGTAGTCCGACAGGAATTCGCTCTTGTCCAGGACGCGTCCCAACACCTTGGTCGCGCGGTAGGCGCGGGCGATGGCGAGCAGGCGCGTGTCGTCGGCGCCCGGCGTGTTCACGCGGGAAACCAGGACCGCAAGCTTTGGACGGTAGCGCAAATACCAGTCCCGCTGCCGGGTGAATGATGGGAGATTCTTCAGCAAGTCGGCTTCTATGGTCTCGACGGCGAACCCTGGAATCAGGCCGACCAGCGAGCGCACGCGCAGCGGTGTCGCCTCGCCGTTGCTCATGACCAGCCAGTCGTAGAAGAAATCGTCGGTGTCGTCCCACAAGCTCAGGCCCTTGCCGCCGAGGTTGGTCATCGCACCGCCGATCATCAGGAAGTGCTCGAAGAACTTGGTCGCGATGTCCTGGTAGGCGTCGTCTTCCTGCGCCAGTTCGATGGCGATGCGCAGCATGTTCAGGCTGTACATCGCCATCCACGACGTCCCGTCGGACTGCACCTGCATGCCGTCGACCGGCAGCGGCGCGGAGCGATCGAACACGCCGATATTGTCCATGCCTAGAAAGCCGCCTTCGAAGACGTTCAGGCCACGCGGATCCTTGCGGTTCACCCACCAGGTGAAATTGAGCAGCAGCTTGGTGAAGACCCGCTCGAGAAACTTCCGATCGCCTTTGCCGCTGCGCTTCCGCTCCTCCTCGTAGAGGCGCAACGCCGCCCAGGCCTGCACGGGCGGATTGACGTCGCTGAAGTTCCATTCGTAGGCGGGCAGCTGCCCGTTGGGATGCATGTACCAGGACTGGCCGAGCAGGATCAGTTGATGCTTGGCGTCCTCGAGATCGAGACAGGCGAGCGTGACCAGATGAAACGCCCAGTCCCAGGCCGCGAACCAGGGGAACTCCCATTTGTCCGGCATCGAGATGACGTCTTCCATGGTCGCATGAACCCACCCGCTGTTGCGTCCGCCATGACGGGCGCCGGCGGGTCTGGGTTGCGCCGGGTCACCGTCGAGCCACTCCGTGACGTCGTAGTAGAAGAATTGCTTCGACCACAGGACGCCCGCGAACGCCTGGCGCTGGATGCGGCGGAGGTCCTCGTCCAGCACCTTGCTCTGCAGCTTGTTGTAGAAGGCATCCGTTTCGCTTTTGCGCAGGTTGAAGATCCGCTCGAAATGATCGAAGGGTGCGGGCTTCGGTGGGCCCAGGCTCAGCCTGACCTGGATGGTGATGCTGGCGCCTGCCGCAACAGTGCGCCGATAGATGCCGGCTGCCTTGGTGCCTTTGTGCGAACCGACCGCGTCCTTGGCTCCGCCCGCCAGGTAGTCGTTGAAGCCGTCCTTGTACAAATGCCTCGTCTCTTCGCTCCCGTATAGTTTTGCGGCGTTGGTCTCGTTCTCGCAGAACCTGATCTCGTCCGGCCCATCGAAGTGGATCGCATAGGCGCCGAGCGTCTGATGCCTGACCACGACATGGTCGCCGGCGCGCTCGAGGGAAGGTTTGGGCCGGTCGGTGAACCAGCTCCAGGTGTTGCGGAACCAGACCTGAGGCAGCACGTGAATCGCTGCTTCCTCGGGACCGCGATTGGTGACGGTCACCCGCAGCAGGATGTCGTCGACGTCCGCCTTGGCATATTCGATATCGACATCGAAATAGCGGTCGGCGTCGAAGATGCCGGTATCGATGATCTCGAATTCGGGCTGCCGCCTGTCGCGCCGTGCGTTTTCCTGCACCAGCAGGTCGTAGGGAAACGCCGCCTGCGGATATTTGTAGAGCATGCGGGCGTAGCTGTAGGTCGGCGCCGCATCGAGATAGTAGTAGAGCTCCTTGACGTCCTCGCCGTGATTGCCTTCTCGGTTGCTGAGCCCGAACATGCGCTCCTTCAGGATCGGGTCCTTGCCGTTCCACAGCGCGACGGCCAGGCAGAGCTGTTGCTTGGCGTCGCAAAACCCGCCGATCCCGTCCTCGCCCCAGCGATAGGCACGGCTGCGCGCGTGGTCGTGGGGGAGGTAGTTCCAGGCGTCGCCCTCGGCGCTGTAGTCCTCACGCACCGTGCCCCACTGGCGCTCGCTCACATAGGGGCCCCATTTGCGCCAGGCCTGCCGGCGCTCGTTCGCCTCGGTAAGGCGTTGCTCTTCAGGGGTGATCGTCGCAGGCATCGATCAGCTCTCCTGTCGCTAGCCGTGCGGGCGCACCGTCGCGGATGTGCCGAGCAGGCGAATGATCTCCTCGGCGACCTGGCCGGCGGGCCGCCCGACATCGACAATCAGAGGCTCTTCGTCCGGTCCGGGTTCCTCCAGGGTATCGATCTGACTTTGCAGCAGGCTCGCCGGCATGAAGTGGCCGCTGCGTCCCGCCAGATGTTCGGCCATGACATCGCGGCTGCCGCGAAGATAGACCAACCGAACTTCCGGCCGGTCGCCGATGACGATCCGGCGATACGACCGCTTGAGGGCGGAGCAGGTGATGATGCCCGGCTGTTTCCTGGCACGCTGACCGTCGATCCAGGCGGCCACGCTTTCGAGCCAGGGCTGACGGTCGGCATCGGTCAGCGCGATCCCGGCATGCATCTTGGCAACGTTGACCTCGGGATGCAGCGCATCGCCCTCCTCGAAAGGCCAGCCCAGGCGGGCCACGAGCTCCCCCGCGACGGTCGACTTGCCGGCGCCCGATACGCCCATGACCACCAGGACCGGCGGACGGCCGCGATGGGCGCGCGCGCTGTCGAGACGATGGACGCCCTGGCCGTCGGCGACGAACACCGGGTCGGCGCGGCCGATGAACAGGCCGCTCTCGACCACGCCGACGACGCGGCGGATGCGGTCTTCGAGCCGCGCCGGATCGGCGATGGAGCCGGCGAAGTGGCAGTCGAGAATGCGGTTGCCGCCGTCGGTGACGAACATGTCGCCCGCCGGCGTCAGGCGGGGCCGCACCTCTGCGGCGAACACTTCCAGAGCCGCCCGCGTGACTTCCATCCCGAAGGTAACGACTTCGACCGGCACCGGGGCGTGCGTGCCCAGCCGATCGACCAGCTTGGCGCCGTCGACGACGATGGCGAGGCGCCGGCTGGCGTTGGCGACGATCTTCTCGCGCAGCAGGGCGCCGCCCAGTCCCTTGATCAGGTTCAAGGTACCGCGTTCGACCTCATCGGCGCCGTCGATCGTGAGGTCGATCTGGCGATGCTCTGCGAAGGAGGACAGCGGGATGCCGGCCGCCCTCGCCTGCGCCGCGGTTCGCTCCGACGTCGGAATGCCGACGAAGCGCAGACCCTCTCGATGCCGCCGGGCCAGCGCCTCGACCGCGAACGCCGCCGTCGAGCCGGTGCCCAGCCCGACGATCATGCCGTCCTCGACCAGCTCGACCGCCGCCTCCGCCGCCGCACGCTTCAGCGCATCGCGATCCGCGTCGGCGGCGGCGCTCATGGCTTGGCGGCGCCCGCGGTGGCGCTGGCGCGGATCGCGGCAATGGCGGCCTTGTAATCCTTCGTGTCGAAGATCGCCGAGCCGGCGACGATCGCGGTGGCGCCGGCCGCGGCCGCCTGTCGTGCCGTCGTGGCGTTCTCGCCGCCATCGACCTCGATCACCGGATCGAGGCCGCGTTGGGCGCACATCTCGCGGATGCGCCGGATCTTGGGCAGCATTTCGGGCAGGAAGGACTGCCCGCCGAATCCGGGATTGACCGTCATCACCAGGATGATGTCACAGAGATGCAGGACGTACTCGACGAGTTCCGGCGGGCTCGCCGGGTCGACCACGACGCCCGCCTTCTTGCCGAGCGCGCGGATCTGGCCGAGCACGCGATGCAGATGGATGGTGGAGCCGGGCTCGGCCTGGACCAGCAGGTGATCGGCGCCGGCGTCGGCGAAGGCCGCGACATAGCGCTCGGGCTCGACGATCATCAGATGGACGTTGAGCGGCTTTGCCGTCGAGCGGCGAATGGCTTTTAGCACGACCGGGCCGATGGTGATGTTGGGAACGAAACGGCCGTCCATCACGTCGACATGGATCCAATCGGCACCGGCGGCATCGACGGCGCGCACTTCCTCTCCCAGGCGCGCGAAGTCGGCCGACAGGACCGAGGGCGCAATGAGGATGGGGCCGGCCATGATCTCAGACCGCTGGGGGCGCGCCACTCCAGTGGCGCGTCATGCTCATGATTCGGACCGCGGGCCTCTGGCCCGCCTCATGAGTCATGAGCGGGCCGGAGGCCCGCGGTCCGAATATGACGCGCCACTGGAGTGGCGCGCCCCCAGCAATGAATGAATTCATAGTCAGCCCTCGCCCGCCGCGGCACGATCGACGAACCAGACGAGGTCGCCGACCGGCCTGACACGGGCTGCCGGCACGTCGCTGCCGCCGGCGCGGATCGTCTTGAAGATCGCGGCCTTCTCCTGGCCCGCCACCAGGAAGGCCACCTGGCGGCTGCTCTCGATCACCGGGTAGGTCATGGTGATGCGGACTTCCGGCCGGCCGTGCGAGACGGCGGCGACCCAGCGCTTGCGCTCCTGCAGCACCGGTTCGCCCGGCAGCAACGAGGCGGTATGACCGTCGGGGCCAAGCCCCAGCAGGGTGATGTCGAACATCGGCCGCTCCGGATCCAGCGCCTCGGCGCCATAGGCTGCCTTCAAGGTCTGCTCGTAGCGCGACGCGGCCTCCTCCGGCGTGCCATCGGCCGGCACAGGATGGACGTTTCCCGGCGGCACCGGCGCCTTGCTCAGCATCGCCTCGCGCGTCATCCGGTAATTGCTCTCCGGATGATCGTGGGGAACGAACCGCTCGTCGCCCCAGTACCAGGAGACTTTCGCCCAGGGGAAACGTCCAACGAAGTCACCGGAGGCGAGCAGCGCGAACAGCGCCTTGGGAGTCGATCCGCCGGAAAGCGACACCCGGAAGGTGCCTTTGGCCGCCAGGGCCGCCGCTGTCATCCACTCGGCCACGTGACGCGCGAGGGCCGGCGGATCGGCAAGGACTTCGATGCGGCCGTTCATAGGATGTACCGTTCCATCGCCTTGGCGAAGCCTTCGTCGTTGTAGGAGTCGGTGACGGCGCTGGCCTGCCCTTTGACCTGATCGGACGCATTGCCCATGGCGATGCTGAAGCCCGAGCGCTGGAACATCGGCACGTCGGTGGGCTGGTCGCCGATGGTGGCGATCTCCGCAGCCGGCACTCCGAGGTGTCGCGACAGGAACTCCACGACCGCGCCCTTGTTGGCGTCCTTGTTGGTGATGTCGAGGTAGTAGGGCTGCGAGCGGTTGGCCGTGGCGCGCGGCCCGAAGGCCGCCTTGGCGTCGGCCTCGCACTGCTGAACCTTGTCGTGGTCGTCGCTGACACCGACGATCTTGGAAACCTGATCGAGCTTCTCGGCGACATCCGCCACGACCTTCGGCGAGAACTTGACGGTCCAGGCCTCGTGTTCGACGTGCGGCCCATCGGCCTTGCCAACCAACCAGTCATTGCCGCGATAGACCCAGACATCGAGGCCGTGAGCGCGCAGCAGCTCGATCGCGCTTGCGGCGATATCGGCCGGTACCGTCTTCTGGTCGATGATCGTGAAGTCCGGCTTGACGACGAGCCCGCCGTTGAAGCCGGAAATCGGCGTATCGATCTGAAGCGGCTCCACCAGCATGGCCATGCCCTTGGCCGGCCGGCCGCTGGTGACGGCGAAGCGGATGCCGGCCCCGCGCAGGCTGTGCACGGCGGCCTGGGCGCGTTTGGTCAGAACCTTCTGTTCGGTGACGAGCGTGCCGTCCACGTCCGCCAGCACCAGGGAGATCTTTCGCTTCTCTGCCATCGTGACCTCTGTGGAGCTTATTCGAGTGGGCGCCAGGCACGTCCGGCGCGCGCCAGCAATTCGTCGGCCGCCGCCGGGCCGTCGCTGCCCGCGGCATAGGTCGCAAGATCCTTGGCAGGGTTGTTCGCCCAGAAGTCCAGGATCGGCTGAACCGCGCGCCAACCGGCCTCGATGTTGTCGGCGCGCTGGAACAGAGTCGCGTCGCCGATCATGCAGTCATAGATCAGCGTTTCGTAGCCGGTATTGGGCGCCGAGGCGAAATAGGTCTTGTAGGCGAAGTCCATGCTGACGTTGCCCAGCGTCACCGTGGGGCCGGGACGCTTGGCGGCGAACTGAAGCGCGATGCCTTCATCGGGCTGGATTCGCAGGATCATCCAGTTGGGATTCATCTGCTCGACGTGCGTGCCGCGGAACAGCGTGTAAGGCGCCTGGTGGAAGCGGATGGCGACTTCGGTCCAGCGCCGCCTGAGATACTTTCCCGTGCGCAGGTAGAAGGGCACCCCGGCCCAGCGCCAGTTGTCGATCTGCAGCTTCCAGGCGATGTAGGTCTCGGTGTTCGACTCGGGGGCAACGTTGGGCTCGCTGCGATAAGCCTGGGCCTGCTTGCCCAGCACGGTGCCGGCACCGTACTGGCCGCGCACGGCGTCCCTCGTCGGCCATTTCACCGGACGTATGGCCTGGATGACTTCCGCCTTCTTGCTGCGGACGGCCTCGGCATCGAAGGAGATCGGCGGCTCCATGGCCGTCAGCGCCAGCAGCTGGAACATGTGATTGGGCACCATGTCGCGCAGCGCGCCGGTCTGCTCGTAGAACTTGCCGCGCCGCTCGACGCCGACCGTCTCTGAGGCGGTGATCTGGACGTGGTCGATATGCTGGCGATTCCACAGCGGCTCGAACAGGCCGTTGGCAAAGCGCAGCGCCATGATGTTCTGGACCGTCTCCTTGCCGAGGAAATGGTCCATTCGATAGATCTGATGCTCCTGCAGCGTCTTCAGGATCGCGGCGTTGAGCGCCTTGGCCGAGGGCAGGTCACGCCCGAACGGCTTCTCGACGACGACGCGCCGCCATTGTCCGTTCTCTTCCTTGACCATGTCCGCCGCCCCGAGGGCGGCGACGACGACGCTGAAAAAGCGCTCGGCGACGGCGAGATAAAAGAGATGGTTGCCCGCCGTGCCGGCCGTCTTGTCGAGGCCCGCAAGATGGTCCTTGAGGCGGCTGTAGGTTTGCGGGTCCTCGAAGTCGCCCTGCAGATAGGTCATGCGGTCGGTCAGCCATTTCCAGGCCGTCTCGTCGATACGGTCGGCCTGGAACTCGCCGCCACCCTTGGCGACGAATTCGTTCATCATGTCGGTCAGGGTCTTGCGCCAGTCGTCCACCGTCCTGTTGCCGTGGTCGACGCCGACCAGCCGGAAGCCATCGGGCAGCCGCTTGGCGGTGACGAGATTGTAGAGCGCCGGCGTGACCAGGCGCTTGGTCAGGTCGCCTCCGGCGCCGAAGATCACCATGGCGCAGGGCGGCGCGACGGGCACCGTCTCGGCCTTCGCCACGGCCTTGGGTGTGGTGTTCACCATGGCTTCTGCTTCCTCCCCGCCGATCTCACTTGCGCCCGAGCATGTCCAAGGCCGCCGCGACGACCTTGTCGGGCTCGAAGCCGAACTTGCGCTGCAGCTCCTTGAGCGGCGCGGAGGCACCGAAGGCCTTCATGCCGATGACCCGGCCCTGATCGCCGACGTAGCGCTCCCAACCCAATGCCGATGCTTGCTCAACGGCGAGCCGCGCCCTCACGCCGGGCGGCAGCACTTCCTCGCGATAGGACTGGGGCTGGTGCTCGAAGATGTCCCATGAGGCCATCGAGACGACGCGCGAGCGGATGCCCTTGGCCGTCAGCGCCTCGTGCGCCTCGACGATCAGCGAGACCTCGCTGCCGGACGCGATGAGGATGATCTCGGGCGGCCCGCCCGGCGCATCTGCCATGACATAGGCACCGCGCGCGACACCCGCTGCCGAGGCGTACTTGCCGCGGTCGAACGTCGGCAGAGGCTGACGGGACAGGGCGAGCACCGCGGGCTGATGACGGAGCTGCACGATATAGCGATAGGCCTCGACGACTTCGTTGGCATCGGCCGGCCGCAGCACCACCAGGCCGGGGATGGCGCGCAACGAGACCAACTGCTCGACCGGCTGATGCGTCGGGCCATCCTCGCCGTCGCCCATGGCGTCATGAGTGAAGACCAAAATGGTCGGCAGCTCCATGAGGGCGCTCAGCCGGATCGCCGGCCGGGCATAGTCGCTGAAGATGAAGAAGGTCGCGCCGAAGGCCCTGAGCTTGGACAGCGACATGCCGTTGACGGCTGCCGCCATGGCGTGCTCGCGGATGCCGAAATGGAAATTGCGGCCGCCCGGGCTGCCGGGCTCGAAGTCGCCGGCGCCGGCGAATTTCAGCGTCGTCTTGTTGGACGAGCCGAGGTCGGCCGAGCCGCCGAGGAACCAGGGGATGTTCTGGGCGAGCACGTTCAGCACCTCGCCCGAGGCGTCGCGGCCGGCGATGCCCTTGGGATCTGCCTTGAAGCTCGGCAGGTTTTTGTCCCACCCCTTGGGCAGCTCGCGGCGCTGCATCTGGTCGATCTCGGCGGCGAGCTCCGGGAACTGCTTGCGGTAGTCGGCGAACAGCGCCTCCCAGCGCCGCCGCGCCTCGGCGCCGCGCGCGCCGATGCCCTTGTCGAAGGCGTCCATCACCCCGTCGGGCACCAGGAACTTGGCATCCTCCGGCCAGCCATAAGCGCGCTTGGCGAGCTTGACCTCGTCGTCGCCCAGCGGTTCTCCGTGGGCCGCCGCGGTGTCGACCTTGTGCGGCGCGCCATAGCCGATGTGGCTGTCGAGGATGATCAGCGTCGGCCGGTCCGTGGTCTTGGCGAACACCTCCAGCGCGTCCTCGATGCGGCCCAGGTCGTTGGCGTCGCCGACGCGCAGCACGTTCCAGCGATAGGCTTGGAAGCGCGCGGCGATAT
This sequence comes from Reyranella sp., assembly GCA_021732285.1. Taxonomy (GTDB): domain Bacteria; phylum Pseudomonadota; class Alphaproteobacteria; order Reyranellales; family Reyranellaceae; genus Reyranella. The sequence continues at coordinate 16,797 of JAKFVH010000309.1, read as the reverse complement.
CCTCGGTGAAGGTGATGCTGGTCTTGCCCTCGATGGTGATGTGGTTGTTGTCGTAGATCCAGCACAGGTCGTCGAGCTGAAGGTGCCCGGCGAGCGACGCCGCCTCCGAGCCCACGCCTTCCATCAGGCAGCCGTCGCCGCAGATGGCGTAGACGTTGTAGTCGAACAGATCGAAGCCCGGCTTGTTGTAGCGGCTGGCCAGCCACTTGCGCGCGATCGCCATGCCGACGCTGGTGGCGATGCCCTGCCCCAGCGGACCCGTCGTGGTCTCGACCCCCGATACCCAGTGATATTCCGGATGGCCCGGCGCCTTGCTGTCGATCTGCCGGAAACGGCGAATGTCGTCGAGCGAGACCGAGGGCTTGCCCAGGTTCTCATAGTCGGCGTTCACGGCCTGGGTGCGCGTCAGGAACAGCATCGACCACAGCAGCATCGAGGCGTGGCCGTTGGACAGGACGAAGCGGTCGCGACCGGGCCAGATCGGGTCCTTCGGATCGAAGTTCAGGATCCGGTTCCACAGGGTGTAGACCAGCGGCGCCAGCGCCATCGGTGTGCCGGGATGACCCGACTTCGCCTGCTGGACCGCATCGATCGATAGCGTGCGGATGGTGTTGATGGCGAGTTGGTCGAGCTCGTCCTGGGTCATACTCATGGTCTCCGTCACTAGCGTCTTCCACCAACACGATTCGGATTCCTCTCCCCCGCTAGGGGGAGAGGCTAGGTGAGGGGGCTTCGAAGGCCGTCCGTAACCCCCTCACCCAACCTCTCCCCCTAGCGGGGGAGAGGAGCATGAGTTCAGACTCCGCGCATCACGACCCCGCCGGCTTCTCGATATGCCCGCCGAACTCGTAGCGCATGGCCGACAGGAGCTTGTCGGCGAAATCCGCCTCGCCGCGCGAGCTGAAGCGCTCGTAGAGCGCCGATGACAGGACGTGCGCCGGCACGCCCTCGTCGATCGCCGCCTTGATCGTCCAGCGGCCCTCGCCGGAATCGGACACCCGGCCGGCGAACTTCGCCAGGTTCGGATCCTCGATCAGCGCCGCGGCCTGCAGGTCGAGCAGCCACGAGGCAATGACGCTGCCGCGTCGCCACAGTTCGGCAATGTCGGGCAAGTTGAGATCGTACTGGTAGTGCTCGGGATCGCGCAGCGGCGTGGTCTCGGCGTCGACCTTGCCGGTGCGCTTGCCGATATTGGCCGCCTTGAGCACCGCCATGCCCTCGGCATAGGCCGCCATGACGCCGTACTCGATGCCGTTATGCACCATCTTGACGAAGTGGCCGGCGCCGTTGGGCCCGCAATGCAGCCAGCCCTGCTCGGCCGTGCCGCCCGCCTTCTCGCGCCCCGGGGTGCGCGCGATGTCGCCGCGGCCGGGCGCCAGGGTGGCGAAGATCGGTTCCAGGCGCTTCACCGTGTCGGTCTCGCCACCGACCATCATGCAGTAGCCGCGCTCGAGGCCCCAGACGCCGCCGCTGGTGCCGACATCGACATAGTGGATGGACTTCGGCGCCAGCTCCTTCGCGCGGCGGATATCGTCAATGTAGTAGGAGTTGCCGCCGTCGATCAGGATGTCGCCGGGCTCGAGGTGCGGCGCCAGATCGGCGATGGTCTTGTCGACGACGCCCGCCGGGACCATCAGCCAGACCGCGCGCGGCTTGCTGAGCGTCTTGACGAATTCCGCCAGCGAGCCGGTGCCGACCGCCTTCTCCTTCACCAGCTCCGCCACCGCCTTGGGCGACATGTCGAACACCACGCATTCGTGGCCGCCCTTCAAAAGGCGGCGCACCATGTTCGCACCCATCCGGCCAAGGCCGATCATTCCCAACTGCATGGTCACTTCCCTTCGAAGAGGTCGACGAACTCGCGATAGCGGCTGGCGATCCGGGCGACCGCCTGCTCGCGCGTCGCCTTCCCGGCTTTCCAATCGACAAGCGGATCCCAGAAGACGGTGCGGCCGACGGCAAAGCCGATGAAGCCCGGCACCTTGCGGGCGGTGCCGAGCCACTCGCGCACCTTCTGATCGTTCTCGCCGCGGCCGAGCACGATGCAGCCGACATGGTCGCGGCCGCCGGCCCGCGCCGCCGCGACCACCGCCTCGCAATCCTCGCGGCGATCGAGGCCTTCGATCTTCCAGAGGTCGGGTTCGACGCCGGCCTTCTGCAGTTCGCGGATGGCCTCCACCATCAGACGCGGCCGGACCTGCAGATCGTAGGCCTTCTTGTCGCCCTTGAGCGCATCGAGCTGGGCCTTTTCTGCCGGCACCAGCAATTCGAACATGAAGTGGCTGCGCTTCGCACCCGCCAGGTAGTCGGAGAGGCGCTTCAGGCGGGCTGCTTGCTGCTGGTTCAGTGCGCGGTCGCCCTCGGGGTTGTAGCGCACCAGCACCTTGCAGAAGGTCGGGTCGAAGGCCTCGATATGGCGCGCGAAATCCTCGCCGTACTCGAAGTCGAACTCCTCCTGTCCGCTCTTCTCCGCCGGACAGGCGGTCGTAATGCCGTTGGCCCTCGCGTCGCGCAGGATCGCGGCGCCGAACTGCTCGTCGACCAGGATACCAGCCTTGTCGGCCGGCGCGCCGCCGGCCAGCGCCGCGCGGAAGCCGTCATAGATGATCTGCTTGGCGCCGGCGATTTCGGCAGTCTGGGCGTCGCTGAGCGGCGACTTATAACCGAACAGCCCGCTCTGGAAGGAACCGCGGTGATCGAACGGCTGGATGTAGAGTGGCCGATCGTATCCCCGCGGCATCAGGCACGCCCCTTCATCTTGCGATAGCGGCGGATCAGGGCGTTGGTCGAGCTGTCATGCTTGAGCTTGGGTTCGGCCGCGTCCTCGAGCTCGGGGATGATGCGCTGGGCCAGCGCCTTGCCGAGCTCGACGCCCCACTGGTCGAAGGAATCGATCTGCCAGATCGTGCCCTGGGTGAAGACGCTGTGCTCGTAGAGCGCCACCAGCTTGCCGAGCGCGGCCGGCGTCAATTCATCGAGCAGGATGGTGTTCGACGGACGATTGCCCTCGAACAGCCGATGCGGCACGAGCCAGTCGGCCGTGCCCTCGGCCTTGACCTGCTTGACGGTCTTGCCGAAAGCCAGCGCCTCGGTCTGGGCGAAGACGTTGGCCAGCAGCATGTCGTGATGCCGGCCGACCTGGTTGAGCGTGTGGGCGAAGGCGATGAAGTCGCAGGGGATCAGGCGCGTCCCCTGGTGGATCAGCTGGTAGAAGGAGTGCTGCCCGTTGGTGCCAGGCTCGCCCCAGTAGATCGGGCCGGTGTCGTAGTCCACCGGCTGGCCGTCGAGCATCACATGCTTGCCGTTGCTCTCCATGGTGAGCTGCTGGAGATAGGCGGGAAAGCGTTTCAGGTACTGCTCGTAGGGGAACACGCCGACGGTCTGGGCGCCGAAGAAGTTGTTGTACCAGAGGGCGAGCAGGCCCATCAGCACCGGCAGGTTGCGCTCGAACGGCGCCGTGCGGAAATGCTCGTCGATCTCGTGGAAGCCGCCCAGCATGGCGCGGAAATTGTCCGGCCCGATGGCGAGCATGGTCGAGAGCCCGATGGCCGAATCCATCGAATAGCGCCCGCCGACCCAGTCCCAGAAGCCGAACATGTTGGCGGTGTCGATGCCGAACTTCGTCACCTCCTGGGCGTTGGTGGAGACGGCGACGAAATGCCTGGCCGTGGCGGCCTGCTCGCCGCCGAGGCCGGCCAGCAGCCAGTCCCGCGCGGTGTGCGCGTTGGTCATGGTCTCGAGCGTGGTGAAGGTCTTGGACGAGACGATGAACAGCGTTTCCGCCGCATCGAGGCCATGTACCGCCTCGGCGAAATCCGTGCCGTCGACATTGGATACGAAGCGGAAGGTCATCGATCGTTCGCTGTAGTGCCTGAGCGCTTCGTAGGCCATCACCGGGCCCAGGTCCGAGCCGCCGATTCCGATGTTGATCACGTTGCGGATGCGCTTTCCGGTGTGACCCTTCCAGTCGCCGCTGCGCAGGCGATCGGCGAACGCGGCCATCTTGTCGAGGACGGCATGAACCTCGGGGACGACGTTCTGGCCGTCATGCATGATCGAAGCGCCTCGCGGCGCGCGCAGGGCGACGTGAAGCACCGCGCGCTTCTCCGAGGTGTTGATCTGCTCGCCGCGGAACATGGCGTCGATGTGCTCACGCAAGCCCGACTCCTGGGCAAGCTGGAACAGCAAGGCCAGGGTTTCGTCGGTGATGCGGTTCTTGGAATAGTCGAAATAGACTCCGGCGGCTTCGACCACGAGTCGCTGGCCGCGCTCGCGATCCTTGGCGAAGAGCTGCTTCAGGCGGGTCCGCTTGATCTTCTGGTGATGCTTCTTCAGCAACGCCCAGGCCGGGCGCAGGTGCAAAGCCGGTACGCTCATTGATTTTTCCTCAGCTTGCCTTGCGAATCTGGACGCGCTTGGAATCGATGCGCTCCATCAGGTCGTTCCAGGACTTCACGAACGACGCAGCACCCTCGTCCTGCAGCCGCTTGGCGAGCGCATCGATGTCGATCCCCGCCTTGGTGAAGCTCGCGAGAACCTTTTCGCAGTCGCCGCCGTCCGGTGCCAGCGCCTGGCCGACCTCGCCGTGGTCGGCGAACGCTTTCAGGGTACCTTCGGGCATGGTGTTGATCGTGAAGGGCGCGGCGAGCGCCTTCACATAAAGGGCGTCGGAGGCCTTCGGGTCCTTGGTGCCGGTGCTGGCCCACAGCAGGCGCTGGGCTCGGCCGCCGCTGTTGGCCGCGCGCTGGAAGCGCGGCGTGGCGAGCAATTCGAGATAGGCCTTGTAGGTACGCTGGCCGATGGCGATGCCGAGCCGGTTGGTGAGCTCTGTCGGAACCTTGCCGGCGACGGCGACGTCCCAGCGGCTGATGAAGAGCGAGGCCACCGAGGCGACGGCCGGGTTGAGACCGGCCGCGATCCGGCGCTCGACGCCGCGCAGGTAGGCTTCGGCTGCCGCGACGTATTGCTCGCGCGAGAACAACAGCGTGACGTTGACCGGCACGCCGGCGAAGATCGCCTCCTCGATGGCGGGCAGCCCTTCCGGGGTGCCGGGAATCTTGATGAAGAGGTTGGGCTTGCCGGCGCGCTTGTGAAGGTCGACCGCAGCCGCGAGCGTGCTCTTGGTGTCGTGCGCCAGGAGCGGCGAAACTTCGAGTGACACCCAGCCGTCCACGCCATCGGTCCGGGCAAAGACCGGCTGGAACAGGTCGGCAGCACGCGTCAGGTCCGCGAGCGCCAGCGGGAAGAACAAATCCTCGGCCGACTTGGCAGAGGATGCCGAGCGCGACACGTCCTCGTCGTACATGGCGCTGTTCTTGATCGCATTGTCGAAGATCGTCGGGTTCGAGGTGAGCCCGGTCACCGAGAGGTCGTCGATGTAGCGTTTCAGCGTGCCGCTGTTCAGCAGCTCGCGGGTGATGTTGTCGAGCCACAGGCTCTGGCCGACGTCGTGCAGCTTCTGGGTTGATTTCATCGCGTCACCTTCAGGCTGGGTTTAAGGCGGCTGTGCGCAGCCGCGCCAAGTCGTACTGGAGCAAATCCCCGATATGTTCGATCGTCACGTCCGCTGGCGGCAAGGCGCTGATCACCTTTGCGTCATGCGCGTACTGGCCCTGGCGTGGCAACACCGTCGTCACGCGCTCTCCCCAGATCTTCTTGACCGCGTCCAGGATGCGCAACTTGTCGTCGACGAGAACGTAGTGCTCGGCCGGAAAGCGCCGCTCGACGTCTTCCAGGGCCTCTTCCTTGTGAATGTAGATCAGCACGTTTCCATCCGCGACCTTGGCCAGGCCCGCATGCTCGACCTTGCGCGGCTGGAAGACGACATCGCCGTCCGTCAGGATCGCGGTCGGGGCCAGGCTACGCAGGCGCTTCAGCACCTCGAGGGCGTTCGGGTAGAGCCGCTCGGCGAAAGGGTAGTCCATGAGGTAGGAGGACATCGCCAGCAGTTCCATCTCGCGCGGGTGCTCGACGCGGAACTTCTGGAGGGCGCCGATATAATCGCGGTAGCCCAGCTCCACCATCAGATCCTCCAGGATCCGCCAATAGCGATCGCGCGCCGCGACGCCATAGGTCCGCTCCAGATGATCCTTCAGGTCCTGTTGGATCCCGTCGTTGTCGACCAGCGTGTTGTCAACGTCGACCAGGAAAACGAGCGGGTGAGGCTGTGTCATGCAGCACTTTCCATCGCAGCTTCGACGCCCCCCGGGGGCACCATGCGCGAACGGCATGCCAAAGACAAACGTCTTTCGAACAGCCGGCGTCGCGAAAGTGACCTCGAGCATCTGCCCCAGAATACTGGGTCTTTTGTTGCCGAGCGACTAACCTTAGTGACGGGCTTGACTCTGAGCGGGAGCGCCGACTTGCATGACGGCCGAGTCGGCAAGGCTGGGGGAGAAACATCATGATCGAGACCGGCAACGATGGCTCGAGTGGGCCGTGGCCGTCATGACCGAGCCTGCCGCACAAAGCGCGGCCGCGCCCTCCCCGTTTCCCGCGATCGCCGACTACGCGTTCCTGTCGAACTGCCATACCGGCGCGCTCGTCGCCCCGGACGGGTCGGTCGATTGGCTCTGTGTGCCGAGGTTCGATTCACCCAGTGTGTTTGCCGCCCTGCTCGACCGCCAGGCCGGCAGCTTCCGGCTGGCGCCCTTCGGCGCGACCGTCCCCAACTCGCGCCACTATGAACCGGGAACCAACACGCTGGTCACGACGTGGAACACGCGCGGCGGGTGGGTGGTGGTGCGCGACGCCCTCACCATGGGGCCGCGCATCGGCGAGGATCGCGTGACGCCGTACACCCGACCGCCGGCCGACGACGGCGCCGACCATATGCTCGTCCGCACCGTGCAATGCATCGAGGGCCAGGTCGAGATCGAGTTGGCCTGCGATCCGGTCTTCGACTACGGCCGCACATCGGCAAAGTGGACCCTGCTCGAGGGCAACAATCGGGTGGCCGATGCGGTCGCCGGCGACCAGAGACTTCGCCTGCAAAGCAACATCCCTCTCGGCATCGAGGGCGACAGCGTGCGTGGCCGCCACATGCTGACCAACGGCGAGGAGATGTATTGCTCGCTGTCCTGGGCCGAGGGGCTCGCCTCCCCCGCGACCGTCGATGACGCCAACGCGCGCATGGTGGCGACGACGCGTTTCTGGCGCACCTGGCTCGGCCACGCCCGGATGCCCGATCACCGCTGGCGATACCTCATCATGCGGTCGGCGCTCGTCATCAAGGGGCTCACCTACCTTCCGACAGGAGCCACGGTCGCCGCGCTCACGACCTCCCTGCCCGAGACTCCCGGCGGCGAGCGCAACTGGGACTACCGCTATTGCTGGATGCGCGATTCGACGTTCACGCTGCAGGCGCTGCACTGGCTTAACCTCGACTGGGAAGCCAACGAGTTCATGGAATTCGTCGCCGATCTCAAGCCCAACGACGACGGCGCCCTGCAGATCATGTACGGCATCGACGGCCGCCGCGATCTCACCGAGTCCACGCTCGACGACCTCTCCGGGTACGCCGGCGCGCGCCCGGTCCGCATCGGCAACGGCGCGTTCGACCAGCGCCAGAACGACGTCTTCGGCGCCGTGCTGGGATCCATCCTGCTGCATACGCGGCGAAGCCAGCGACTGCCCCGCCGTCTATGGCCGATCGTCCAGTCGCAGGCCGAGTGCGCCGCGCGGGTGTGGCGCGAGCCAGACCAGGGCATCTGGGAGGCGCGCGGCGCTCCCCGGCACTATGTCTCCTCGAAGCTGATGAGCTGGGTCGCCCTCGATCGGGCGGCCCGGCTGGCAGAGATCCGCGGCGCTCCCGACCTGACGAAGAAGTGGCAGGCAATCGCCAACGAGATCAGGGCCGATATCCTGGACCACGGACTGACCGAGAAGGGCGTCCTGCGTCAGCACTATGAGACCGATTCATTGGACGCCTCGACCCTGCTGGCGGCCATCACGGGCTTCCTGCCCGCCAACGACGAGCGGTTACGCAGCTCGGTGCTGGCCATTGCCGACAATCTCAGCGAGCACGGCTTCGTGCTGCGCTATCGCACCGAGGAGACCGACGATGGTCTGTCGGGCAAGGAGGGCACGTTCCTGATCTGCTCGTTCTGGCTCGTCTCTGCGCTCACGATCATCGGCGAGGTCCAGCGTGCGCGCGACCTGATGGAGCGGCTGCTGCGCATCGCCTCGCCGCTCGGGCTGTACGCCGAGGAGTTCGACGTTGCGACCGGCCGCCATCTCGGGAACTTCCCCCAAGCCTTCACGCACTTGGCGCTGATCGAGGCCGCGTCGCGGATCGTCTACTCGGAGCGGCTGGAGGAGTTCACGTAGAGGTTAGAGGCCCAGCAGCGTCCCGGCGTTGGCGTCAGGAAGGCTGCCCAGCAGGGCAACGAGGCCGATCAGGGCCGCCGGCCACCATTCAGCCAGACGGCTGAAGGCTGGGCGGTGAAAGGTCCTCTGCGACTCGATATGGAGATACATGGGAGGAACCCTTTGGTGCTCGAAACGCGTCAATAATATGGCTGAAGATTATGGAATATCCCGCTGATATTCAAGGGAATTCTGTCCCGACTTAAGGTGAAACTTTACCCCAGCAAGTTTCACAGCCTCCGGCACTATTTCCTGAGGTTTTTCAATCGACTAACGACGCTTATTCAGCCGCGGCGGACAGGTTGAACTGCAGCTCGGCCAGCCGGGCGTAGAGGCCGTCGCGGCGGACGAGATCGCCGTGGCGGCCGACGTCGACGACTTGGCCGTGGTCGACCACGACGATGCGATCGGCCTTCTGCACGGTCGCGAGGCGATGGGCGATCACCAGGGTCGTGCGGCCCTTCATCAACCGGTCGAGCGCCTGCTGGACCGCCAGCTCGCTTTCCGCGTCGAGCGCGCTGGTCGCCTCGTCGAGCAGCAGGATGGCGGGGTTGCGCAGCACGGCGCGGGCGATGGCGATGCGCTGGCGCTGGCCGCCCGACAGCCGCACGCCGCGCGTCCCTAAGTCGGTGGCGAAGCCCTGCGGCAGGGCCTCGATGAAGCCGAGGGCCGAGGCCGTCTCGGCGGCGGCGCGCACCTCGGCGTCGCTGGCGTCGGGCCGGCCGTAGCGGATGTTCTCGGCCACCGAGGCGGTGAACAGCACCGGCTCCTGCGGCACGATCGCCATCGCGCCGCGCAGGTCGGCGAAGCGCAGGTCGCGGATGTCGACGCCGTCGATGCGGATCGTCCCCGCCTCGGGATCGTAGAAGCGCAGCAGCAGGTTGAAGACGGTGGTCTTGCCCGCCCCCGAGGGACCGACGATGGCCACGGTCTCGCCCGGCGCGACGTTGAGATCGAAGCGGTCGAGCGCCCGCTGGTCCTGGCGGGTGGGATAGCGGAACGAGACATCCTCGAAGCGCACGCTGCCGCGCAGGGGCGCGGGCAGAGGCTTGGGATTGGCGGCCTCGACGATCGCGGGCGGCTCGGCCTTGAGCTCGGCCAGGCGCTCGGCCGCGCCCGCGGCGCGCTGCAGATCGCCGATGGTCTCGCTGATGGCGCCGCCCGAGCCCGCCACCAGCACGGCATAGAAGACGAAGGCGGTGAGGTCGCCGGCGCTGATGCGGCCGCTCAGCACGTCGTGGCCGCCCATCCACAACAGGAAGCCGACGGCAGCGAAGACGATGAAGATCACCAGCGTCGTCATGACGGCGCGCTGGGCGACGCGGCGGCGGGCCGCGTCAAAGGCGCGTTCGGTGGCCTCGCCGAAGCGCTCGGTGGCGCGCTCTTCCTGGGCGAAGGCCTGCACGGTGCGCACAGCGTCGAGCGTCTCGCCGCCTTCCGACACCATGTCGGCCATGCGCGCCTGCGCCTCGCGCGACAGGCGGCGGACCTTGCGGCCGAACAGGATGATGGGCGCCACCACCAGCGGCACGACGGCCAGCACCAGCAGGGCGAGCTTGGGATTGGTGATCACCAGCATGGCGACGCCGCCCACGCACATCAGCGAATTTCTAAGCGCCACCGAGGCGGACGAGCCGATCACCTGCTCGATCAGCTGGGCGTCGGCCGAGATTCGGCTCATGACGTCGCCCGAGCGCTTGATCTCGAACCAGGCCGGCCCCAGGCGCACGACATGGGCGAACAGGTCGCGGCGCAGGTCGCCGACCACGCGCTCGCCCAGCCACGAGACCAGGTAGAAGCGCGCGCCCGAGGCGATCGCCAGCACCACGGCGACGGCGATCAGCGAGGCGAGCGCGTAGTTCAGGATGTCGGGCCGGCCCTGGGCGAAGCCGCGGTCGATCAGGGCGCGCAGGCAGGCGCCGAAGGCCAGCACGGTGCCGGCCGCGATCAGCAAAGAAAAGACAGCCAGGACGGTCCGGCCGCGATAGGGCCGCAGATAAGGTCCGAGCAGCCTGAGGCCGGCAAACCGGTTCATTGCGGCCGCCAGTCCAGCGAAACGCCCAGTTCGGCCGACAGGTGGGCTAAAAGGTCGGGCCCGCCACGGGTGTCCTTCCATTGTCCCGAGGCCGCGTCGAAGGCGTAATGCCGGGCCCCGCTTTGGGGCGAACTCAGCCAAATCTGCCGGGTTGGTGCATGTTTGTTCACGACCCAGGTACCGTCATCGCCGTCGACGGTCAGGATGCCGCCCTGCAGTTCGGCATCAGCATGGGCGCCGATGCCCTCCTCGAGGGCGGCAAGCAGGCTGTCGGCAAGGCTTTCAAAGGCTGATTCGCTCATCGGCCCGGCCGGTCTACAGGCCCGTTCGGTCCCGGACAACACTGATATTCCACTCAAATTCAGCCTCCTCTCCCCCGCTAGGGGGAGAGGCTGGGTGAGGGGGTTACGCACGTCGATTCCCCCTCACCTAACCTCTCCCCCTAACGGGGGAGAGGAACATGAAAGGAGAAGGCTCAGACGTCAGCCCGCAGGCTTGTCCTCCGCCTCCCCCGCCTGTATACCCGCCGCCTTATTGCGCCGGCCGGTCGGCAATCGGCCCCAATGCGCTGGAGAGAGTTCATGAAAGAGAAGACCCACCCCGACTACCACAAGATCACGGTGGTGATGACCGACGGTTCGTCCTTCGAGACGAAGTCGACCTGGGGCAAGGAAGGCGCCACGCTGCGCCTCGACATCGATCCCAAGACCCACCCGGCGTGGACCGGCGTGCGCCAGTCCGTCGATCGCGGCGGCCGCGTGCAGCGCTTCAAGGACCGCTTCGGCATGACGGGTTCCGCAGAAGGCGGCGTCGGCGCGGGCACCAAGTCGAGCGGCGCCAAGCCGGAAGCGACCCCAGCTAAGGGCGCTGCCAAGAAGAAGTAAGGCGAGGCTTCTTCAGAGCCTCTGTTACACTCCGTTTTCCATCTTTGGGGAGACGGTGTGGTGAAGTCGTCCGTTCGAGTCGTCTGTGCGCACGATTGTCCCGACATGTGCTCGCTCATTGCCCATGTCGAGGACGGCAAGATCGTGCGCGTGCAGGGCGATCCGGATCACCCTTACACGGCGGGGTTCGCCTGCGGAAAGGTGAACCGCGACGCCGACCTCGTTAACTCCCCCGAGCGCATCAAGACGCCGCTCAGGCGCACCGGCCCCAAGGGCTCGGGCCAGTTCAAGCCGATCACCTGGGACGAGGCGCTCGACGAGATCGCCGCCAAGTGGAAGGCGATCATCGCCGAGAGCGGCCCGCTCGCCCTCCTGGGCTACGCCTACTCCGCCCATCAGGGCCTGATGAATCGCGGCCTTGTGAACGGGCTGTTTCATGCGCTCGGCGCCTCGCGCCTGCAGGCCGGCACGGTGTGCGACACCTGCTGCGAGACTGCCTGGGAGATGACGGTCGGCCCGGTCGGCGGCGCCGATCCTGAGGATGTCGTGCATTCCGACCTGGTGATCTCGTGGGGCGCCGACCTGGCCGCCACCAACGTGCACTTCTGGGCGCTGGCCGAGGAGCAGAGGAAGAAGCGCGGCGTGCCGATCGTCGTGATCGATCCACGCCGCACCCGCAGCGCCAAGGCAGCCGACCTCTACCTGCCGATCCGCATCGGCACCGACGCAGCCCTTGCGCTCGGCATCATGCACATCCTGGTGCGCGACAAGCGCGCCGACCGCGACTACATCGCCAGGCACACACTGGGCTTCGACAAGGTCGAGCGCGAGATCCTGCCGAAGTTCCCGCCACAGCGTGTCGCCGAGATCACCGGCCTTGCCGCCGCCGACATCGAGAAGCTCGCGGCGATGTACGGCAAGGCCAAGGCCGCGCTGATCCGGCTCGGGGAGGGTATGACGCGGCTGACGCACGGCGGCCAGGCGCTGCGCACCGTGGCGCTGCTGCCGGGCGTGTCGGGACACTATGCCGTGAAAGGCGGTGGCGCCCTGCTGCTGACCGCTGCGTCGTGCGATCTCAACTACGCCGCCGTCCGCAAGCCGTCAGGACCGGCCGCGACGCGCAACGTCAATCACCTGCGCCTGGGCGAAGAACTTTTGAACATGAAGGACCCGCCGATCCGCGCGCTCTACGTGTCGGCCAACAATCCGGCGGTAACCTGCCCCGAGGTCCACAAGGTGCAGAAGGGCCTTTTGCGCGAGGACCTGTTCACCGTGGTGCACGATCCCTTCATGACCGACACCGCGAAGTACGCCGACATCGTGCTGCCGGCCGCGAGCTATCTCGAGACCGACGATCTCTATCGCGCCTATGGCGCCTACTGGATGCAGTGGGGCCGGCAGGCGGCCAAGCCACAGGGCGAGGCGCGCTCGAACTTCGACGTGGCCCAGGCGCTCGCCAGGCGCATGGGGCTCAGCGATGCGATCTTCACCCTCGCCCCGCAGGATGCGGCCAAGGAGCTGTTCAAGGGCGCGACCGGTCCTGCTGGCGCTGCCGATCCGGCCAAGCTGTTCGCCGGCGACCCGATCCACATCGCCCATGCCTTCAACGGCCAGCAGTTCAAGACGCCGTCGGGCAAGCTCGAATTCTATTCCGAGCAGCTCGCCAAGCAGGGCGTGTCGCCCCTGCCCGACTGGAACGAGGATCCGGTCGAAGTGGCCGAAGCTGCCAAGTGGCCGCTGCGCCTGCTGACGGCGCCGGGCTACTTCCAGGCGCACACGGCGTTCTCGGGGGTGGGCTTCCTGCGCCAGCGCGAGGGCAAGCCGTTCTGCGTGCTGCATCCCGAGGACGCGGCCAAGCGCGGCCTCAAGCACGGCGACGAAGTGCGCCTGTTCAACGGCCGCGGCGCGATCGGCCTGGTGCTGCAGGTGGGCGACGACATCCAGCCCGGCGTCGTGCTGGTGCCCGGACAGCGGCCCACGAGCGAGGCCGTGTCGGGCACCATCAACATGCTCTGCTCAGACCGCTACACCGACATGGGCGAAGGTGCGACGTACCAGAGCACCTGGCTCGATGTCGGGCCGTGGAAGAACTCATAGCGCTGGGGGCGCGCCACTCCAGTGGCGCGTCTTTGTGGATCACACAGCCCATGACGCGCCACTGGAGTGGCGCGCCCCCAGCAAGCTACACAAACCGGTGCTGCGTGCGCTCGCGCTTGGCGAGCTTCGGCACCGCCTGGCCCACGATCAGCGTCTTGAAGTGATCGGTCTGCTGGTGGTCGGCGAAGGCCGCCTCGTCCTTGAAGACCTCGTAGAAGAAGAACTTGTGCGGCTCGCTGGTCGACTGGTGGATCTGGAACGCCTTCACGCCCGGCTCGCGCTGGGCCTGCGGCAGGAACTGACGGACGATCGCCTGAACGGCGTCGACCTCGTCGGCCCTGGCCTCCCAGAAGGCGGTGACGACGAGACCATCCTTGAACGTGTGAAGATCAGCCATGGTTTGCTCCATCGATTGACGATGGCGCGACCATAGGCGCCGCCCTTCAGCCGTTGCTTCGGCAGCGATCGAAGCGACTTAGGAGAACGTCAGCGGCTTGTCTTCGTCGCCCCGGCCACGGGCGAAGATCTCCAGGGCATTCGGCCGCTCCCAAACGATCTCCAGCAGGTTCTTGTCGGGATCGTGGAAGTAGATGCTCTTCTGGCTGACATGATCGATCGCCCGCAGGATCGCCACACCCGCGGACTGCAAAGCAAAGTACGCATCCCTGAGGTCGTCCTCGGTCTCGACGGCGAAGGCGATGTGGCGAACGCCGAGGCCGTTGCGGCCGGCGAGGTCCTCGTCGGACGTCGCGACCGCTTCGGGATTGGTGCACTGGAAGAGGTCGAAGGTGTTGCCGAGCCCGCCGATCGACAGGAACAGGCCACCATGGTCGGGATCCTGCTCGAGAACCTTGAAGCCCAGCAGGCGGGTATAGAAGTCCTTCGACTTTTCGAGATCACGCACCGAGATGAGCACGTGACCCAGGCGCTGCAGCTTGATCATTCCGTCAGCATACACCCCTGCCGCGCGCCGTCGCACGCCTCCAAGCTGCACATAAGCTGAGTCTCAGTCCAGGCGGATGAGCGGCTCGGGCCACACGGTCCCGCGCGCCGCCCGGAGCGCCGCGGTGTCCATGTAGACGGTCTCCTCGGCGATGCGTCCGTCGCGCAGGCGGAACTTGTCGACGCCGCGCCAGTCGATCCGCTGGCCGCCGGCGGTACGGGTCGCCTGCCATTCGACGATCACGACCTCACCCCGCGCCGTCCAGTCCAGCAGCTGCCAGACGTGGTCGGGCGCGGTCTGCTTCACCAGCTCGGTCAGGCGGCCCAGCTCCTTGCCCGCGACCGGCCGATCGTAGAGCGGCGAGCGCAGGATCCCGTCGGGATGCCACAGCGCCAGGAAGGCTTCGGGGTCGCGCGCCGCCCAGGCCGCGGCGAAGCGGCTGACGAAATCGTGGATGTCAACATCGGTCATCATCGTCTCCTTCTGGCTGAGCGAGACCTAGATGGGCGATGATGCGCCGTCTGGCGGAGTTCGGACCCTACGTATCCATGGCAAACAGACTGATCCTCGATACCGACGGCGGCGTCGACGACGCCCAGGCGCTGCTGCTGCTGATCGCCGCCGGCCGCGCGCCGCACGCCATCACGACGGTGTACGGCAATGTCAGCCTCGAAGCGGCGACCGAGAACGTGCTCGCCATCCTCGCCGCCGCCGGCGCGCACATCGAGGTGCATGCGGGCGCCGCCCAGCCGCTGGTGGAGACCCGCATCGATGCCCGTCATGTCCATGGCGAGGACGGGCTGGGTGGCGTACCGCGGCCGGCCGAGACCCGCGACCTCAGCGGCACGGATGCCGTGCAGTTCCTCACCATCGTGCTGACGGAGGCGGCCGCCGCGGCCGATCCCGTCGATCTGCTGATGGTCGGCCCGCTCACCAACCTTGCGCTGGCGCTGCGGCGCACGCCGGGCATCGTGGCTGGCATCGGCCGGCTCACCGTCATGGGCGGCACGCTTCTAGGCCGCGGCAACGTCACGCCTGCCGCCGAGTTCAACATCTTCTGCGATCCCGAAGCGGCCGCCATCGTGCTCGGCGCCGGCCTCGACACCACGGTCGTTCCCTGGGAGCCCTGCGTCAGCCATTTCCTCGAGGGCCGCGACATCGACCGCATGCTCGAAGCGGCACCCGACAGCGCCTACAAGGCCTTCGTGCGCGGCCTGATGGAACACGATCGCAGCCGGCACGTGCGCGAAGGCAAGGGCGACCGCCTCTTCCTGATCGATCCCCTGGCGGCGGCGGTCGTGGTGGAACCCGCCATTGTCACCAAGGCGCTGCGGGCGTCCATCGGCGTGTCGCTGGCGCCCGGCCTCACCCGGGGGATGACGGTCATCGACCCGTCGGGCCGGGTCGGTACCCCGACGGTGACCGTCGTCGAGGAAGCCCGGCAGGACCGTCTTGCGGCGCTGATCGCGGCGTCCATCGCCTGGTCGCCGCCGACATAAGGCCATGGGATAATTTTTCCTATGGCTGCCGTGCAGGCGATTTTCTTTTCCCTTGGCACGAAATGAGCTTAGCTGTTGGCCGGTAGCAACTTTCGGCGAGAGGGAATGGCGGGCAAGGCGAAACCGGTGGTCGGCGTTATCGGCAACGCCCAGGTCGTCAACGACCGGCACAACGTGCAGCTCGTGGGCCAGCGCAACATGCGGGCAATTGCCGAGGTTGCGGGCGCCCTGCCTCTGATGTTCGCCGGCACGCCCGACATCACCGACGTCGACGCCCTTTTGGGCGCGGTCGACGGCATCCTGCTGACGGGGGCGCGCGCCAACGTCCATCCGACCTGCTTCGGCGTCGAGCCCGATCCCCGGCACGAGCCCTACGACCAGCTTCGCGACGCCATGGCGCTGTCCTTGATCAAGGCCTGCATCGAGCGCGCCGTGCCGCTGTTCGGAATCTGCCGTGGGCTGCAGGAGATGAACGTGGCCTTCGGCGGCACGCTCCATCCGGAGATCCGCGACATTCCCGGCCGCATGAACCACCGCATGCCGCGCCTGGAGAACGGCGAGATCCATCCCGATCCGGACGTGGTGTTCGCCGATCGCCACGAGGTGCGGCTGGCCAAGGACGGCGCCTTCGCCAAACTGCTCGGCCGCGATTCGATCCGTGTGAACTCGCTGCATGGCCAGGGGATCCTCGAGCCCGGCGAGCGCGTCGTCGTCGAAGGCGTCGCGGAAGACGGCACGATCGAGGCGATCCGCATCGCCGACGCGCCCTCCTTCGCCCTCGGCGTCCAGTGGCACGCCGAGTACGACCCGCAGAGCAACCCCATCAATCGCGCGCTGTTCCAGGCCTTCGGCAAGGCGCTGATGGAACACACCAAGGCGGCGTAGCTGGGGGCGCGCCACTCCAGTGGCGCGTCTTCGTCTTCCGGGAGCGCGGGCCTCTGGCCCGCTCATGATCATGATGCGGGCCGGAGG
>JAKFVH010000002.1 GCA_021732285.1 Reyranella sp. | reverse complement strand
GTCGTTCCGTCCATTGGCACCGCCCCTTTTTGCGATTCGGTGCCAGACAAGGAATCACAACCGATTCCTTTTGCGCAACAGATTGTGCGCTGCTCAGTGGTCGTCAATAAATGTGGGTAATTGAAAGCCCCGCCGGAGGATTACATCGCCGTCGCCGACCCGTCTCGACAACCTCAAGCCGCGAGACTTCCGCTCTGTCTGTAAGGACGCCCATAAGGTCTGTCTCTTACCCGCCCTATCACCCTCAACAAGGCGGCCCCCGCCGGAGGATTACGTTGATGAAGCGCTGGCCGCTCTTCACATTCTAGGATCACTCAGGGCTCGCGATATGAGGCTAGGCAACCAAGTTTGCCAAGGTCTTAGGCGCAATCCGAGTATTGCCGCCAATTGGTCCGAACATAGCCGACTATCAGCCGGCCGCTGCGCAATCACGGGCCGGTCAGCGGTCCGAACCGGCACGACATGCGCATCCATCCGAAACTCCTCGTTGGCGAGTCTTACGCATGCCAAGGCGAAGTCAAAGGCTGAAGCACTCGAATCGCCAGCAGCATGGAAGATCCCACCTCCCGTCGGGGTCCAGCCAGCAGCTAACTTTTCGGCAAATGCTAGTAGCAC
Source organism: Reyranella sp. (assembly GCA_021732285.1). GTDB lineage: Bacteria > Pseudomonadota > Alphaproteobacteria > Reyranellales > Reyranellaceae > Reyranella. The sequence continues at coordinate 40,485 of JAKFVH010000002.1, read as the reverse complement.
TTCAGCCAAATCATACGCACAAGTAGGCGAGCCTACCTGGTCTGAAACATATCTGAGCTCATTCTGTACTCTGGCTTGCGATAGCACTCGTGTGAGAAAGTTCACGCCAAGATCCGAAAAAAGCCAAGCTGTCCGAACGACGACTCCGCGCACACCGGATTGCGCAAAGGCCAGCTCACCACGAAGCTTAGATGCTCCATATTGATTTAGCGGCGCCGGTCGATCTGATTCGAGGTATGCCCTACCGAGATTGCCATCAAACACGTAGTCCGTTGAAACGTGAACAAGAGCGATCTTAAGCTCTCGACACTGCTCGGCTAGTGCTTTAACTCCAATGGAATTGCAAATTTCCGACTGCTCCCTCTCGAGTTCCGCCTGATCAACACTTGTAAAGGCCGCGGCATTGATCACAACAGACGGTCGGCTCCCTTCGAGTGCTTTTCGCATGCTTGGAACTTCCGCGAAATCGAAGCCGGGTCTGCCCAAGACATGAATGACCACGCTCTTCTCTGCCGCGACCCGCCTCAACGCCTGGGCCAATTGCCCGCTAGCGCCCGTCACGAGAATTCGAGGAGCGATTTTGCTCACGGCGAGCCGGCAACTTGGGATGCAATGCTGTTCGGTGCAATCTCGATGCACCAGGGACGAGGGGCGGTGCTTCTTCTAACATAGTCCAGAATCTCGCCAACGGACGGCTCCCTGAGATACTCAAAGGGTCGACCGCAACGGGCAAAATACGGATTGAAGCCTGGATCGAAGCCAGTCGCGACACCCCAACGCTCGAACAACAGCCTCTTCGCTGTTCCGAATGATACCGACCGATATTCGTCGCTTAGTCCTACACGGAGTGATTGAGATTCGTAATGCAACCCTCGCAGCAAGGGCTCATAAACGACTCGGTACCCTCGCGATCGCACTTTTAGACAAAAGTCGACGTCATTGAATGCGATTGGGAAGTTTGCTTCATCAAAACCATCGACTTCAGAGAAAACTGTTCGTCGGCATGCAAGAAAAGCGCCCGTTACCGCTCCGACGGTCCGCCGTCGTTCTAGGCGGTTGTCCCAGAACTCCTCGCGGATTGGATGATTGCGGCCTTCATGCTCAGAGATATTCGCCATCCCCAGCACCATACCTCCATGTTGAACAGTGTAGTCTGGGTAGAGCAAGCAAGCCCCTACGGCGCCCACGTCATCCAAAGCAAGCGCCGCACGGACGTGATCGTCCCAAGCGTCGGCCAGCATTTCCACGTCGTTGTTCGCGAATATCAATATGTCCGAGCCAGTCTCCCGTGCCGCAAGATTGTTTATCCTGGCCCAGTTAAAAGGCTCGTCATACTTGAAGGAATGGACCTCGCCAGCCTTCACCAAGCCATCGATTAGCGCTATTGCCGCCGGATCATCTGACTGGTTGTCCACTACGCAGATATCAAGCAAATCGCTTCGAACTGCCTTTGCACGCAACGACTTTATGCAAGCCGCCAAAAGCATGTGCTGATTTTTTGTCGGAACGATGACTCCAATCCTTGTGGCCTCGGAGATTCGTGGCCTTGGACTGGAGGGGACTTTGCATCGCTCTAGGTCATTGGGTAGTGGACCAAGCCGAGACACCAAAATGCGCGGAATGTGGGCAATCGGCCCTCGCTCCCACAGATGACGAATGAGTTGCTTCCACCAATCACTTGCATTCAGCGGCCTATTCTGCAGTACTTCAAGAAGAAACGGCAGCCGGACTGCCAGGGTGGATCCCACTGCTGCTGCTAGGTTTTCGTCTTCGCAGTCCAGCGACGCTTTCAGCATCGGATTGCATCTAAGTTCGCCGCGCGGATCTAAAGGATCCGCCTCATCCTCATCCACATAGGCCGCGACCGCGTCAGTTTCGCTGGCCGTCCAGCCGAGCCAGGAGGCCAGTGCTCCAGAAACGTGAATGGGAACCCTGCTGACGACAACCCAATCGACGTGCGAAACTTTCGAAACGACCTCGGTTAATGCGGATACATCGGATAAGCCTGGTTCGGCCAAGAACGGCGTTTGGGGGCACGCTGAGCCATGACTCGCACGTCGTATGTGGCTCACAGCTTCTGGCGATCTGGTTATCGCAAGGACCCTGACATCAAGCGAGCTACGCAAGTCATCCATGGCGCGGATCAATCTACTGCCACGCATGTCGCAATCAAACATTACAAGCGCGACAGACAGCCTTGCCGTCCCAGGCGCGACCGGGGCCTCTACGTCCCTATACAGCGATCGGAAGAGATCATATCTCTGCCGCACAACAGTCGATAGGCTCGTGATAGCAGGGAGTTTCGTTTCCAAGTCACGGAGCGACCGCTTGAGCTCACGTACGGTTGATAGCAGCTCATGTTGCAGAGACACCCCCAGCCCCGATTGCTGCTGTACCCTCCAGTATTCACCAAGGTCGACCAACTCTAGCGCGGCATCCCTTGACTGGAAATCTAGCCTTAAAGCCTTTGAAAATGCCTCAAGAGCCTCCTCTCGACGGCCTTGAAGCCTCAGCGCTCGCCCGAGTTGGACGTGACAATCTGCGCTCCTCTCATTCAAAGCCAAGCTCCGCCTGTAGGCGCTCTCCGCACCTGTCAGGTCATTGCTATCTTTCAACATGTTCCCTAGTTGAATCCAGATATCTGGATCCCGGCCATTAATGCTCAACGCGGATTCGTATGCTCTCGCCGCTTCGATGAAGCGCCGCTGATCTCTCAATCCATCCGCAAGCGCAACTAAACTCTGATACTGCATTGGGCGCCTATCGGACGGGCGTCGTCCCGTGCCGCTCCTGAATAGGTTATTGCTCGCGACCTATGCTCGCCGTACTTGCGCCAACTTGAGCTGGCGCGAGCAGAACTGATATGCCCCTTCTCGAAACCGATTAGACGCGATGATGGGTGGATCAGCGTATTGCAGCTCCGGAACATCGCCGATCGAGAAGCTGCCATCGAGCAACGAGAGGACGCTGTTCGCGATAACATCGGCCTCCCAATCAAGCGTACGCTTCGAAGCATATAACTGCGCGTTGCTAGACATCTGCGCGGTAGACGCCGCGTTTTGCAGAAGCCCGGTCATCGCGAGAGCGAGCGAGTCGGGATCTTGATGTGCAAGCCCGATCGTGCCCCCCGAATGATCAAGGAGATTGTTGTAGCGATAAAGGTCAACGGGGACGCAGCCGGCTGCCATCATCTCATAGGGGATGCGCGAGGGGTTGGACGCGCTAATACACAATCCGACCATGCACCTGTTGTAGAGCTTGTTTAGCTCCCGGAGATCGCTGATTAGTCCGAGATTAGTCACCGGAAAGTCCAGGTGAAGGGGAAGATCAGAACCATAAACGAAAATCTGAGTTTCCGGTATTTCCTCACGTACACGTCGAAGCGCTTCAATACCGAGCAACGGGGTCCGTCGGGGCTTGTCTGGCTGATAGAGAAAGCAGATCGCCTTCTCGCGAGGCGCCTGACTATCGATGACTCGGTAGACGCTCGTGTCCACGCCAAGCCCGGCAGGTGTCGCCACGCCATCGTAGGAGGTTCGAATAACGTGTGTAAGCCAATTGCCGATCGTAAAATGCGTCAAGCCAAGCGCGTAACTGGTCTCGGCGGTAAGATAGGCGTCACTCATCGGATTGAAAAGCGCCTCGAAGTCTTGCACGAGATAGGCTAGGTGACGTGACGACTGGAGCTCTGCGACGTACTTGGCTGAGTGTGCAATGGTCGCCAACGCAACATCACTCGCAATGTGCCCATGCCATTCCGTATGAATGACGGCAGACGTTCCCTGCAGATAGTCTTCAACAGTTGATATTCCCGCCCCTATTCCTTCTAGGAATATTTGGGGCGTGAATCCCGCCGCCACCAGGCGGCGAACAACGTTGTAGATCGTTCGATGACCACCCGAGCTCTTCAAGGGTGGCGGGGCGTACACCGCCAAACGTGTTCCGAGAGATCGAATGATGGCCGGCGAATGCGCGCTGTAGATTGCGAGCGGAACCGATGCCCGATCCGGATGGGGCGAGCGCAGCCACCAATCCCGAACCTCTGAGCGCCTGACAGTCCCTTGACTCCAACGTCCCTCCGCGAGGGCCGACGACACTGCAGCGTGTTTCTCGGCGCTGCCTTCGACAGCCAATGCGACGGACAACCGATCGCCTCGGCATGCCATGGAATCGACGTTGCCTGTACCGAAGGTCTCATTGTGGTGTAGCCGAAAAAAGGCATCCGCAAGTTTAGCAGGCGGCCGATTGGCAAGCGCATCTGCGGTAGCGCGGGCTATTGATGACAGATCTTCTGACATCAAACCATGGCGCCTGACGTAATCCGCGATCGCCGGAGCCGCATCGAGAACGCCAGCTTGAAATTCCGCGATTTCTGCGGCTATCAGGTCTTCCTCTTGATCATACTTGACCCTCTCCGCGACCATCCTTTCTTCCGGGGTCAACCGGTAGCCCACCACAGAGCCGCCAAGCGTCATACACAACAATTCTAGCGGCGCGACCTCCGGCACATTGAGATGCGCTCCAATGTTCTCATCGAATAGCCAGCCCTTCTTGTACGTATTCTTCGGCTGATGATTGAGATACTTGAACAAGCCAAGGTAATGCCCGCGCACGAATGTCTGTTGATCAAGCAATGCGATATTGTCTTGTATCGTGCCCCGCCAGCCGATGTCCGAGATGACATTGACGGGCCTCGAGAAGAACTCCTTCTGCTTCAAGTAGGCAAGAAGCAACGTACGTTGCCGTGCCAGCGCTTCATTTGCATGTTCACGCACTCGCTCATTCGCAAGCAGCTTTCGGACGCCCGCATTTTCCCAAGGGTACGTAATGGGTTCATCGTAAACTAAGCCGCATTTGCCGGCTTCTGATTCGATAAGGCTTTCATCTAGATTCAACGAAACGGCAAGCCCTTTGAGGGACTGGATGCTGTATAGGTTCCACAAACGCATCAAGTTTGACGGCGTACAGTCCGCCAATGATGCGGCAAACGTCGAGCGGCGACTGACCTCTAATAGTTCTGACTTCGGTGCAGGAAGGTTAAAAGGTCTTGCGCGGGCGACCAGATCGAAAACGGATTGGAAGAAGGCTCCTTCTCTTGTGAAGAAGTAAACTTGGTCGACCTTCTCTTTAGTCGCATCCTCAAGAATTGATAAGGCGTAACCAACGAACATGGGGGCCAAACGAGCCCCGACCGCACGCAGGTCGCTGGACCGTCCACCGCGTGATGCTTCCTCTCGCGCCGATTCAACTTTAGCCCAGATTCGATTCGAGTGACTGGCCTCTTCCCGCGATTTCCAAGCTTCTAACCCGCGCCGGTACCATTCACGCCGTTCATGCTCACCGTCATTCTCATAAAGGTGCGCATGCAAACCAAGTTGCTTTGCTACATGATAATCAGCATGGTGATTGTCACCGACATGAATGGTTCTTTCTGGGGCCACACGGAAGTCGGATACAATTCGTCGAAACAACCGACCGCTGCGCTTGGTTGAATAGTAGTCACATGACGAGTATCCCCTGACAAATTGTCGCCCCATTCCTTTGGCATCCAACAGCTTTTCCAGAAAGCTGGATGACATGTAGAAATCAGATGCGAACACAATGGGCTGTTTGAGCTGCTGCAATTGAGACCAGAACGGCATGTCGAGGCGGGTGTGACGCTCTTCGGCAGAAAACTCGTGATCCAAAATATTGCGGCGCAGCTCCTCCATGATGAGTGGATCCGTGCCCGGTGTGATGACCATCTCGAGCCATTTCACCAAGGCGTCAGAGAATCGGAACTCATGATCATCGTAGGGGGCGGCAGCTGCCTCGGCGACCAAGCGAGCATTAAGCAAGCTCCGCAAGTCCCTGTAGGCGGGCCGCAGAGAGTGATATCCGAGCAGCAACAATGCGCGAGCGGACTGGAGTTTTATCTCGTCCGGATGGCAATCGCGACGCAAGACCGTGTCCCAAACGTCGATGGAGACTAAATCCGCGTCATAGGCCAATTCCAGCAGCGGCGGCGCCTTCGCGTCATCAGGGATCGGTGGCTCCTGCCAATCCGCGGCGATGAACGGAGCTTGAGCCAGATCAATCCGGTCAGACTGAAATGCAACTTCGACGCAACCCGCTCCGGAGGCAACGTCATCGCGTCGTTGGCGGGCGTCTCGCTCCACGATCATTCGGCGATAGGTCTCAACTGAGAAGTCATCGAGGTCGCGAGTTACAATTTCGATGTACGCCTGCAGGGGGTCGCGTGGCAGATCCTGTCTTTCCTGAATGATTGAATTGAGCTCAACGCCGGGGTGTGGTCGATAGCCAGATCTGGCGCCAAAACGAACAAAGTGGACGAGTGGATTCCGCGCCGCACCATGGACGTCCGCGTACTCGCCAAGATACCAATTTGAATCAAAATACCGATTTGGATGCATACCTTCCAGCGCGCCGCACTCTAAGTAATGCGTGAGCGGGTTTACCCTGGACGTTCCGAGTGATGGCCGCTGTTCGAAGTAAAACCGGCTGTCGAACAGCGGATGGGGTGACGCTCCCGCCGCTGCGCCTTCACGCAAGAAGTGCCGGAATAGTTCGATGTTGCTGCCAAGCTCTACGCCGGCCTGGTTGGTGTACCAGGCATAGTCGAACAAGGGAGACGGCCGGAGTCCTTCCTTGTGTCCGTGACAAAGGAAGTGCCCAATCGGCGTTCGCGCCAACCCACGCTGATGGTCCTTAGAGAGCTCTTCGTACCAATCGACATCAAAAAGGGGGTGTGGTCTAGCACCAGCCAGCGCGCCGACTTCGACGTAGTGAGTGACAGCCGCAATTAGACCGTCGGTCTCCACTATTTGCCGTTCACGATACCACGTCTCGTCGAAAAGGTCCGACTGCGCGATTAGTGCGACTTCAGCAACAACCTCAAGGGGAGCTGAAAGTCCATTTGGAGTAAAGCGTCCATTTCGACCCAAGGACACAATTTCCCTGAGCGTCGCACCTACTGTCCTGAAAGTGGTCGGCTTTGTATCCATAGACTGACGACACTTCGTGTAAGAGTACCTGCGAAGCGCGCGAAAGAAGACCGGAGTCAACGACAAGCGCTTAACGTCAACCTATCAGCATTGCCGAGGGCCGCTGAGGTGCGGTTGTGCAAAATTAGCACAAGATTTCTGCTGCAGTTTCGAGAAGCCAGCGGCCCTTTGGAGCATCCCCTGTCATCGCATCTGTTGTATTTTGGCACTCCGGCACCAGGCTTCTTTTGGTTAATTTGGTGTGGAGGAGGATGCAATGTTGACTGGCTCCCACACAGTATATGATTTTTCCGAGGAGTCGGTTGCGCGCCTAACGACGTTCCTCGCGAACGGCGGCCGACACGTTATCTTAGAGACATGTGTGCCGCGAGGAAGCTTCCCGATTGAGTTACCTCACGACTGCCTAGTTATTGACTTGCGCTACGGCGGCCTCAGCGCAGTGCGAGGAACTCATCCTCGCCTTGAAGGTCTTTGGACTCAATATTCACACCTTGAGACAGGGCTTGCCCGTAACATCACCATTTCACAAACGATCACCGACGATACGCCGATCGAGAATTGGAAATCTGAGCCGCACTCTATGCAGAAAGCCCCCATAGGAGCGTTGGCATCGGAGGACTATCGACATCAGCACAATCACTATCAGAATTTCCACAGCGAAGTGTTCAACTTCGCCGCAGACTTGAATGGCGTATCTATTTGGGGTGATTCAGCTGCTTTGGCACCAGGCGCCAAGTCTTGGGGCGCCTTCTTCAGTGCCAGATCATGGCCGGTGAAATGGGTCGGCTACACGCCGTCCAATTCGTTTTCTTATAAAGAGGAAGACTTTGATGCCGCGCTGGTTGGCGTCGAAATCGACGTCCTTAACGCAGGCAAAGATTGGGACAAGAAGTCTGAACTTCTGCCTATGCAACTCGCGAAGATCGGGCTTCAGGTCGTGGGCTTTGGAAACAAAAACACTGCCGCGATCGAAGTTCGATCGGAGGATTCTGACGATCCGAACCGTGGACCCGACTCCCGCAGAGGAACATGGCATTGGGGAATTATGGTTCGCGGATGTCTCGACACCAATTCTACTGTCCTAATGGCCGAGAATGGCAAAATTCGACGCGGAATTGATTTCGACCTGACCACATTCACTGATGGTGCGATGCGCCTTAACGGCAATGGCCCAAACAGTGGAATCATGTTCGATGGAGGAAATGGTGGAGAGGTCTTCTCAAATGCAACAGAGACCGGGCCGTGCCTCAACGTTCGCATTGGCAAGAGCGGACTCCGAGTCTGGGACTCAGAGGGACAGCGAGTGCTCTTGGAAATCACCGATGCTGGCGTACGAATTGTGGAGCCAGTAGAAACCTAAATCGCAGACAACGCGAAAAACCATGAAGGACGGATCCGGCCCCTAAACGTGCCTTGGTAGCAGATGGGAAGGCCTATCAAATGCACCCTCCTTTAACCATCGACGGGTGTCGCTGCTGCGGTAGTGACGACTTAGATTGCGTCGGTCCGACAATCGACCGAGAAGGAACTGAAGTCAGATTGTGGCGATGTCGAGTCTGTACGGCGTTGTCACCTGACTATGGCAGTATTGACGAGGTGCTCGAAACGCAGCATCAAGCGCACTACCACGCTCAGTATTGGGCGAAGGATGGCTCCGAGGAGTTGATGCGGGTCGTCGACGATTTGCGAGCAATGGTTCGAATGTATGACGCCTTCTTGGGCTCTCCGCAGCGTGATGCCCCGGTTGTGGAAATTGGCGCCGGACGCGGCTGTTTGTTACAAGCCTTAAAATCAGAAGGTTACCGCATTCTGGGTTGCGAGCCATCCAACCCACTATTTAAGAGAGCAAGAAGCGAATTCCAAATTACCAATGATGAGCTTTACAACGAAGATGCTCAGACCTTTGTCGAACGACTCGAAAGTACTGGGAAGCTCTACCACGCAATTTTTCTGTGGCACGTTATAGAGCACGTCACCGCGCCAATAGATTTACTAGGAAGATTGCGACGTCTTCTGACGAGAAACGGAGCTATACTGCTGCAAGCTCCAATGTCATCGCCTCAGCACATTTTTCGCGAACACTTGTATCTTTTCACGCTCGAGCTTCCCCAAAGAATAGCGTCCCTCAGCACACTAAAGGTCGTGGATTTCCATGTTTCAATGGAGGAAGACTTTCTTAGTTTTGCTTTGGCGAGAAGGATTGCGACCCGGCCCGAAATAGACTTCAATTGGTTTCGGTAGAACGATGAATGCTGCTACCGCTATAGGCATCGCTGAGACGGCAACGCGCCAAGGCGGCCGGGACCAGGAGCTCGCATTCTGGAAGGCTTTCGTTCCCACCGAGAGATTTCGCCTAAACTGGTGCAATGCCTCACCTAATCCTGAATTGGAACCCGAGATCGACTTCTTCGTAAGCTCTCTGGCCTGGGAGATCGAAAAGAGTCATCGGCGTGCGAGGATACTGGATGTAGGATCTGGCCCAGTAAGCATTCTTCGTGGCAGCTTCGAGCACCTAAATGTCGACCTGGTTTGTGTAGATCCCCTGGCCGACGAGTATAGCGACATTCGGGCTTCAAACGACCTTGCGCTACCAGTCAGCATCATGTGCGGGCATGGAGAACAGCTGGCTTCAATGTTTGGTCCGCGTTCCTTTGATGCTGTGCACATGCGCAACGCGCTGGATCAGACAGCAAACCCCCTCTCAACAATTCGGCAAATGCTCCATGTTGCGCGTCCGGAAGGCTATTTACTTGTCCACGGCTTCGAAAGACAGGCCGACGCTCAAAACTGGATAGGGTTCAACCAGTGGAACGTCTACCACGACAATTCGGACATCTGCGTTCGGGGATTGGATGGCATCGAGCATCGAATCCTGACGATTTTTGAGTCCCTTCTTGTGCCTATTCGAGTCTACCGTCGGCAACTTTCACAGGACCGGTCTTGGTGCGGTTTTGTGGCTACAGTTCGGTAGCTTGACCCAAGAGAACGAATCTTGGTCTCAAGCGAGCAGAAGCCTGTCCCTTACACGCCGGGTTGCAATTACAGCAGCAAACGCGACGACAACAGTACACGCACAGAAGTAAATGAGATCATAGTGCGCCACGATTGTCGCTCCAAAGTATCCAGATCTGAACACTTCGTAGCAATGAACAAGCGGATGATATGCAATAGCGGACTGAGCCCAGGTCGGAAGCCAGTCAACTAAGAAAAAAGCGCCGGATATCGGAATGTTGAGGTATTGAAACGGCTGAACAAAACGTTCGGCGGATTCAGAAAGCTCGGTCGCGACGGCGAAGCACGCCGATGTCGCTAACGCAATTGAGCCCATCATCCACCAGCCCAACAGGAACAAATCAATCTCTCGGGGAATTTGAACCAGACCGAATAAGTTCAAGCCTCCCCATATAACAAGCAACGCGGTGGATGTGCCGATGAATTCCAAGATTTGACGAGACACCACAAGATCAAAAAGCGTCACACTTCGATGATATAAGAGCGAATAGCTCCGCCGAAATAGAAAGACGCCGCCTCCAGTCATGTGACGCCAAAGAGTGAGTGGCAGATATCCCGTGAACACTACCTCAATGACCGTCATTCCTTCTTTCTTGCCCGTTCCCGTCAACGACCAGATGACCATAACGCCCATGGTAAGCAACATCGGCTCCAGAACGACCCACGCGAAGCCTATGTTATCTCGACCATATCGAAGCACCAGGTCACGCAATACGAGGCCTTTTATTGTGCGTGCTTGGATGTGGAGTGCCCTGCCTAAGCTACTTTCGATTGGATCCATGCTCGCGCGTCCCGGATAAAACCAGCCAAGCGATTAGTATAACCATCAGGTTAAGGCAAAGCGTAGTGAGTATGTTGCTGAGACGCTTGGGATACAGAGGGTAGTCCGCCAACTGCGGCTCCACTACGCGCTCGAGGTAAAGCATCTGCCGTGCCGCATCACTGCGAGCCCGCACAAGCTCCGCTTCGGAGCTAGCCAGCATACGCTTCGCAAACTCTCGCTCGAGCTGAAGCCGCTCGTAGGCCGCGATGCGCGTCGCGAGGCCGTCGCGATCATCGTTCACCCGGCGGCGTTCCTCGCCGATCTGCTTCTCCAGCGCCGTGGCCTTTCGCTGCAGCCCGATCAGCTGCGGGCTGGCGGCAGTGCCGCCTTTCATTTCGGCGACCTGCGCCTCGACGACACCCAGTTCGGCCGACAGGCGGGCGATGAGCTCGGCCAGCGCCACCGCGTTGCGTGCGGGGTCGACCATCAGCTCCCGATTGCGGAATTCGGTAAGGCGCGTCTGCGCTTCGATCAGCCGCTCCTGGGCGGTCTTCACCTCTTCGGAGCTATTGGCGATGGCGTCGGTTTGCAAACGGGTGTTCAGGCGGTTGACCAGTTCCTCGCTCAGCTGCAGCAGGGTTTCGGCCACGGCGCGGGCATCGGGGGCTCCGAATGCCCGCACGCGGAGGGTCGAGATACCTGTTCGCTCAGAATGCACGACCGAAATCATATTCTTCAGGTATCGGTAGAGCTGCTCCTCCCCTGGGCCATAAAGCAGCGAGGGATAGCGGGCGAGGAAGTCCGCGCCCTCGTGATCGTAGATGCGCAGGAGGGGCAGGCGGCCCTTCAGCCGGTCCACTGCATCACGCGAGGTAATGAAGTCCTGGACGATGAAGGAATCGTCCTGCGAGCGCGCCAAGCCAAGCTGGACGAGGAACGAGAGCGTGCCCGACATCTCGGGACGGACCGCCGAACGCACGACGAAGCGTGCCTCGCTTTCATACTGGTCGGCGGCGATCAGACCGTAGTAGGCGGCGGCGAGAATCGAGGGAAGCAATAGCAGGGTCCATCGCAATGCGCGATGGCGCGGCAGCAGGCGTATCCGCAGAAGGTGTCGCCCCCAGCGGCGCCACCACGCGTCTGGCGAGGCCGGGACGGCGTCAGGCACGGGAAAGGCCGGTAGCTGCATAGCATCATCCTGACAGAGGGGCCGCAGCCCTGTCCGCTGTCCGATGCCCGGCTTCATTCAATCAGACGAGGCGATTCGCAGAAAAACTTTTTGGGTGATTTATCGACAAGAACGAAGAGCGAAAATGCGAAAAGGTTTGTCGCATCCGTGCGATGACTTGCCTAAGACGATCAGCGACACTGTCCGACGTTCCGCGTTCCGTTCCCGAAATCCGGTGCCATGCCCGACGCCGCCCAATTTACGAGCTACGCCAAGCTGCTGCGCCTGACGCCGGTCGAAAACGCGTCGCTCGGCACACCGGCGGCGGCGCCAGAGCCCGCGGCGCGCGAGGCGCCGCCGCCGCCGCAGGCGCAAAGGCGCGGCCTCCTATCCTTTGCGCTGTTAGTGGCCCTGCCGACTCTGCTGGCTACGGTCTATTTCGGCCTGCTGGCGGCAGACCGCTATCAGTCGGAGGCGCGCTTCGTGCTGCGCATGCCTGGCCGGTCTCTTGCAAACGCCGCGATGGGGCTAGCGGTGCAGAACAACAGCGGCGGCGTGGCGGGATCCATGGGCGTCGCGCGCTCAGCAGACGACGGCTACCTGGTGCAGGAGTTCCTCGAATCGCGCGACGCCATGGCGTGGGCGGAAAAGCACGCGGCACTGCGGTCGGCGTACGACGCGGCGCCGGCGCGGTACGACCTGCTGTGGCGCTTCCCCAACCCATTCGAGCCCCGCGGCGAGGAAGGTCTGTTCAAGCATTTCCAGCGCATGGTGTCGGCCAGCTTCGACAGCACGACCGGCGTCAACACCCTCAAGGTGCATGCCTTCACGCCGGGCGAGGCGCAGCGCATCGCCGAGTCGCTGCTGGGGGCGGCCGAAACGCTGGTGAACCGACTGAACGAGCGGGCGCGGCGCGACACGGTGGAGCGCGCCGACGCCGAGGTGACGCGGCTGCGCGGCCGTATCGAGGCAGCGCAGGCGGCGCTGACGGTGTTCCGCGAGCGCGAGCGGCTGATCGACCCCAGCCAGGCGACACTGGCAGTGCTGGAGACGATCGCGAAGCTCAGCCAGGAGGCGGCCTTGAGCTCGGTGCAAATCGGCGAGCTCGCGACGGGCTCGCCGAACAGCCCGCAGATCGGCCCGCTGCGCACGCGGCGCGCGGCGATCGAGGCGCAGATCGCGCAGGAGCGCCAGCGGCTGGCCGGCGACGCGCAGTCGATCGCGCCGCGCATCGTCGAGTACGAGCGGCTGATGCTGGAGCGCGAGTTCGCCGAAAAGGCGCTGGTATCGGCGATGACGGCGCTGGAAACGGCGCGCGTGGAGGCGATGGCGCAGCAGGTATATCTGGAGCGCGTCACCCAACCGGGCGCGCCGGACTATCCGGCGCAGCCGTGGCGCATCCTGTGGTGCATCGCTGTCGCGGTCGCGGGGTACATGGCCTGGCGGATGTGGCGCATCGTGTCGGAAGACACCATGGCTCACGCCGACCTCTGACATCGCATGGACGGCGCCCCCTACCCCGCCGACGCCGTGGCGCGCCTGCCGGTCAGCCCCGAGCGCTGCGTGGAGGCGATCGAGGTCACCAAGGTGTTCACCGGCGCGCACGGCACGCACCGGGCGCTGGACCGCGTCAGCTTCCGCGTCGGCGCCGGCGAGCGCATGGGCATCCTCGGCCCCAACGGCTCGGGCAAGTCGACGCTGATCAAGCTGCTGTCGGGATTGCTGCAGCCGACGCGGGGCGAGGTGCGGCGTGGGCTCAGGCTGTCATGGCCATTGGCGCTGGGCGGCGGCTTCGAGGGCCATCTGACCGGGTACGACAACGTGCGTTTCCTGGCGCGGCTGTACGACCTGCCGTTCGACGAGACGTTCGACTACGTCGCCGACTTCTCCGAGCTCGGCAAGCATATGTACACGCCGGTGCGGTTCTACTCGGACGGCATGCGCATGCGGCTGGCGTTCGCGCTGTCGCTGGCGATGAATTTCGAGTGCTACCTGATCGACGAGGTGATCCTGGTCGGCGACCGGCGCTTCCAGCTGAAGTGCCATGACGAGCTGTTCGGGCGGCGACAGCACTGCGGGATGATCATGGCGGTGCACGATGCCGGGGTGATCAAGGAATATTGCCAGAGTGCGCTGATCCTCAAAGCAGGACGGGGGCGCGTGGTGACGGATCTCAACCTGGCGGCACGTATCTACGGAACGCTGTAGGGCAAGGGCGGCGCCAGAGTGGCGCTTCAATCCGGTGGGTGCCGGCGCTAGCAACGTTGCCGAGAATTGAGCCGGCCGGAGGCCGGCGGTCCGGAAGATTATGAGCGGGCCTGGAAGCCCCGCGGTCCCCAGATAGAGTGGCGGTCTGGAAAGGCAAGTCAGGCAGGATCGAGGCGGACTTCGATCAGGGCGGCCTGCCCTTCCAGCGCGGAGTCCTGGGTGATCAGCCGAAGCTCGAGGGGATGCAGGGGATCGGCGACGCGGAAGTCGAGATCGAGGGAGAAGATGCCGCCGCGCTCGGCCTCGAAGAAGCCGCGGGACACGGCGATGCCGCTGTCGACCTCGAGGATGAAGGGCAGACGACCAATGTCGAGGCTGAAGCCCAGCCAGGCCGTGGCCCGCCAGGCGCCGGCCGGCACCGGCAAATACGGGCCATAGGCGACGATACGGGCGCGACCGGCGACCTCGATGACGGCTGGCAACGCTTCGCCCGGCGCGTCGCCGTCGAGAAAGGCCTCGCGCGGCAAGGCAATCGACGGTGCGCGGCCGCCGGCGGCGGCGCGCCACATCGGGCCCAGGTAGGAGTCGAGCAGCGGCGCGACGCCGTCTGGTACACCGGCTTCAGGAGACGGCGGAAGGTCGGTGAGCGCCGCACCGAGCCCTGGCGCGACAATGCCTTGATCCGTCGCCGCGAGCGCGGCCGGCCACGCCGCCGCATCGCCGTCCAGCACGATCGTGAGAGCGGCGCGCCGCGCCAATTCGAGGGCGAAGACGGCGCGCTGGGCCTCGGCCCGAAGCAGGTCAGCGTTCAAGGTGCCCGGCGGGCCGGCAGCATCCGCCGGCATGACGGCGAAAGGAACCGGGTCAACCAGCACCAGCAGCGCCGGCGGCGATGACGAATGCCGGGCGAGCGCTTCCGGCGACGGAACCGCTTCCTCAACCTGTTCGGTCGAGAAGACCTGCTGCAGCAAGGCGCGCGCGCAGGCGGCGCGCGCGCCGGTCCCCATCAGCACGACCGTCATGCCATCACCGCGACCGGCGACGGCTCATCGCGTCGTCGCCACACCCACCGTGGCCGCAGTGGCGCCGACACCCAGGAAGGGCAGCAGAATGGTCATCACCTTCTGGATGTCCATGGCCGGCGCGTTGGACACGAAGACGATGTCCTTGTTGCGGACGGGAAAGCGGCGGGCCAGGAAGAACCCGTTGGGATCGCGCATGTTGACGCGGTAGATCACGGGTACCTTGCCCATGGCGCCGGGCTGCGGACGGGGCAGCTCGAGCTGATCGTAGTCCTCGGGACGTTCGAAACGGACAATGAACACGCCCGATGGATCGGCGCGGTTGTCGTTGAGGCCGCCAGCGCGGGCGATGGCCTGGTCCAGGGTGATGCCAATCGCGTCAAAGGGCACGACGGCATTCGCTCCGGTGGCGCCGGCCGCGGTGAAGGTCTGCGGGTCGCGGGCGACGCTCACAACGTCGCCGGCCCGGACAAAAACGTTCTCCTTGGGGTCGGACAGGATGGCCTGCATAGGAATGCGGACCGAGCGGCCATCGCGCACCAGGGTAACGAAGGTCTCATGCGCCGCGGCCTTGGTGCCGCCGGCGGTGGCGATGACGTCGAGGAGACGGTCGCCGCGGGTGGTGAGCGGCACGCGCGCGCCATTCGTCACCTCGCCGATCACCGTGACAGTGTTGGCAACGTTCTTGGTGATAGTCACAAGAGCCTGAGGCTCGATGGCCTTTCCGCTCAGCGCCTGAACGATGGCCGCCTCGACCTGCTGGGGCGATCGTCCAAGCACGCGAACGCGGCCGGCGTAGGGCACCGTCACGGCGCCGTCGGGCCCGACGACCTGCTCGGGAATGATGGCCGAGCGCGAGCCGGCGCCGATTCGGTCGCTGACCGGCGCGGAAAACAGGCCACCCGCAGATGCCTCCCAGATGACGACCTGGATGTAGTCGCCGACGCCGATCAACTGGCTGGAGGCCGGCACCTGCTGGCCGAAGCTGCCCTGCAGCGAAGCGGCGGACCAACCTTCCATTGCGGAAACAATGGCGGGATCGACGTCGACAAGGGCGAAGCGGGTCCCGCCCTGCCTCGTCGGCCGGGCGGCAGCGGCGATCTCCGAGCTGCTGGGGCCGCTGCCGGGCAAGCTGTCACAGGCGGACAGCAGGGCGAGGCCGGGCACGGCTGTGAGCAGCGCGCGACGCGACAGCCGGGGAGACGCGGTGAACACGACAGGAGACACGGCATCGGCGCGCAAGCGCCGATGCGACAGACGATGAGCCGACTTCACGGTGCGCGACGATACTGGAACATGCGGCGACCTCCCAAGCCAGGAATGTCGCGCCATGGCGGGTTCGTGCAACGCATCACCAAACGATCTTCGGTGAATTGTTGGCACAGATTCAGACAAGACCGATGGCCGTCGAACGATCGCACGCGTGAGCCGTCGAAGGATTCCTATGGGCAAAAGCGGCATACCCCGCGCGCCGCAGACAGGCCCCGTCGGTCAAACCGGCAACGGCAAGCAGGCGGAAAGGACTCGGCGCCCCACGCCTCAAACCTGCCGATCCTTTGCGTTAGACGGTATCGCCGCGGTTCTTGAGGTTAGCCCGCGGTAGAAGGATGCGACATTTCAACGCAAATAGATCGGTATCCAGAGACGGCAATAGTCTGCGTGGCCATTTCATGATCTCATTAAAGGGCTCATTCAGAATTCTTGCCTCAGAGACGCTATGCGCTGCTGTCCCGGAATAGCCAAGCTCCTTTCGGACATTCATCGACGCATGGCATCTCGGGCAGCGATGGGGCTGATGAGCGTGCGTAGAGATTGTTGTGGGGGACAGTCGTGAGCATTGCCGCATCGAAGAGCTTGCGCGCTGCATTGAGAGCTGCGCCAAGAGAAGCGAGCTGTGCCGAAGTGCCGGGCCAGGAGCCGCATGTCCAGCAGGCAGATTTCTGCCGACATCTCGAGATGCTGAGCAACTGGAAACGCAGAAAATTGAGGATCCTGGACATGCCGCAGGGCAGCGATGTGCTGGTCTGGCTGTTGCAGAGCCGGACCCGCGCCCGTCCCTTGAAGGACCTCTATCGTGGCAGCCGGTTTTCCGAACCGACGATCCGCGCGGTGCTGAAGGCGCTGGCGGACGACGGCTTCATCGTGATCGAGCGCAGTCCCGACGACCTGCGCGTGCGCACCGTCCACCTGACGCCGAAGCTCGTGGCGGCCGTGCACGAATATCTGGCGCTGCTGCGCGATTATGCCGTCCACCTTCAACAGCCTATTGCGGCCAACGCCGAACCGGCACAGTACGCGGCGGACTGACGCTTCGACGCCGGACCGTTCAGCTTCCCTGGCCGAAAGATTCGCTCAGCAGGAACGCCGCGGCATCGTCCCAGGTGGGCAGCCGGGTGCGGGCGAGGCGGCAGGCGATGCGATGGCGCGCGGCAGCCAGCGCGCCTTCGTCGACGATCCAGCGCGCCATGGCAGCCTTCAGCGCCATCCCGTCCGAAGGATCGAACAGTTCCGCCAAGCCGTGGGCGGCCTCGGGCATGGCGCCGCCGCGCGAGGCAATGCAGGGCACGCCGTGGGCCAGGCTCTCCTGCACCGGAAGGCCCCAGCCCTCGCTGAAGCTCGGCGCCACGGTGAAGCGCGCGTGGCGATAGAGAACGGCAAGATCGGCGTCGGTGGCGGCACGGAACCAATGCACGCCGGGCATCCGCCGCAGGCGGGCCTTCACCTCCGCCGACTTCCAGCCACCTCCCCCCACGACGGCCAGGTCGGGCACGACGATACCGGGCCGATCGGCGCCCAGCTCACGGCGCAGCACCTCCATGGCATCGAGCAGGGCCCCCAAGTTCTTGCGCGGTTCCACCGTGCCGACGAAGAGCATGAAGGGCCGGTCAGCCAGGCCGAGGCGACGCAGCACCGCGCGATCAACCTCAAGGTCCGCCGTCCCGTCGTCGAGATCGAAACTGTCCCATCCCATGGGGAGCACGCCGATCGGCCGCGCCGGCAGGCCGTGCGCTGCCAGGTAATGCGCCAGCCGGCCCTTCACGAACACCGAATTCGTCAGCCACCGGTCGACGTGCGGCGCGAGCGTGGCGAGCCCGGAAGTCGACCACCGGACGAGATCGCCGGCAAACCAGTCGGGATTATCGAAAACGAAAAGATCGTGGACCAACTCGACGATGCGGACACCCGTGGCAGCCCGCAACGCGACCAGCGCCGGCGCACAGCGGCGCTGCCAGAAAAGGTCGCCAGGGTGAAACAAGACATCGTTCGCGCAAGGAGGCGCCGCCGCTTCGATCCGCGCCCGTCCCGTCGGCCAACGGCGGGCAAAAAAAGCCTCCACCAGCCATTCGAGGTGCCACAGGCCGAAATAGGCATAAGGCAGGTGATAATATCTTAGGTCGGACAGCAGCCCCCGGGCGCTGCCCAGCCGCATCGTGGCCGTGAACAGTCCGCGCAGGCGCGCGATCGAACGTGCGCGCTCCGCCTCACAGCCCAGGCCAACGAGGAGATCGCGATCGATGCGGTAGAAGCGGTCGCTGCCCAGAACACGGGTGACGAACTCGACATTCGGCGCTTCACGCAGAGGGGCGGCGTTGACGAGCCTCTCGGATACGCGCTGGATTCCGGATGGGTGGCGGAAATAGGCATACCAGTGCAGCAGCCCGGTCACGTCGAACAGGAATCGGCGGCCGGCCGACCCAGACATCATCCGGCGCTCTGTCCGCAGTGCCGAGACCATCCGAACAAGCCGCAGATCAGCCGCACAGCCTGACCGAGCCGCCACAGCCGGGCGCCCTGGCGCCGGGCGCGACGCACGGCTGCACGGTCGGGAAAGGGCTCGTAGCGTCCTCCCGGAGCCGGCGGACCGGGCACGCCTCTGGATTGAGATTTCAGAAGATCGACAAGCAGGTCGACACCGTCGCGAAAGAGAAGCTCGTCGAGCTCGCCCATACAAATGCCTGCGGGCACACAACGTTGGCGCCGCGCCAAAATCGGGCCAGTGTCGATCGATTCGTCGACGATACGGTGAACCGTGACGCCGCACCGTGCATCCCGAGCAGCCAGGGTCCAGAAGGCCGGACACGGACCGCGATGCGCCGGCAAAAGAGCGGGATGAACGTTGACCACGGGGCAAGATAGCCCCTGCAGGAAGGCCCACCGCAGGATCTGGTCGAAGTGAAGGGACACGATCAGGTCGGGCCGGACCTGCCGGATCCGGTCGAGCGCGGCGGCGGCGTTGATGTCGCTCACGATACAGCAGGCCGCGCCGACACGCGCGGCGAGCTCGGGCGGACTGCGCCACGGGCGGGACCGCCCGCGACCTCTCCAGCCCCCCAGGAGTCGCATTGCCGGCGCGAAGAAGGCCGCTATCCTGAGCGCCACGATGTCGAAGCCAAGGGCCCCTGTCATGCGAATGCCAGAATGGGTGACGCTGCGCCGCAGCTGGCGCAAAAAGCCGCGGGCGCCGGCAAAGCGATCCGAAGAAACCAAGAGGACAATCCGGCCGCCGAGTGCTTCGAACAGGGCATTCATGGCCGGCAGGCAACACAGGCTGTCGAGATGCAGCACGACGATGCGCGCCGGTTCAGGCCGCATCACGCCTTCCTCCCCGGCGGACATTGGGACAATGTCAGACATCAACGCGGTCTTCCATAGTACAAGCAGCGTGCGGGGGCCACCGGTGACCATCCTTCACGGGCGCGACCATTCCAATCGATCGAATGAGGGTGCGAACGGTTCTCGGCGTATGCACATGCCAAGTTCAATCGTTTCATCATGGAGATAGCGCAACCTATTTTTGCAATCACGGGCACCGCTTCCCGCGCTTTGAGGTAAACCAAAAAGGACCCGGAGGAAGCGGCCGGGGATCGGGGGAGCCCAGGGGCGTGGCATTGGGACATGAAGTTGCCGTGGTCGGCTATGCCAGCCGGCTGCCCGGTGCCGGTTCGGCCAAAGCCTTCTGGTCGGCGTTGCGCGACAACGTCTCGTCGGTGGGCTGGATAACGCCCGACCGGTTCCCGACGGAGAGCTTCCATCATCCCGCGCCCGACCAGGCGGGTCGCAGCTATACGTTCGCGGCCGGCCTGATCGACGATGTGTGGGGTTTCGATGCGGCGGCCTTCGGCATGAGCCCGCGGGAAGCCGAACAGGTGGACCCTCAACAAAGACATCTGCTCGAAGTCACCCAGGACGCCCTCGCCCATGCCGGCATTGCGCCCTCATCGCTGGCCGGCAGCGACAGCGGCGTCTATGTGGGCGCCTCGTCCGTCGACTACGGCGCCCGCTTCTTCGCCGATCCTGCAGCCGCCGACGTGCACATGATGACGGGCAACACGCTCAGCGTCATCGCCAACCGCCTGTCCTACAACCTCGACCTGCACGGCCCCAGCTTCACGGTGGACACCGCCTGCTCCTCCTCCCTGGTGGCGCTCAACCAGGCGGCCGAGGCGATCCGCACCGGCATCGTCGACACGGCCCTCGTGGGCGGCGTCAACCTGCTGCTGTCCCCCTTCTCCTTCGTCGGCTTCTCCCGCGCCTCGATGCTGTCGCCGACCGGCCGCTGCCGGCCGTTCGATGCCGCGGCCGACGGCTATGTCCGCGCCGAGGGCGCCATCGTCCTGGTCCTGCGCTCGATAGAAGCCGCGCGCAAGGCGCGAAACCGCATCCACGCCACCCTCGTCGGCTGGGGCGTCGGCCAGGACGGCCGCACGACCGGACTGTCGCTGCCCTCGGCGGCGTCGCAGCGGCGGCTGCTGGAGCAGGTCTACGGCCGGTTCGGCATCGATCCCAGCGAGCTCGCTTTCGTGGAGGCGCACGGCACCGGCACCAAGGTGGGCGACCCGATGGAGGCCGATGCCCTGGGCAAGGGCCTGGCCCAACGACGCTCGCAGCCCCTGCCGATCGGCTCCGTGAAATCGAACATCGGGCATCTCGAGCCGGCGTCAGGCCTGGCCGGCGTGCTGAAATCGATCCTGGCGCTGAACCACGGCATGCTGCCGGCGACGCTGCACCAGGTCACGCCCAACCCCGACATCCGGTTCGACGAGCTCAACCTGCAGGTCGTCGACCGCAACTGGACCTTGCCCGAGCGGCGCGGCCCGCCGTTGGCCGGGGTGAACTCGTTCGGCTTCGGCGGCACCAACGCCCATGTCGTGCTGCGCGGCGAGGACCGCACGGTGGCGGTGGCGCATCCGCGCAGCGAGGCCAAGCCGCCGCCCCTGCTGCTGTCGGCGCATGCCCAGGAGATGCTGCCGGCGGTGGCGCGACGGCACGCGGAGGCGTGGCCCGAGGACAAGCGGCTGGTCGGCGATTTCCTGGCCGCGGCGGCGCACCTGCGCGATGCGCTGCCGTATCGTGCGATCGTGCGCGGGTCCAACGCCCCTGCGCTGCGGCATCAGCTCGAGCAGTACGCCGCCGGCGAAGCGGCGCCCGGCGTGCTAACCGGCCAGGCGCTGGGCCAGGACCTGCCCGTGGCCTTCGTGTTCTCCGGCAACGGCGCGCAATGGGCGGGCATGGGCCGGGCAGCCTGGCAGGGCAATACGCGGTTCCGCGAAGCGCTGCAGGAGGTCGACGGGCATTTCCTGAAGCGGCAGAAGGCGTCGCTGGTCGAGCTGATGTTCGCCGACGACCTGGCGCCGCGGCTGCGGCGGGCGACTCATGCCCAGCCGCTGCTGCTGGCGCTGCAGGTGGCCACCGTGCGCAGCCTGGAGGCGCTGGGGCTGGCGCCGCAGGCCACGCTGGGCCACAGCGTGGGCGAGATCGCGGCGGCGTGGTGCGCGGGCGCGCTCAGCCTGGAACAGGCGATCGACGTGGTGATCGCGCGCAGCCGCCACCAGGAGGCGGTGCGCGGCAGCGGCGGCATGGCGGCGCTGATGCTGGGTGAGCGCGAGGCGCGGCGGTTCCTGGCATCGGCCGAAGCGCCCGGTGTGGACGTGGCGGCCATCAACAGCTGGCGCAGCGTCACGGTGTCGGGCCCGGCCGAAGAGATCGAGCGGGTGCTGGCGCTGGCCTCGGACCAGCGCATCGGCGGCCGGCGGCTCGACCTCGACTATCCGTTCCACAGCGCGCTGGTCGATCCGGTGCGCGGGCCCTTGCTGCGCGAGCTGCAGGGGTTGCGGCCGCTGCCGGCGCGACGGCCGTTCGTCTCGTCGGTCAGCGGCGCGGCGGCGAACGGCGAGGCGCTGACGGCCGAGCACTGGTGGCGCAACGTGCGCAAGCCCGTGCAGTTCGAGGCCGGCATCGGCAGCCTGCTGAAGCAAGGGCTGAAGGTGTTCGTCGAGATCGGGCCCAAGCCGATCCTGGGCAGCTACCTGCGCGACGCGCTGCGCGAAGCCAACCAGCGCGGCGCCTTCATCGAGACGCTCACCGAGGCGGCGGGAGAGGACGATCCCGATCCGATCGAGCGCGCGGTGGCGCGGGTCGTGGTGGCCGGCGGGCACGTGGATGCGCAACGCTTCTTCGGCCCGGCGCCGCTGCAGGCGATGCCGCTGCCGGCCTATCCGTGGCGGCACGCAGAGTACCGGGTGCAGCCGACGGCCGAGGCCAGCTCGATCTTCAGCGGCCCGCGCCATGCGCTGCTCGGGGTGCGGCCCCGGGAGGATGCGTGGACCTGGTTTTCGACGGTGGATCCCGTGCTGTTTCCCTGGATCGCCGACCACAAGGTGGGGGGCCTGGCCGTGTTTCCGGCCGCCGCCTACGTCGAGGTCCTGATGGCGGCGGCACGCGAGGTGCACGGCGACGGCGCGCTCGAGCTGCGCGAGATGGACATCGTGCGCCCGCTGGTGTTCGACGGCGCGGCCTCGTTCGAAACGCTGGTGCGGGTCACGATGGAGACCGGCATCGTGGAGTTCCTGTCGCGGCCGCGAAGTGCAGCGGCGGGTGGTGGCGCGGCGGACTGGGCGCTGAACGCGCGCGGCATCGCTGCGCGCTCGCCCGTGGCGGAAGGCCCTCGCCGAGCGGACGACCTGCAGGGACGCATCGTCGTACCGCGGGCCAGAGTCTACGAGGTCTCGCGCACGCTCGGGTTCGACTATGGTCCGTCGTTCCAACGCGCGCGGCATGTGTCGTTCCCGGAGCCCAAGCGGGCGGTGGCGGTGCTGGAGGAGGATCCCGGCGCGACGCTGGCCGGCCAGACGATCGACATCACGGGGCTGGACGCGGCCTTCCATTCGCTGTTCGCGTCCGAGGACGCCGGCGTCGCCGACATGCCGATGAAGCGCATGCTGCCCGTCCGGTTCGGCCGGGTGCGCGCGTTCACGCCCGGCGCCGTGGCCTGCCGCGCGGTGGCGCGCACCCTGCGCCAGTCCACCAGCTCGATCGTGGCCGACATCGAGCTGCTCGACGAGGCGGGCCGGCTGGTGCTGCGGGCCGAATCGGTGCGGCTGGTGGAGGCCCCGGTCGCGGCGGCGCAGGATCCGCGGACCCTCGTCTATCGGACCAGCCTGTGGCGCCTGGAGCGCACGGGCACCCGGTCGAGCGTCACCCTGGGCGCCGCCAAGGCGGCGCCGACAGCGGCGCAAGCGACGGCGGCGGCCGCGGTCAGCGAGGGCCTGCTGCTGCTGGAGGCGGGATGCCTGCGGGCGGCATGGGAAGCCTTCCAGGGCGGCCGCGCCGGCGGCGCCCTCATCGAAACTCCGGCGGCGGCCGACAACGACCTCGAATGGCCGGCCTATCTCTGCTCGTCGCTGCTGTGGCACCTCGAGACCAAGGGCCTGGTGGCCGATGTCGCGGGAGCGCCCAGCCTGGTGGAGAGCTGCGACCTGCCGCCGGTGGACTCGGTGGTGCGATCGCTGCTCAGCCGGCATCCGACGATGGCGATCGAAGCCGCGGCGCTGGCACGGATCGGCGAGGTGGTGGACCGGCTGGTCGGGGGCGATGCGAGCGTCCACGGAGAGCTCGATTCGGCGCATTGGCGCCAACTGGACACGGCCTCCCGCCAAGTCTCCCTGCTGCGCACGGCCGTGCTCGACCGGCTGCACGAAGCGCTCCAACGCGTGAGCCGCGACCGCCTGGTGCGCATCGTGGCGCTGGGCGCGGATCACGCGGCGCGGCTCGCCGAGTTCCTGAAAGAATTCCCCAACGTCGATGCGATCCTGACGGATCTCGACGCCGACCGCCTCGACCAGGCGCGGGCGGCGCTGGACGACGAAGCCCCGCGCCTGCACTGCGTGCCATGGGCCGAGCTCAACGGGATGACGGCCGGCAGTGTCGACATCGCGGTGGCGATCGACGCACTGAGCGAGGTCGCCGCAACCAGCGACGGCCTGGAGCGACTGCAACATCTGTTGCGTCCGCAGGCGCCCCTGATCGCCGGCGAGCCCTGCCCCAGCGTGTTCTGGGACATCGTGCGCGGCGTGCGTCCCACCTGGTGGACACGATCGGCCAACTCCGACTTCCCGGTCGGCGCGCTCCTGACGGAGCGCGAGTGGACAGACGAGCTCGCGACAGCCGGCTTCACGTCGGTCGGCGGCCAGGCGGTGCTGGGCGACGGAAGCATCGGCGTCGTCATGCAGGGGATCGCCGCCGGCGAGAGCGGCCGGGCCGAGCCAGTGGGGCAAGAGGCCTGCGCCTACCGGTGGGAGGGCAACGCAAGTGCCGCCGGCCAACGGCTCCGCGACATGCTGCAGGCCGACACCAGAAGCTCCGGTGACGAGCCGGCAACCGGCATCGACGCCGCGGCGGCCAGCGCCGTGGCGTTCGTCATCGATGGCGGCGCCTATGGAAGAAGCCCGGAGGCGTACCTGGCAGAGGTGCTGGCGCGGCTGGCCAAGCTCTGCCCCCGGTTGGCGGCCAACCCCGTCCCGCTGTGGGCCGTCGTGACCATCGACGATCCGGCGGCCGAACGCCCACCGGCCAGCCATCCGCTGTGGTGCGCCGTCGCCGCGGCGCTCAGGGTCGCGCAGAACGAGTACCCTGCCCTCGACATACGCTGCCTCGGACTCGCCGATTCCTCGGCGGCCACGCTGGGCGCCGCGGCAGACGAGTTGCAGATGCCGAGCGAGGAGCGCGAGCTCTGGATGCAGCAGGGGCAAAGGTTCGTGGGCCGTGTCGACCATGGCCTGGGCGTCGCAGCACCGCGGGCGAAACCCGATGGGGCGACGGTGCTGAAACTGGCATCGCGGTCCGGCTCGAGCCGCGGCTCGCTGGCCTGGACGACAGCCGAGCGCCCGCCGGCGGGGCCGGGCGAGGTCGAGATCGCGGTGGCGGCCATCGGGCTCAACTTCCGCGACGTGATGTGGAATCTCGGCCTGCTGCCGGAGGAGGCGCTCGAGGACGGCTATGGCGGGGCGCAGCTCGGCCTGGAGTGCGCCGGAACAATCAGCGCCGTCGGCCCGGAGGTCGAGGGGCTGGGCGTGGGCGACAAGGTCGTCGCCTTCGTGTCAGGCGGCTTCGCGAGCCATGTCGTGGCGCCGGCGTTCGCCGTCACGCCGTTGCCGGCCGGCCTGTCGTTGGAGGCTGCGGCGACGCTGCCGGTGGCGTTCCTCACGGCCTATTATTCGCTGGTGCACCTGGCCGGCCTCAAGCGTGGCGAGACCGTGCTGGTGCATGGCGGCGCCGGCGCCGTCGGGCTGGCGGCGCTGCAAATCGCCCGGCACCGCGGCGCCCGGCTGATCGCCACAGCCGGGAGCGCAAAGAAGCGCGCCCTGTTGCGCGACCTCGGTGCGGACGTCGTGCTGAACTCGCGAACGCTCGCCTTTGCCGACGAGGTGTCGGCCCATACCCAGGGCAAAGGCGTCGACGTGGTGCTGAACTCGCTGGCCGGCGAAGCGATGATCCGGTCGATGGACTGCCTCAAGCCGTTCGGCCGGTTCGTCGAGCTGGGCAAGCGCGACTTCTATGCCAACACGCATCTCGGGCTGCGGCCATTCCGGCGCAACCTCTCGTACTTCGGCGTCGACATCGACCAGCTGATGGCGGAACACCGCGCGCTGACGCAGCAGCTGTTCGGCGACCTGGTCGGGCTCTTCTCACAAGGCAAACTCGCCCCCCTGCCCTATCGCGTCTTCGAAGGCGAACGCATCGGCGAGGCCTTCCGATTGATGCAACGCGCCGGCCATATCGGCAAGATCGTCGTCACGCCGCCGACGAGCGCCGCCGATCCCGCCGCGGGAACAGGCCGCTTCCCCGTGGACAGCGCCGGCGTGCATGTCGTGATCGGCGGCACCAGCGGCTTCGGCCTGGCCACGGCCAAGTGGCTGGCCGAGCGCGGGGCGCGGCACGTCGTGCTGGCCAGCCGGTCGGGCGTGCTGTCGGACGAGGCAAAGGCGGAGACGGAGGCGCTGCGGCAGGCCGGCATCAAGATCGGGCTCGGCGCCGTGGACGTCGCCGACGGACCCGCGCTGCAGCGTTTCCTGCGCAGCACCCACGGTCATACGCCAATCAAGGGGATCGTGCATGCCGCCATGGTACTGGACGACCGCCTGATCGAGGGGATGGACCGCGAGGCGATCGACAAGGTGCTGCATCCCAAGGTCACCGGCGCCCTGCATCTCAGCGACGCCGCGCGCTGGCTGGAGCTCGACTACCTGCTGCTCTATTCGTCAGCGACGACGCTGCTGGGCAATCCCGGCCAGTTCAACTACGTCGCCGCCAACGGGTTCCTCGAGGGCCTGGCGCTCGAGGCGCAGGCCGAGGGCTTGCCCGTACTGACCGTGGCCTGGGGCGGCATCGAGGATGCCGGCTACCTGTCGCGCAACATCACGGCCAATGCGTCCTTACGCAAGCGCTTCGCCTCCAGCATGATCGCAGCACGCACAGCGCTCGATGCGCTGGACCTGGCGTGCGACGCCGATGGACGCCTGACGATGGCGACACTGGCCATCGGCCGCATCGATTGGGCGATGGCCAAGCGCGACCTCGCCGTCACGCGCGGCCCCCGTTTTGCCAACGTGGTGCCGGCGGCGGGGACGCGGCAAGGCAGCGGGTCGGCAGCGACGCTGGAGAAGCTGCGGACGATGCCGCTGGAGCAGGCCAGCGAGGTCCTGCTGGAGATCGTGGTCGAGGAGATCGCGCGGGTGTTGCGGCTGCCGGCCAAGGAAGTCGATCGCCACCGGCCGCTGGCCGACGTCGGCATGGACTCGCTGATGATGCTGGAGCTGCGCAGCACGGTGGAGGATTCGCTGCAGGTCGACCTGCCCATCATGTCGCTGGCCAACGGCATCACGCCGGCGGACGTGGCGCGCCGCATCGCCGGTCTGATCGTCAGCGACGGACACAAGGGCCAGGCAAGCAGCACCGTGACCGGGTCGCTCGCGGCCCTTTCGGCGAGCCATCTCGCGGATGACGTCGAGGGCATGGATCCGGATGCCCGGGCGGCCGGCGTGCGGGCGGTGCTGGAGCGCACACGGCGCCTCGACGGACCGTTGTAAGGGGATCGTTGTGACAGGACTGGCGCGATGAAGAATGGCGAGAGCCCGCAGGGCGAGGCGCAGGAAATCGTCAATCGCGTGCGCCGGGCGCTGGCGCAGCCGCCGGCCGGCGTCGACCCGGGGCCGGTCAAACCGAGCGTGTCCACCATCGGCGGCCGCCCGACCGCCGATTTCGGCACACTGCCGGAGTACGAACTGCTCAAGATCCAGAAGGCGGCCGGCGAGATCGCCGGCATCGACAACCCGTTCTACCGCCTGCACGACGGCCAAGCAGCGGCGACGACATCGCTGGAGGGGCGCGAGGTCGTCAATTTTTCGTCCTACGACTATCTCGGCCTGAACGGCCATCCGGAGATCAGCGGCGCGGCCAAGGCGGCGATCGACCGCTACGGCACCTCGGTGTCGGCCAGCCGCCTGACGGCGGGCGAGCGGCAAGTGCATCGCGACCTGGAGGCCGCGCTGGCCAAGCTGCACGGTGTCGAGGATGCCGTCACGTTCGTCAGCGGCCATGCCACCAACGTCTCGGTGATCGGCGGGCTGCTGAGTGGCGACGACCTCATCGTGACCGACGCCCTGATCCACAACAGCGTCGTGGAAGGCGCCAAGCTCTCGGGCGCCAAACGCATCCTGTGCCCGCACGGCGACCTGGAGGCGATCGAGCGGGCGTTGCGGCTGAACCGCCGACGCCATCGGCGCGCCCTGATCATCGTCGAAGGCCTGTACAGCATGGATGGCGACGTGCCCGACCTCGCCGCCCTGGTGCGGTTGAAGCGCCGCTACGACGCCTGGCTGATGGTCGACGAGGCCCATTCGCTGGGCGTGCTGGGCGCCAGTGGACAGGGCATCGCCGAAGAGCAGGGCGTCGATCCGACCGACGTCGATATCTGGATGGGCACGCTCAGCAAGACGCTGACCTCCACCGGCGGCTACATCGCCGGCAGCCGCCAGCTCGTCGAGTTGCTGAAGTACACGTCGCCGGGCTTCGTCTACAGCGTCGGCGCCGCGCCGCCCGTGGCCGCCGCCGCCCTGGCGGCGATCGAGGTCATGCGCCGCGAGCGCTGGCGGATCGCCAAGCTGCGCCAGAACGGCCGGGATTTCGTCTCGGGCGCCAAGGTGCGCGGCCTGGAGACCGGCCTCAGCATCGGGGCGTCGGTCGTGCCCCTCATCGTCCGCAGCTCACCGACGACGGTAATCCTGTCGCACCGGCTGCTGGCGCGCGGCTACAACGTCGTGCCGATCATCTTCCCCGGCGTGGCGGAGAACCAGTCGCGCCTGCGATTCTTCATCACCAGCCGGCATACCGCCGATCAGATGGCAGGCGTGCTTGACGCGATCGCCGAGGAGCTGCCGCAAATCCGCAGCGCTCCCTCGTTCGTCAATGTCGTTTCAGGCCGATAGGGCCGGACCGGGGCGGTTGCCGAAGGGTCTGTAGCCGGCAGGGCTGCCGGCATAAACGCATCTATGATGTAAAATGTATTGCAGGTTGCAGAATCCTGCGTGGCATCGCGGCACCGAGCCCACTGCTCCGGCAGGTTCCAGAAAGGCAGAAGTCTCAAAGAAACGTGGTGTTTATGCCACGGTGGATCAGTTTCAGCAGCGAATCGGCCCCCAGCGCTGCCAAAGAAGGCTGAAATATGATTAGCTCTAGCTCATGCAGTAATTTCGCCGTTTTCGATGCTTCGCTTGACCAAGGGAGAACAACTTTGAAGCGCACAATGAAGATCATGCTGTCCGCGGCCGGCATGCTTGCCCTGCCCGTCGTTGCGCAAGCCCAGGGCTTCACCCCGTTCCCGGGCGTCTATATCGGCGCCGGCGGCGGCCTGGAATGGTCGCTCGGCAGCAACCCCAATGCCTCGACCTCGACTGGCTGGGCGGTGGGCGGCAAGCTCGGCTACGACTTCGTCGGGCCGCGCGTCGAGCTCGAGGTCGGCTACGGCCAGATCCCGACCAGCGCCAACATCCCCGGCACGGCGATCAACGGCAAGGTCGGCCAGCTCACGGCAATGGCCAACGTCCTGTACGACTTCATGCCGGCCTCGGCGTTCACGCCGTATATCGGTGCGGGCGCGGGCGTGGCCTTCGTCGACAGCAACGCCTCGCTGGGCAGCACCCAGTTCGCCTACCAGGCGATGCTGGGTCTCGCCTACAACATCAGCGAATCGATGCGGTTCCAGGTCGAAGGCCGCTATCTCGGCACGACCAATCCCAGCGTCAACACGCCGTTCGGCAACGTCACCTTCCAGAACCAGAACATCCTGGCCCTGGCCGGCATCCAGTTCAAATTCGGCGGCCCCAGCGCCGCGCCGCCGCCGCCTCCGCCGGCCGCGGTGACGCCGCCGTCGTTCATGGTGTTCTTCGACTGGGATCGCTCGAACCTGAGCCAGCAGGCGCTGAACACGATCAAGCAGGCGTCCGACGCCTTCAAGGCCAAGGGCAACGCCCGCATCACGGCGACCGGCCACACCGACACGTCGGGCCCGGAAGCCTACAACATGGCGCTGTCGCTGCGTCGTGCCAACGCCGTGAAGGACGCCCTGGTGCGTAACGGCGTGCCGGCGCAGGCGATCACCGTGATCGGCATGGGCGAGAAGGGCCTGCTGGTCCAGACCGGCGACGGCGTGCGCGAGCCGCAGAACCGCCGCGTCGAGATCGTCATCCAGTAAAGCCAACATCTTTCGAAGAGAAAAGGCGGCCGATCGGCCGCCTTTTTTTGTGCCCGTCCGCCCGGCGAGAAAAAGCCCGCCCGAGAGATCCCGCGCGGGCGCAAGTTTGTCGGTTCGGCAGGCTCTTCGCCTTGCCCCTTCAAGGACAGTGTTGCAACGGGCCGGGGCGCGAAGCCCCCAATCGCGCAGCGCCCCGGCCCGTTGCGGCACAAAGGCGATGCGAGCGTCCTCATGCCGACAGAGCGGCAGCCGCACTGGCGCGGTCGACGCGACCCCGCTTCTTCCTGCACCACAATGGACACGCAGCACCGGGAACAGAAACCACAGCCCGCTCGGCGGCCTGATGATGCAGGATGCAAATCGTTCAGGCGCTACAGTCGCGCGCCCAGCCGCAGCATGAGCACGTTCTGGTCGTAGTCGTTATTGAACTGGTTCGACCAGCGATGGATGTACTGATACGACGGCCCGGCGTAGAAGTTCGGCGTGAACAGGTAGTTTGCCCCAATTCTCAGCGTCAGGTACTGATCGTACTGGTTGCTCGCGCCCCCACTGGCAGCCGCATAGTCCGCTACGGCATAGTCGGCATGCGCGTCCAGGCGGATATTCGGACGCACGTTATAATTCACATCTATGCCACCCGAGGTGTTGATGTAGGCGGCCGAATTGGTGAACGCCGAATCGTCGATGGTCCGGCGAATGAAGGGTTTCACCCAGAGATCCTTCTGCGGATTCCAGTATCCCGTGAGGCCGAACATCGGCGTGCTGATGGTCGAAAACTGACCGGAGACGAAGGTCTGCTGCAGGTAACCGGCGAAGGCTTCGAGCGCCGTGATTCCCCCCAAATCGATGATGACGCCGCCGACGATGTCGAAGCCGTTCGAAGAACGGTCGAGACCGAAGGAGTCGAGCTGAAAGTAGCGCCGCTGATTGAGACTGCCGCGCACCCAGGCTTCGTAGCCGGGTGCGAATTCGTATCCGAGTCGCAGCGCTTCGCGCCATTCATTGCGATTTCGATCGGTATTGGGAATCACGCCCTGGGCGGGGCCGAGGCCGTTGTTGAAATAGTTGAAGTTGTCGTATCGACCGTCCAGCCTGGCACTGAAGCGGTTGAACTTCTGAAGATAGCCGACGTTCCCCGATGCCTGATTGTAGACCGTGACCGGGACGCCCACCGCATTCACCGTGTTCGGTGTGCCATGCTCCTCGTGGCGGCGATTCCACGAGCCCCCACCGTAGACGTTCCAGTTACGCTGGATGTCAAGACGGCCGTCGGCTCCGATCGACGCGTCCTGAAAGTTGTTCAACGCTCCGTCGACGCTGTAGATGCCAAACCCGCCCTTGGCGTAGGCGTTCAGCATGTGATTTTGCCAATCCGACCGCATCTCCAACGTGGGATTGATCAGCTGAATGAAGGTCGCCGTTTTCCCCGTGGCATTCGACGTGGCGTAGAGGTTGTCATTGAACACCTCTCCCGCTTCAACACCGGCAAACAGCTTGAAGCCGCCAAAGGGAATGCCTTTGGCGGCATAGTCCTCGGATTCGCGGACGGCCGCAGACCGTTCGTCGGGGCGCTCTTGTCTTGGTTGCGGTTGACCGACCGCGCCCGGCACCTGCGCCGCAACGTCCCGGAGTGGCAGCGCAGCAGCAAGGGAGAGGGCGGCAATCCAAAAGAGTTTGTTGGCACGCCCCGATCGCATTGGTCCCTCGTTTCATTGGTTCCGTTGCACGACAACGCTGTACCTCGTCGCCGAGCGAACACCATATATGTGCTATCGTCACGGGACCGGTGTGGCCAAGTCGTGGAAAGCCTATTGGAAATGCACATTTCCGTCCATAAATTCACTGTTCGCATTATTTACGCAGAAAGTTGGTACGGGGCATGAGCGGCATTGCACCGACGCGGCGCGTCTCGGTGGTCGGTCTGGGATATGTCGGGCTGCCGGTCGCGGTCACATTTGGACGCGCGGGGCAGCCTGTCGTCGCCTTCGACATCGACAAGCGGCGCATTGGCGAACTTATCGACGGCCATGACCGTACGGGAGAGGTTGCGTCTTCCGACTTGGTGGCGCGGGGCCTGTGCTTTACGGCCGATCCACGGGAGCTGTGCGCCGCCGACTTCCACATCGTCACCGTCCCCACGCCGATCGACGCCAGCAACACGCCCAACCTCGATCCGCTGCGCCGCGCTTCGGCGACGATCGGCCAGGCCCTCAAGAAGGGCGACATCGTCGTCTACGAATCGACCGTCTATCCGGGCGTCACCGAAGACGTCTGCATTCCTGTCCTCGAGCGTGCGTCCGGGCTCAAGTGGAAGACCGATTTCAACGTCGGCTACTCGCCCGAGCGCATCAACCCGGGCGACAAGGAACGCCGCTTCGACAACATCCTGAAGATCGTCTCCGGCGACACGCCCGAAACCCTGGATATCGTCGACGCCGTCTACAAGAGCGTCGTCAAGGCCGGCACCCACCGCGCTTCGTCGATCCGCGTCGCCGAGTTCGCCAAGGTGCTCGAGAACACCCAGCGCGACATCAACATCGCCCTGATCAACGAGATCGCCCTGATCTCCGACCGGCTGGGCATCGACACGCGCGACGTACTGGAGGCGGCCGGCACCAAGTGGAACTTCCTGCCCTTCAAGCCCGGCCTGGTCGGCGGCCACTGCATCGGCGTCGATCCGTTCTACATCGCCCACAAGGCGGAGGAAGTGGGTTACCACCCGCACGTCATCCATTCGGGACGGCGCGTCAACGACAGCATGGGCGTCTACGTCGCCAACCGGGTGGCCCGCTCGATCATGCGACGCTCCCATAACTGGCGGCCGCGGGTTACGGTGCTCGGCGTCACCTTCAAGGAGAATGTCCCCGACATCCGCAACACGCGTGTGGTCGACATCGTGCGCGAGCTGGAGGATTTCGGCATCGGCGTCCAGCTGCACGATCCAGAAGCCGACAGCGACCTCCTGCAGCATGAATACCAGCTCACGCTGACGCCGCTCGAGAAGCTGCAGCCAGCCGACGCCGTCGTGCTGGCGGTAGCACACGCAAGCTACCGCGAGGGCGGCTGGGATCTCATCAAGCCCCTGTTGCGGGCCGGCGCTTTCGTCGCCGACGTCCCCGCCCTGCTCGACCGCAAATCGACGCCGAAAGGCGTGACACTGTGGCGGCTGTAAGGGGCCGCACCGTGCCCACGTGCATCAATTTCGGCTGCGGGCAGAGCCCGACCAGCGGTTGGATCAACTACGACAACTCCCCGGCCATCCTGCTCGCCCGATGGCCATGGCTGACGGTGCTGCTGCATCGGCTGCGTCTGATCAACCAGGCCAATCTCGACTTCATCGCCTTCTGCCGCGGTCATGCCATCGGCTACGCCGATGCCTGCCGCCCCCTGCCGCACGCCACCGGCTCGGTCGACGTCATCTACACGTCGCACATGCTGGAGCACCTGTTCCGCGAGGATGCCGAGACCTTCCTCCGCGAATGCCATCGCGCGCTGCGGCCGGGTGGCGTGCTGCGCCTGGCCGTGCCCGACCTCGCCCTCGACGTGAAGGAATATCTCGAGCACGGCGACGCCGACCTGTTCCTGGCCGGGCTCGAATTCGACCTCGTCAAACCGCGCGGCCTCGTCGGGCGGCTGCGCCACGCCCTGGTGGGCGGGCGCGGCCATCGCTATTTGTACGACCGGCGTTCGCTCGCCGCATTCGTGGCGGACTGCGGCTTCGTCGACGTCGACGTGGTCCTGCCGGGCACGACCCGCATCAAGGACTACGGCAAGCTCGACCTGTGGGAGCGGTCCAGCCAGGGCTGGTATGTCGAGGCGACCCGGCCGTAACGGCCGGTCGCCCATTCCCGCACCAGAGCCCCTACATCGGCGGCGTCAGCCCATCCTTGCCCACCAACATCCGCACCGCGGTCAGCCCGCCGTCGGCGCCCTTGGTCGCCCCGAAGAACACCTTGGCGCCGACCTTGGCATCGTCGCGGCTGCCCGGCGCGAAGGTGACGATGGGCGTGCCCGGCTTCACCCTGATGGTCTGCGTGCCGTCCTTGTATTTCAACGTCAGCGTCTGGCCGTCGGGCGCTGCGGCCACCGTCGCCACCGTGGCGTTGGTCATCATGCTCTCGGGCTGCAGGTCCCACGGGTAATGGCCTTCGTTGGAGCCACGCGCCGCCTCGGGGAAAATCAGCACTTCCAGCGCGTTCAGCGTGCCGTCCGGCGCCTTCAGCGAGGCAATGCCGACGAAGCTGTTCTCCTTGATGTCGGCCATGGTCATCGGGCTCACCAGCATCACCGACCAGTTGTCGGCGAGCTTCACCGGCACTGACGTGCCCTCGCGCGTGGCAATGGTCGCGGTCTTGCCGTCGATCGCGGCGATCGAGCCGCGCAGCCGGGTCGGCGGGCTCGCCGGCGGAGTCTGAGTCTGGGCTTGGGCCAAGGCATCGGCCATGAAGGCCAAGGACGCGACCAACGCGACTGTGCCTGCCAGCAGCGAACGAATGGTTGTCATCTGGCGCTCCTGTCCGTTGTGAAATAACGGGCCGGAGCCTGCCACGGTCGCGTCTACACGACCGCTTACGTTTGCGTGAGGCTGGAGCGATTCGGCCTAGACGTCCAACGTCGACATGAACTGCCGCCGCGTGCCGCGCAGCACCAGGCAGGTCAGGCGGCCGCTCACGAACGCGCCGGTATCGACGTTGACGCGATGGCCGAGATCCTGCGGCAGGTCGCAGATCGTGTGACCATGCACCACCACCTTGCCCGGGAGCGCCGGCCGGGCGCGCAGGAACTCGTCGCGGATCCACAACAGGTCGGCCGGATGCTGCTTCTCCAGGCTGACGCCCGGCCGCACCCCGGCATGGACGAACACGTAGTCGCCCACGGCATGGTGCAGGGTGCAGGCGCGATAGAAGGCGAGATGGCCCTGCGGCACCGCCCCGCTGAGCGCCCCGCGCAGCTCGGCGGCGCGCTGCGGCGTATCCGGATAGCCCTTGAGCGGCACGCCATAGGACAGGAGCGTCTCCAGGCCGCCATAGGACAGCCAGTCCAGCCCGTCGCTGCGCTCGTCCAAAAAGTCGAGCAGCGCCTCCTCGTGGTTGCCCAGCAGCCGCACCGTCGTGAAGCCCGGCAGCGGATCGCTGAGCAGCCGCTCGACCACGCCGCGGCTCGACGCCCCGCGATCGATGTAGTCGCCCAGGAAGATCAGGCTGCGCTGGGTGTCCTCGGGATGCTGCGCCGCCTCGGCGGCAATGCGGCCGAGCAGCACCTCGAGCAGGTCGGCCCGGCCGTGGATATCACCCACGGCGTAGACGGCATGTCCTGCAGGTATAGACGCCGGCTCAGCCGGCAGGGACGCTCGTCCGAACCACCGTGACCAGAACTGAGGCGTGGGCCACCCCTACCGTTTCGCCAAAGTCAGCGGCGGCCGCGTGGCATTGGCCGGCGCCTCGGTTCCCGAGCCGTAGTAGCCGCGGTAGCGCGAGTAGTAGTCGCCGTGGTCGCCATAGCCGTAGCGGGCATGCTTGGCGAGGTTGACGCGGTTGATGACGATGCCGACGTGGTTGCTGACGCCCAGCAGGGCGTTGACGGCGGTCTTGACGACCGCGCGCGGCGTCTTGGCCCATTGCACGATGAACACCGTGTAATCGGCCAGGCGGGCGATGATGCGCGCGTCGGACACCGCCATCACCGGCGGGCCGTCGAGGATCACGAGGTCGTAGCGCTCGGAGAACGTCGCCAGGGCCGCTTTCATGGCGTGCGATTCGAGGATTTCCGGCGCGTTCGGCGTGTTGGGCCGCGCCAGGATGTAGTCGACGCCGGAATTGTCGTGGCGCTTGGTGCACTCTTCCAGGGTCTTCAGGCCCATCAGGTAATCGTCGATGGTGCCGCCGCGGTCCTTCAGGCCGAGCGCCGCCGACATCCTGGCCTGGCGCAGGTCGAGGTCGACGATCAGCACGCGGCGCGAGGCGTTCATCTTGGTGAGCAGGCCGCCCAGCGAGGCGACGAAGGTCGTCTTGCCCTCGCTCGGCGTCGAGGAGGTGACGGCGATGACCCGCGGCGGCCGGTCGAGGCTGCCCAGGCTGATGGCGGTGAACACCGCGCGGATCGCCTCGGCGGCGGGCGACGTGGTGTTCTCGAGCACGTGGGCGACCACGTTGGAGCGTGCGGCAGCCGCCCCCTTTACCTCGGGCACCATGCCCAGCACGCCCACGCCGGTCGCATCCTCGACCTGGGCGGCCGATCGGAACACCCGGTCGAGCTTCTCGGCGGCGACGGCGCCGGCCATGCCGAGCAGGCAGCCGATCATGAAGGCGGCCATCAGGCCGGTCTTGTAGTTGGGCGAAGACGGTCCGCCCGACGGATGGGCGTAGGCCAGGATGCGCGCATCGGCGCGCTGGATGTCCTGCTGCTCACGCAGTTCCTTGAAGCGGGTCAGGAAGCTCTCGTAGAGGGTGCGGTTCGACTGGGCCTCGCGCTCGAGCTGCTTCTGCTCGGCCTCGTATTGGCTCGCGGTGCCGGAGACGACGGCGGCCTTGTCGACAAGCTCCTTGAGCTCGTCCTCCTCGGCCTTGGAGGCGTCGAGCTCGGCGCGCACGGCCAGCGTGATGCGCTGGGTCTCGCTCAGGAAGCGGGCGCGCACGGTGGCGAGCTCGTTGCGCGCCTGGACCATCTTGGGATGGTTGTCGCCCAACAGCGACGACAGCTCGGCCATCTTGCGGGTCAGCTCGACGTCCTGGACGCGCAGCGCCGCCAAGGTGGTGTTGCCCGCCACCTCGGCGATGTTGGCGATCTCGCCAGGATTGAGGCTGGCCCTGCTCAGGGCGACGAGGCGCGCCTCGCGCTCGATGCGCTTGGTGCGCGCGCCGACGTACTTGCTGTTGAGGTCCGACAGCGTCTGGGTCGACACCGCCCCTTCGGGGCTGCCGGCCAGGCCCTTGTCGCGACGGTAGGAAGCGACGGCCTCCTCGGCGACCTGCAGGTTGCGGCGCAATTCGGCCAGGCGCTGCTCGAGCCACTCGGTGGCGCGGCGGTTGGCTTCGTTCTTGGTGTCGATCTGGTCGGCGAGATAGGCCTCGGCGATCGCATTGGCGATGCGCGCCGACATCGTGCCGTCCGGGCTCTCGACAGTGATCAGGATGACGAAGGTACGGCCGAGCAGCGTGACGCTGAGGCCGCCGGAGACGGCACCGATGGCGGAGCGCCGCCTGGGATCGCTCTCCTCGGCAGGGCGGCTGGTACGCGCCGGCTGGGCGGCGGGCGGCTGAGGCTTGGGCGTCGGTGCCAGCAAAGTGGAGATGCCGGTGGACCACAACTCGCGCAGCGGCGCGAAGGCCGAATCGATGAAGCCCGGCGGCTTGGTGCCGTTGAAGTCCGGATTGTTGGCGAGCCCGAGCTTGTCGACGACGCGACCGATCAGGAACTCGGACTGGATGACTTCGAGCTCGCTCTGGATGGCGCCGAGATTCATCGTGTCGACGCCCGACAGCGCCGCTTCGGTGCTCACCACTTTGAAGGTCCGGGTGTCCAGCAGCAGGCGGGCCGAGGCTTTGTACATCGGCGTGGCCTGCGCGATGATCAACGCCATCAGCGCAACGGCCACGAGACCGCAGCCGACGATCAGCGCCTTGCGGCGGTTGAGCAGGCGGAGCCATTCCCACAGCTCGTTGGGAGCTTCACCCGGACGCACGGGGGCCAGAGCGCCCGGCTCGGACGCCGGAACGATCCGGTTTATGGCCCCGTCATCCACGATCTGCTCGGCCTTAGGAAACGATCCCATCCCACGAAACTCCGCGACAAGTATACTCGTAGCGACACCCACAAACGACACCGGCCGCGCCTTCGAAGCCGGTCTAGTCCATCAGTCCTA
This sequence comes from Reyranella sp., assembly GCA_021732285.1. Classification (GTDB taxonomy): domain Bacteria; phylum Pseudomonadota; class Alphaproteobacteria; order Reyranellales; family Reyranellaceae; genus Reyranella. Next base: position 2,419 of record JAKFVH010000002.1, on the reverse strand, counting down.
GTCGAGCGGTCCCACACCGCCCTCCCCAAGAAACGCCTACGCTTACGCCACTACGCCAGCCCTAGATCAGAACCCAGGCCAGAACCGGCTCAGAACCACCGCTCGGGTATACGGATGATGTCGCCCGGCCCCACCGGACTATCTTCCGTGACTGTCTCTTCCATGCCCTGAGTCTGGTTGAAACGCTGAATTGTCATACGCGCCTTCGCCGCCCGGCGGGTAAAGCCGCCGGCAATCGCTATAGCTTGTGCCACGTTTATCCCCGACACATAGGGAAAGGACCCGGGTCGACTGACTTCACCCAGGATGTAGAAAGGACGACGCACCACTAGGTCTACACTCAATCTGGCCACGCGCAAGAGGCCGTCAGTGCGATAACGCGTACGCAGCAGCTCCTCGATCTCGGCCGGGGTCATCCCGACGACCGAGACGCGGCCGGCCATGCGGGGCGAAATCATTCCGGCCGAATCGATCTCGTATTCGCCCGAAAGCTCAGGATCGGACAGCACGACGATGCGGAGCCGATCGCCCGGCGCCACCCGGTACTCGGCCATCCGGATCGTCTGGGTGTTCTGGGACGGCTGCTGCAGGGTGTTGACCGTCAGGGGCGGTTGCGGATCGCAGGCCGCCAGGCCGAGCGACAGGGCGATAGCCGGCAGCGCCAGCCCGCAACGCAGAGCGGCCGACAGCCAACGGAAGAGTGCGATCCCGGACCTCACGACATCACCGTTTGGCAACCAAGCGAATGGAAAAAAAGTTGCGGCTGTATTGCGGCCCGCCTGCCGCCACGTCGCTCGACGAACCTTGGGAGTATTCGTACAGCGGCCCGATCGAATATTGTGGACGGACCTCATAGAGAACCCCAAGCGACGCTTTGATGAAGGAGTCCGTCCGCGGATTGACGCCAGCAACGCCCGGCGCCGGCGTGTAATCGGCGGTGTTGTAGGAAATGCCGCCGACCGCTTTCCACGGATAGTGGATGTCGTAGGTGAAGTCGATGCCGACGACCGTCGACACGTAGTTCTGATAGTTGGCCAGCGCCGATTCGTTGATGCTGCGCATCAGCGTCGGCCGCAGCAGCAGGGGCTCGTATCCGTTCCACGAGCCACTGAGGGAGAAGGTGGTGGCCGACGTCGACTGCCCCGAGGCGGCGTAGGTCTGGTTGGTCAGACCGATGGAGCCATCCAGCGAGCTCTTGGGCCCGACCGTCCAGGACGCGCCAACGGCCATGTTCCAGCCGGTCGAATCGCGCTGCTGGCCCGCCGAATTTATCGTGTCGACGTAGCGGCGCTGGTTGATCCCCGGCGCAATGAAAAACGCGAGGCCGTCGTAGACCTCGTAACCGATCCTGATTCTTTCTTCGTATTCGGTGCGGTCGCGGCTTGCCGCCGGCAGTCCAAGCGACGTGATCGTGCTGTAATCGTAATACCAGTATTTCGTCGCCGACACGTTGAGCTGGTAGAAGAGCCGATTGAACTTCTGATAGAGGCCGAGCTCGACGGGCACGGAATCGACCACCGTCGGCGCCTGGGCGAACGACACGTTCGGCGTGCCGAGGGCTTCGGTGTTGCGCCGAAAGGCGATCAGGCCGGTCGCGTAGACATCGTTGCGGATGTCGAGCTTCCCGTCGGCCTGGATGAGGTAGTTCTGGAAGTTCTGGGTCGGTGCGTTGGCATAAAAACCGAACCCGCCGCTGGCAACGAGCCGCAGCGAATGATTGAGCCATTCCGATCGCAGTTCGAGCGAAGGACGCACCACGGCCACCGCCGAGGCGGTGGTTGCCGTGGACGTCGCGAAGACGTTGTCGTCGTATCCCAGATTGAGGTCGAGCTGGGGAAACAGCGTGAACGCGCCGACGCTGGTGCCGAGCTCGTTCCCCCTCCTCTCGACAGCGCCGCCGGTCGACGGCGAGGCATCGGGAAGATCGACCTGCGGCGTCTGCTGGTCCAGGGTCTGCTTGGCCGGCGAGATCGTTTCCACCTGGGCGTGGACAGCCGTTGCCGCGCACGACAACAACGCCCAGCCCAGGACGGGAGTCCAAGCGAACCGAGTGCGAGACGCACGAATCGTCATGGGACTAGCAGACCACCCCGGCAACGGTGCAAGCGTCGGCTGAACGAAGCTCTGCCTCAGACCACGGACGCTAGGTGTTGCTGGCTTTATTTGTGGGATCATAGACGGTCGGAGGCGACGGCGTCGGCGTAGGTGTCGGCGTAGGCGGCCCAGTAACAACCGGCGGAGTCGGCGTCGGCGTGCTGATCGGCGGCAGCGCTATAGGGGGTAGCGGCGTCGGTGTCGGCGTCGGCGTCGGCGTCGGCGTCGTCACGAGAGTATTGACCAAAGCCGTCAGCTGCTGGTTCGTCGTATTGCCGCCGACGAGCTGCCCCAGGAGCTGATTGATCGATGTCACGTTGCCGCT
>JAKFVH010000003.1 GCA_021732285.1 Reyranella sp. | reverse complement strand
CGCAAAGCTCGGCGGATGGCATGAATACCAAGCCAAACCTCCGGGACCCGTGACCTTCCACAACGGATTAGCTACCTTCCGTACCTTCTTCGAGGGATGGGCCTTCAAAAATGTGTAGATGGCCTAGACCGCCGCTGGGGAGAGGCTGCCTTTCCTGTACGCGTATCGAACTATGTGCATGCGGCCGGACGAGGCGCTTCGTGCCGTCTTGGTCGGGGTTCAAGGGATGCAGCACGGCGTCATCGATCGCGACGACGCCAGAGCACGCTACAGGCAGTGCCTTCGCAGAAACCAACGCACATCGATCCGTCATGATCACAAATTGCTCACGCGGCTGTCGTTGAAGACTTGCTGTCCGGATTGATTCGTATTTGCTCGTCACGGTTGATGGGGCGATCTCAATGCAATCATTCGAGAGGGCGACTGCGAGCTTCTTCATCGCAAAGCGCGTCTCCATCTCCCTCCACCGCCGCTAATCGCAGAAGGTGAGAGGTGATGATATGCGAAAAAGATTCTGGATAAGTTGAGCGTCGCGGAGTACCTCTTCACTGCCATCGAAATAAGTCAGTACTCCAAGTGGAGGACTTGCGATGGAAACTAAAGAGCTCCTGAGACGTGTGATCGACGACGCGAGCAAAGGTTGGGCTTGCAATAGCGCCGACCTGCCGCTTCCGAGCAGCACGTTCTCGACGCCACAAGTTCAAAAGTTGATTCGTCGCCGGCACGCAATTTTCCGCCTGCCGCACTGAAAGACTGACATTCGAACGTAAACCTGACGCGCACGCCATTTGGCGTTTCTGCCGGTGCGTTCGTTCACCTTCGCAACTGCGGGTGCGCGCCCGCTCACAATGAGGAGCAAGCCATGGCAAACGACGAACTCGTTTCCCCAACGATGGACGCACCGCAAAAGGGCGCGGCCACATCCGATCTACCGGGTGCTGGAGGTTACACGCCGACCAAAGCGCCTTCGAAAGCGCCCGTTGGGCGCCCGTACTATTCAACCTCGGCACCATACCCGCGGTCCAAGAGCGGCGAAGCGAACGCTGTCGACGAGGTGGCCGGTGAAGCCGCTCCGGCCTCGACATGGACAGGAGAAGCGGCTTCCGAAACCGACGAGGTGGTGAACTACGCGGGGACGGAATCGGGCGAGGAGCACATCGAGGCGACGGCCGAGCAGCTCGCCGCCGAATCGGGCGAGGAAAGCGCCGTGGACGACTTGCGCAAGCTCCCGGGCTCGGAAACGGCTTTCGAGAGCGGAGAGGAAGGCGCGCCGACGGTCGAACGTCCCCTGCAGGAGGCCGGTGAGGCCGCCGAGGGAGCGCCATCGGCAGGCGGGGAGGAATTCCTTCCTTTCCTTGCGGCACTGGCCCCGACCCTGATCTCGGCCATCGGTCCGGCGGTTGCCAAGGGCGTCATGGGCAAGCTGTCGCCACGCGCGCGCACCGCGGTCAAGAAAGTCGCGACTGCGGCAAAGCCTATCGTCGGAACGGCGGTAAAAGCCGCCGCCAGCGGCGGCAACAAGGGCCAGATACTGGCAATGATCGCCAAGCTTCTCGAGTCTGCTGAGCAGAAGCCGGGTGGCGAATCCGGCGAGGAGGTCGACGAGACCTTCCTGACCGAGACCGCGGCGGTCATCGAGGTCATCATCGGCACCGACGACCGGGTTCGAATCACCCCGACGACGCAGATCCCGTGGCGCCGAATCTGCGCTCTTCGCATCACCTTCCCAAGCGGGGCGACTTACCGGGGCAGCGGCTTCCTGATCGGTCCACGTGCCGTGACGACAGCCGGGCATTGCGTATACCTGCATAACCAAGGCGGGTGGGCGCGCCGGATCGAGGTCATACCCGGCTGCAATGGCAGCGCGCGACCCTTCGGTCAGGCGGTGTCCACCTCCTTCCGTTCGGTCGTCGGGTGGGTCACCAACAAGAAGCCCGAGTACGACTTCGGCTGCATTGTGCTTCCGCCCGGGTCGTTCGGAGGAAGCAACCTGGGCAGCTTCGGTTTCGCGTCCTTCGACGCAGCGAAACTGCTCGCCCAACCGGCCGTGCTTGCCGGCTACCCAGGCGACAAGCCCTTCGCCGAGCTCTGGGGCATGGCGCGCAAGATTAAGACGGTCACGGCGAAGACCCTCATCTACGACATCGACTCGATGGGCGGGCAGAGCGGCGCGCCTGTCTACATCATGCGCAACGGGCAGCGCTATGTCGTGGGCATCCACAACTACGGCGCCGCGGCGGGCAATTCCGCGACGCGCGTGACGGCTGAGGTCTTCCAGCGGCTGCTCGGCTGGAGCAAACTGTGACCTTGTGAAGGAGCGGGATCACGCCCGCCCGATCCTTACTGAAGTCCGTGCCTCCCTCTCGAGGGGCGGCACGGACCGCGTGTTGACAGCAGGACGCAGAGAATGCCTGGAAGCTTGTGCGGCTACGTCGTTCGAGCCGGGACTCGACAGCCCATAGCGGGGGCTGCGGTTGCCGGGATCGGCCAGGTGCCGCGCTCCCGCAGCCGCCGGCCCCTGACTTCAGATTTCTGGGTGGCCCCTCGAGTGTCGCGCGTTACCGACTATGCCGGTCGGTTCATGTTCGACCATCTGCGGCAAGGCCCGTGGCTCATGCAGGTCGAGGGCCCCTTGGGGGAGACCGTCGGCGAGGCGGTCGTCCATGTGTTGAATGATGCGTTGAGCGAGGTGACGATCGAGGTCGCTGCCGCCTTCGCCCCGGCCTCGGACCAGCCGGGCCCATCGGACGTCGATTGGCCCCCGCGCGGTCGGCCGCCAAGCATGTCCGACACCACGACCTTCGTGGGCAGCATCCGTGGCCGGGTCGTCGGCGCCGGCGGCAGCCCGATCGGCGACGCCACGCTGACGGTCGTGGCCGGCGCCGGTCAGTTCGCGGACATTGCGCCGGTGACCGACCAGGATGGCTGGTTCGCTCTCGACAACCTGCCCGTTGGGCGCTGGCGCTTGCGCGCCATGGAGCCTGGCGGGGCAACGGGCGAAGCTGCAGTCGAGGTCTTTGAGAATGCGCTGAGCGAGATGACGATCGAGATTCCGGACGTTGGCTCCAACGACGGGCCGGCCGGCGGGCGCCCCGCCGAGCGCCCGCACGAGCTTGCTGGAAGCCTGCGTGGCAACGTCATCCGAGCCGATAACCATGAACCGGTTGGGCGGGTTACCGTCATGATCGTGGGCGGCCCTGCAGCAGCGCCAGATGTGGCTCCCGTTACCGATCGTGACGGGTGGTTCGCGTTCGACGACCTCGCTCCGGGCGACTGGCACTTGCGGGCCGACGGGCCGAACGGGGAAACGGGCGACGCCACTGCGCATGTCGAAGGAGGCGCCCTCAGCGAGGTGACGATCCTGGTTGCAAGGGGCGACGCCGACGAGGTGCTTGCAACGCGGACTCCGCCACCTCGCACCGCAAACAAGAGGAGGCGCGTCGTGACCAGCCGGGTGAGAGGGCGCGTGGTTCGTGCCGACACGGGAGAGCCTGTCGCGGATGCCGCGATCACCGCGTCGGGCAGTGGGGCTGCCCCCGACATAGCCCCGCTCAGCAACGAGGAAGGTCTGTTCTTTTTCGACGGTCTTGCCCCTGGCCAATGGCAGCTTTCGGCGCTCGGCCCCCGCGGCGAAGCCGGTCAAACCGGCGTGAAATTGGAGGCTGGCGCCATTGCGAACATCGTCATCAGGGTCGAGGCGCGCGGACGCCCTCGCCGACGTTAGCGGCCATCAGGCAAAATCCTTCCAGTCTGCATCAACCGGAATTGCCCCCGCCGGCCAGAAGAGGCCGGCGGCCCGGAAGACTACCGCCGGTCGCTGCCGCCGACCTGCGGACGCAGCGCGGGCGAATCGCTCCAGATGACCTGGAAGAGCTGGCGGAACAGCTCGGCGATTCCCGGATCGGTCGGGCCTGACGCTCCCACCCAGGCTGTCGTCTCGGACAAGACCTGGTCGTTGCGGCAATAGACGGCGAAGACGTAGAACACGCCCGGACGGCCCGGCTTGAAGCGCGGCGGCACGCCCGCGCACACCGAGTTCGAGCCGTAGTCGTTGGCGGGGTCGAAGGTCAGAACCAGCCGGTAGTAGGGACGCGGCCGCTCGGGCGGATCCTGGTAGGTGAAGGTCAGCGCCGGCCGCGGCTTGGCGGCCTGCATCATGGGCAGCAGATCCTGCGCGACCCTACCGGGATCGACGCCGGGAAAGGCGTTGCCGTACAGGATGACCTGGAAGTTCCGCCCGTCCGCCGCGGCGAAGAACTCGCGGTAGTCGTACTGCGGCGCATAATAGGTGCCGCCGATCACCGCCGCCCAGGCGACAGCCGGCAAGGCGGCAAGGCCGAGCAGGGCAGAGGCGATCTTGGTCTTCAGGCGCATCGGGCGTTCTCCTCGCGGCGCATCCTACACGATAGGCATGACCACCGCTCCGCTCACGTCACAATCTCGCGCGTAGCTTGTAAGCTTCGCGTTAGACGTCGAGGTCGCGGGCGAACTTCGCATGCTCCTGGATGAAGGCGTAGCGCTTCTCCGGCTTGCGGCCCATCAGGTTCTCGACCAGCGTCCTCGTGTCCATCGCCTGGCGCCGCGCCTCGGTGTCGGGCGCGTGCGGCACGTCGACCTTAAGCAGGGTGCGCTTGCTCACGTCCATCGTGGTTTCCCGCAGATGCACCGACTGCATCTCGCCCAGTCCCTTGAAGCGCGTGATCTCGACCTTGGCGCCGCCGAAGGCGTCGCGGATCAGCTCGTCCTTGTGCTTCTCGTCGCGGGCATATTCGGTCTTGCCGCCCCGGCTGATGCGGAAGAGCGGCGGCTGGGCGAGGAAGAGATGGCCGTTCTCGATCATCTTCGGCATCTCGCGATAGAAGAACGTCATCAGCAGCGAGGCGATGTGGGCGCCGTCGACGTCGGCGTCGGTCATGATGATGACCCGCTCGTAGCGCAGCCGATCGTCGTTGTAGTGATCGCCCGTGCCGCAGCCCAAGGCCTGGATGAGGTCCTGGATCTCCTGGTTCTCGCGCAGCTTCTCGGCCGTGGCGCTGGCCACGTTCAGGATCTTGCCGCGCAACGGAAGAATCGCCTGGGTCTCGCGGTTGCGTGCCGCCTTGGCCGAGCCGCCCGCCGAATCGCCCTCGACCAGGAAGATCTCCGTACCCTCTGCCGAGCTGTTGCTGCAGTCGGCGAGCTTGCCGGGCAGCCTGAGCTTGCGAGTCGCGGTCTTGCGCTGCTGCTCGCGATCCTGGCGCCGGCGCATCCGCTCCTCGGCCTTGGCGACGACGTGCTCGAGCAGGACGTTGCCTGCTTCCTTGTCGCCGGTCAGCCAGTGCTCGAAATTGTCGCCAACGATGGTCTCGACCAGCTTGTTGGCCTCGACGCTGACCAGCTTCTCCTTGGTCTGGCCCTGGAACTGCGGCTGCTCGATGAATATCGAGACCAGCGCCGCGGCGCCTTCGATCACGTCGTCGGCGGTGATGATCGAGCCCTTGCGGTTGCCCGTGAGCTCGGCATAGCGCTTCAGCCCGCGCACCAGGGCGCTGCGGAAACCGGATTCGTGCGTGCCGCCCTCGGCCGTCGGCACGGTGTTGCAGTAGGAGCGGACGAAGCCTTCCTCGTCGCCCGGCCACCACACCGCCCACTCGACCTTGCCGCCGGCCGTGCCATTGGTCTCGCTCTTGGCCTCGCCGGCGAACGGCTGCGGCACGATCGTGGCGCGCTCGCCGATCTCCGACGTCACATAGTCTTTCAGGCCGCCCGGGAAATGGAACGATTCCTCCTCGGGGATCGCATCGCCTTTGGGCAGCAGGCTTTTAGCGCATTTCCAGCGGATTTCTACGCCACGGAACAGGTAGGCCTTGGAGCGCGCCATGCGGTAAAGGCGCTCGGGCACGAAGGCCTGTTTGCCGAAGATCTGCGGATCGGGATGGAAAGTCGTCGTCGTGCCGCGCCGGTTGGGGGCGGGGCCCGCCGACTTGAGCTTGCTCGTGGCCTTGCCGCGCGAAAAAGTCTGCGTCCAGGCCTGGCGGTCGCGCGCCACCTCGACGACCAGCTCGTCGCTCAGCGCATTCACCACCGAGACGCCGACGCCGTGCAGGCCGCCCGAGGTCGCATAGACCTTGCTGTCGAACTTGCCGCCGGAATGCAGGGTGGTGAGGATCACCTCGAGCGCCGACTTGTTCTTGAACTTGGGATGCGGATCGACCGGGATGCCGCGCCCGTTGTCGCGGATCAGGATGCGGTTGCCTTCGAGCACTTCGAGATAGATCGTGTCGGCGTGGCCGGCGACGGCCTCGTCCATGGAATTGTCGAGCACCTCGGCCACGAGATGATGCATGGCCCGTTCATCGGTGCCGCCGATATACATGCCGGGGCGCTTGCGGACGGGTTCCAACCCTTCCAGCACCTCGATGTGACGGGCTGTGTAGGAAGTGTCCTTGGATGCTGCGCGTTTGCCGCCAGCCCGATCGAAAAGATCGCCGTTCTTTGCCATGCTTCTTGTCTTTCCGCGGCCGCGCGAGGGGATCGCTGGTTGGCCGGTATGTCATTGATATGGTAGGAAAACCGCGAAAAATCAACAATTCCTTGTCATTCCGCCTTGTCTCATGTCCTCCCCCGTCATACGGGGGAGGATGCAGGAGGGGGCGGGCCAAGGAGCAGATGTGGGCTAATTTCAGATCATGATCTCTTGCCTGGAGAGGTCATCTTTGCGGCCTTCCCCCTCCTTTATCCTCCCCCGTATGACGGGGAGGAGATCAAGACGAATGGATAGACCTCTCATGCCCGAAAACCGCCGCGACCCGATCGTCAGGACCGTGCCGCACCCCTCCGACATGAACGGCAATGGTGACATTTTCGGCGGCTGGGTGCTGTCGCAGATGGACACGGCGGGCGGGGCGCTGGCCGGCCGCGTCGCCAAGGGCCGGGTGGCCACCGTTGCCATCACCGCCATGACCTTCGTCGAGCCAATCAAGGTGGGCGACTGGGTGTCGATCTACGGCGAGGTCTCCAAGGTCGGCCGCACCTCGATCACCATCGCGCTCGAGACCGTGGTGCAGCGCCGCCACGAGAGCACCGAGCGCCGCGTCACGCACGGCACCTTCGTGTTCGTGGCGATCGACGACGAGGGCAAGCCGCGGCCCGTCCCGCAGGCCGCATCGCCGGTGGCAACCGCATGAAGGCCATAGAGCGCAATTTGCAGAGTAACCTCACCCTGAGGAGGCGCGTAGCGCCGTCTCGAAGGGTGGGCGACGGCAAGGCTGGTTGCCCACCCTTCGAGACGCATCGCTTCGCGATGCTCCTCAGGGTGAGGTGGATTTTGCTCATCCTTGCGGCGCTGCTGCTGACGCCCTCGCTCGCCATGGCGCATCCGCACATCTGGATCCAGCAGGTCGTGCGCGCCATCGCCAAGGACGGCAAGTACACCCATGTCGAGATCGAATGGCGCTTCGATCCGTTCTCCAGCGAGATCGAGATCCCGCTGATCGACGAGGACAAGGACGGCAAGTTCTCGGCCCGCGAGATCAAGGCGCTGGAAGGCGACATGATGCCGGAGCTGAAGAACTACGGCTTCCTGACCTGGCTGAATGTCGGCGCCAAGGACGTGCGGCCGGCCAAGGCGCCGGTCTTCACCGCGCGCATCGACGATCCGGCGAGCTTCACCTTGCCCGACTGGGACCGCTCGGCCGGCGACAAGTCCGGCATGCCGATGCCCGAGAACAAGCGCTCCAGCCAGCCGCCCGGCCCGCGGCCCAAGGGACCGCGCAACCTGGTCTATGTCATGCGCTTCGACCTGCCGCAGCCTGCCAAGACCTTCTCGATCACGACCTTCGATCCCGACGACTTCATCCGCATCGAGGTCAACAAGGACCAGATCCCGGCCGGCTGTTCGCTCGCCAAGAGCTCCACCTACAAGGCCGAGTTCGTGCGCGGCTATCCCGTGTTTGCCGACACCGTGACATGTCAGCTCCCGTGAAGGAGGCGTCCGCGAAGGGCGCGCTGCTGCGCTCGCCGTTCCTGTGGGTCGGCGTGCTGCTGCTGCTGGCGATCGTGGGGGCACTGGTGTTCAGCGACAGCGTCGCCGACCTGGCGCGCTTCTCGGCCGAGTACCAGCGCCGCATCCAGCAGACGCTGTCGGGGTCGTTGCGCGACATCAAGGCTGGCTCGGGCTCGCTGGCGTTGTGGACGCTCGCCACCGTCTGCTTCGGCTATGGCGTGGTGCACACGCTGGGGCCGGGCCACGGCAAGGCCGTGGTCGTGGCCTACTTCCTCGACAGTTCGCGGCCGCGCGCCTGGATCGAAGGCATCTTCGCCGGCGCCTGGATCGCCTTCACCCATACACTGGCGGCGCTGCTGCTGGTCGGCGCCCTGAAGCTTTTAGGAACGGTCGGCCTGCTGGGCGCGCTGCGCGAAGTGCGCAACGTCGAGATGGTCTCGTACCTGCTGATCCTGCTGATCGGCATCTGGCGGCTGTGGGCCGGCATCACTGGTCGCGTGCATGAGCATCATCACGGCGATGACCATGGACATGACCATGATCATCATCACCACGATCACGATCATCACCATCACGATACCGGGCAACGCACGCTCGCCGGGTGGCTGCTGCTGACGGCGGCCGGCATTGCGCCCTGTGCCGGCGCCCTGGTCGTGATCCTGCTGGCGATTGCGCTCGACGTCATCTGGGCGGGCGTGGTCGGCGTCATCGCCATTGCGCTCGGCATGGCGATCACGCTCTCGGCGATCGGCCTTGCCTCCATGGTGGCGCACCGGCTGATCATCGCCGATGGGCGCAGCCAGGAGATCGGCCGCTTCACGGCGATCGCCGCCTCGCTGATCGTGATCGCCACGGCCGGCACGCTGCTGCTGGGCTCGCTCGAACGCTTCTTTCGCTGACATGGTCAACCCGAGGACACCAGCACGGGTGTCGCGCCCCATGCTGGGGGTGCTTTACATGTGCGCGGCGTGCGCGCTGTTCCCGATCATGAACGGCTTCGTGAAGCTTCTGGCCGCGACCTACGAGCCGACGCAGATCGTGTGGTTCCGCATCGTCGTCCATCTCGGGCTGGTGGCGCTGGTCTTCACGCCGCGCATGGGGCTCGATCTCTTTCGCACGCAGCGCATCGGGCTACAGTTCCTGAGCTCGGTCATGATGATGCTGTCGACGCTGTTCTTCTTCTCCGCCGTGAAGTTCGTCGGAGTCGCCGAAGCGATCGCCGTCAGCTTCGTGGCGCCGCTGGCCGTAGTATTCCTGGCTTGGCCGCTGCTCGGTGAGCGAATCACGGCCCTGCGCATCGTTGCAGTCGTCGTCGGCTTCGCCGGCGTCCTGGTGGTGATCCGGCCCGGCAGCTCGGTGTTCCAATGGGCCTCGGTGCTGCTGCTGGGCAGCGCACTCTGCTACGCCGGCTACCAGATCATCATTCGCCGCCTGGCCGGCCTCGACCATCCGGCGACCTCGATCTTCTACAGCGTGCTTCTGGGCTCCATCGTGATGTCGGCGGCGATGCCGTTCGTCTGGCTGTGGCCGCAGAACTTTGCCGATTGGCTGCTGCTCCTGTCGCTGGGCGCCCTGGGTGGCGTCGGCCACTACTGCGTCGCCCGCGCGCTCACCTATGCCTCGGCCAACCTGATCGCGCCGCTCAACTACACGCAGATGATCGGCTCGGTCATCGTGGGGTACCTGATGTTCGCCGAAGTGCCCGACGCCTACACGTGGCTCGGCACGGCGCTGATCATCGGGGCAGGGCTGTTGGTGACGCTGCAGGTCCGAGGGCCGACCGCGAAATCCTGACGTCAACGGACTCGCCGGAACGCGCTGCACTGCGCGTCATGAAAGAGGGCGTCGCGTTCGTAGGAGAAGCCAGTCTTCAGAAGAACGCGCTCTGAAGACAGGTTGCCCTTCATGACAATGCCGACAAGGCTTGGCTCGGAGCATCGCTTTTCCCAGACCTCCACCAACGCCTTGGCGATCTCGGTGGCGAAGCCTTGCTGCCAGGCGCTGCGCACGAAGGTGTAGGCGACTTCCAACTCTGGAACGCCTTCCAGCTCGACGTGACGCAGACCGGCGCGGCCAACGAATGCGCCGTCATCAGTCCTGAGCGTCCACAGACCGAGCCCATGATCGGCCCAATGACGCAGGCTGGTCTCCAGGTAAGTGGCCGTCTGCGTGGGTGTCCTGACGCCTCCAAGGAATCGCGACACCTCGCCATCAAGGTGGAGCTGGACGAGATCGGGCAAATCTTCACGCGCGAGCCGCGTGGCTTTCAGTCGGGAAGTGGCGAAACTGTCCATTGGATCAAGTCGAGTATCACTGAGGCCTTTCCCCAGCCATCCCCTTCCTCGTATGACGGGGCAGGGAAGAAGAGTGTGGAGAACCAAATGCCGTACCTCGTCGCCGCCGACCTGCCCACTGTCCCCGCCGGTCAGCGCTTCCGCAGCCTGCTCGAGCGGCCCGGCATCCTGCAGATGCCCGGCACACACAACGGCATGGCCGCCCTGCAGGCCAAGGCCGCGGGCTTCGATGCGCTCTATCTCTCCGGCGCCGGCATGACCGCGTCGATGGGACTGCCCGACCTCGGCGTCATCACGGTCGACGAGGTCTGCTTCTTCATCCGCCAAGTCACGCGCTCATCGGGCCTGCCGGTGCTAGTCGATGGCGACACCGGTTACGGCGAGGCGCTGAACGTCATGCACATGGTGCGCGCCTTCGAGGATGCCGGCGCCGGCGCCGTCCACATCGAGGACCAGATCCTGCCGAAGAAGTGCGGCCACCTGAACAACAAGAAGCTCGCCGACCCGCACGAGATGGCGGCCAAGGTGGCGGCCGCCGCCAAGGCGCGCCGGCACCTGTTCATCGTCGCCCGCACCGACGGTGCGGCGAGCGAGGGCATCGACGGCGCCGTGGCCCGCGCCAAGCGCTACGTCGAAGCGGGCGCCGACGCGATCTTCCCCGAGGCGCTGAACAACGCCGAGATGTTCCGCGCCTTCGCCAAGGCCATGCCCGGCGTAAAACTTCTGGCCAACATGACCGAGTTCGGTCAGACGCCGTTCTTCACGGCCGCTGAATTCGAGGCCATGGGCTACAAGATGGTGATCTGGCCGGTCTCCGCGCTGCGCGTCGCCAACAAGGCGCAGGAGAGGCTCTATCGCACCCTGAAGCGCGACGGCGGCACGCAGAACATGCTCGCCGAGATGCAGACGCGGTCCGAGCTCTACCAGACGATCGGATACCACCAGTACGAGGCGCTCGACGCCTCGATCGTCGAGACCATCGTCCCGCAAGGCATGCCGCAGCGGTAAGCGGCGACGCGCCGAGCACGGGAGGGAGGCAATGCGCAGCATCTTGAAGACGCTCGTAGGCGTGTTGCTTCTGGTGACGATGAGTCATGCGGTGCACGGCCAGTCGCCAGCTCCTTCACTGAGCAAGACTGCCATTGCGGCCAACGACTTGGTCGCCGACTTCTATCAGCCCGGGGAAAGCCGTGGTCCGCTGCCTGCGCTGATCGTGCTTGGTGGCTCGAGGGGAGGCTTGGATGATCGCACGGCCTGGGAAGCGACGGCCCTTGCCGAACATGGATACGCCGTTCTCCACCTCGCCTATATCGTTGGGCCCGGTCTGCCAGCATCAGCTCAGCTGCCGACGGCGATTCACCTCATTCCCCTGGAATACTTCAAGACTGCCATCGACTGGCTGCGCAGCCGTCCCGCCATTGATCCCAACCGCATCGGCATTGTGGGAACGTCCATCGGCGGCATGACAGCGCTTCTGGTGGCAGCCCACTATCCCGACGTGAAAGTGGTCGTTGCCGCCGTGCCATCCAGCGTCGTCTGGTCCACGTTCGGCTCCTCCAGGACATCGATGTTCTCCCGAGCGGGTCAACCCCTGCCATACCTTCCTTACGGCTTGGGCCGTGGGGCAGGCATCCATGGCCCATTCGACGATGGATTGAATGATCTGGCCCAACACCCCGACGCCATCATCCCGGTAGAGAAGATCAACGGCCCCGTCATGGTGATCTGCGGCAAGCTGGATTCGCTGTGGCCGTCGTGCCGAATGTCCGCGCAGGTCGTGGCTCGCTTGGAGACCAATGGCTTCAAGCACGCATTCCAGATTCTGGAGTATGCAGATGCCGGACACTCGGTGTTCGGTCCGCCTGTCGCTCCAGAGAATCCCTTTTTCGCTGCGCTTGGAGGCCCGGCCGGCAACGCAGCGCGAATTGATTCCTGGCCGAAGGCAGTGACCTTCATTGACGCTGCGCTAAAGCCCGGCAAGCAGTAGCGGCGGAGCGCAGGTCACGTATTCCGCCGGTCCTTGCGCAACGTCGGCAACCCGACGCCGGCGGCGTCGAAGCCGCCATCCACTGCCAGCACCTGACCGGTGATGTAGCCCGCCTGATCGCCGCACAGGAAACAGATCGCGTCGGCGAGCTCCGTCTCGAGGCCGTAGCGGTTGAGAGGGATGTGGTCGTGATAGTCGGCGCGGATGGCGGGCGTATGGACGGCCTTGGCCATCGCGGTATCGACAGGGCCGGGGGCCACCGCATTGACGCGAATGCCGTATTCGCCGAGCTCGGCCGCCTGCTGCTTGGTGAGATGCGCCAAGCCTGCCTTGCTGGTTCCGTAGGCGACGCGCAAGGTCGAAGCGCGCAGGCCCGAGATCGAGGTGATGTTGACGATGGCGCCGCCGCCCTGGTCGCGCATGATCGGCGCCACCGCCTGGGTCATCAGGAAGGGACCGGTCAGGTTGACCGCGAGAACGCGCTGCCATTCCTCCAAGGTCACGTCGAGCATCGGCTTGAACACGGCAATGCCCGCATTGTTGATCAGCGCGTCGATGCGGCCGAACCGTCGCTGGGTCTGCTGCACGGCGGCCCGAGCCGCGCTTGCGTCGGAGACATCGGCCTCGATCGCCAAGGTCGCATCCGCACCGCCCAAGGCATCGACAGCGGAGCGCAGCGTGTCGCCTAAAATGTCCAGCATCGCCACATGCCAGCCGTCTTCCAGGAAGCGGGCCGCTGTCGCGAGACCGATGCCCCGCGCCGCACCCGTGACAAGGGCAACCTTCTTCGACTCCGACGACATGCCTGCTTCTCTCCTGTCTTGACTTAAATTACTACGGTTATATACTCGCTATATGTCCAGTATTCACCAGAGCATCGAGGGCACGTCGGACCTACCACCGATAGGGGGCGACTTTTTCGGGCCACACCACGCTCTCTGCCGGAAATACCGAGAATGCCGGAAAGTACCCCAAGCCGCTAGCAGTGCATGCTCAGAGACCAAGCGCCGACAGATCCGGCGCGCGCCGATGGAAGTCGGTGGCGTCCTGGAAGGCCTTGCCGAGTCGCAGCACATCGCGCTCGGCGAACGGCTTGCCGACGATTTGCACGCCGATCGGCAGGCCGCCCGACTGGCCGGCCGGCATGGCGAGGCCGCACAGGCCGAGGTAGTTCGCCGGCCGGGTCAGGAAGCCGGGAATGGGCGATGTCTCGTCGACTTCCGCCACGGGGATCGCGGGAATGGCCATGGTCGGCAGCAGGAGCGCATCGTAGGAGGTGAACCAGGTGGTGAAGAAGCGCCGCCTCTCTTCGAGGATTCGCATCTCCTCAGGATAGGAGCCCGGCGCGAACATCTTGGCGGCCTGGGCACGGGCGCGCACGCCGGGCCCGATCGCCTTGTCGGTGTCCTCGATGTAGTCGCGATGGAGCGCATAGGCCTCCGACGCGATGATCGTGCCGGCCGGGCGAGAGAGGTCGAAGTACCAGTCGGGCAGGCGCACGGCTTCGACGGTGGCGCCGAGACTTTCGAAGGTCCGGCCGGCCGACTGCCAGGCCTTGGTCACGTCGGCATGCATGAAGCCCGGAAGCTGCTTGGTGTCGGGCATCGCGATGCGCATGCCTTCGATCGAGCCGGGCTTGGTCGCCGCGGTGAAGTCTTCGAGGGGCTGGCCGAAGGTCGTCGGATCGCGCGCGTCGGGGGCGGCCAGCGCATTGAGGAGGAGGGCGCAGTCCTCGACGCTGCGCGCCATCGGGCCGATCGAATCGAGCGTCCAGCTGAGCAGCATGGTGCCGGAGAGCCCGATGCGGCCGAACGTGACCTTCAGGCCGACCAGGCCGTTGAACGCCGAGGGGATGCGCACCGAGCCGCCGGTGTCGCTGCCGATGCCGGCCGGCGTCAGGCGCGCGGCAACGGCGACGCCGGTGCCGCTCGACGAGCCGCCGGGCGTGCGATGCGTCGCGAGGTCCCAGGGATTCCACGGCGCGCCCATCAGCGGATTGGTGCCCCAGCCGCCGAAGGCGAACTCGACCATGTGCAGCTTGCCGAGCGGCACCATGCCGGCGGCGGTCAGCCGCTCGACGGTGTTGGAGGTCTCGGTCGCGACGCGCTTTTCGAACATCTTGGAGCCGCCGGTGCCGATGCGGCCGGCGATGTCGCACAGATCCTTGTAGGCGATGGGCAGGCCGTGCAGCGGCCCGAGCGGAAAGCCGCCGGCGCGCGCCTTGTCGGCGCCGTCGGCCATCGCCCTGGCCTCCTTGGCATAGACCTCGGTGAAGGCATGCAGCTTGCCGTTCGCCTTGGCGATGCGGCCGAGCAGGGCGTCGACGATGTCGCGTGAGGAGAATTTCTTCGCGGCGAGGCCGGCCGAGAGTTCGGAGAGCGTGAGGTCGTGGAGTTGCATGGTGGCTACGATTCCTTTTCTCTCTTCACCTCATCTTCTTCCGGACCGCGCGCTGGGTCGCGTCAGACGCGACCTCCCTGCGCGCTCAAGAATCATGAGCGAGCTGGAAGCTCGCGGTCCGGAAGAGCATGAGACTGCATCAATACGTCGCCCGGCCGCCCGACAAATCGAACGTCGCACCGGTGGCAAAAGTGCAAAGGTCCGATGCAAGCCAGGCGACCATCTCGGCCACTTCCTCGACCTCGCCGAAGCGGTTCATCGGGATCTTGGAGAGCATGTACTGGATGTGCTGCTCGGTCATCTGGCTGAACAGCTCCGTCTTGACCACGGCCGGCGCCACGCAGTTCACCAGCACACCGGTCGTCGCCAGCTCCTTGCCGAGCGATTTGGTGAGGCCAATGACACCCGCCTTCGACGCGGAGTAGGCCGAGGCGTTGGGATTGCCTTCCTTGCCGGCCACCGAGGCGATGTTGACGATGCGACCGCGTCCGCGCATCGCCATGCCGCCGGCGACTGCACGATTGCACAGGAAGACGCCCGTCAGGTTGATGTCGATCACCTGCTTCCAGGCGTCGACCGGATAGCTCACGACCGTCGTGTTGGGACCGGTGATGCCCGCGCTGGCGACCAGGATGTCGGGCGGGGTGAGCTGGTCCTCGGTGGCGGCGAGCGCCTGATGGACCGACTCTTCGCTGGTGACGTCGACCTGCACGGCGATCGCCTCGTTGCCCAGCGATGCGGCAGATTGCTTGGCGCGGTCGATGTCGCGGTCCCACAGCGCCACGCGGCCGCCGCCGGCGGCGATCTTGGCCGCACAGGCAAGGCCGATGCCGCGCGCGCCGCCGGTCACGATGGCCGTGCGATCCTTGAACAACTCCGCCTGCATGGCTGCCTCCAAATCCTTGATTTATCTCGCGATTCCTACCATATCGAGCCCCAACCCCATCCGCTACACTGACGCATGTCCACTCCTGTACCGCCATCCATCGACGCCACCCTCGATCTCCTGAAGGGCGGCGACTATATCGCCGACCGCAGCCTCGCCACCGTGCTCTACCTGGCGCTGAAGCTCGGCCGCCCGCTGTTCTGCGAAGGCGAGGCGGGGGTGGGCAAGACCGAGATTGCCAAGGTTCTCTCAGCAACGCTGAAGCGGCCGCTGATCCGCCTGCAATGCTACGAGGGCCTCGACGTCAATTCCGCGGTCTACGAGTGGAACTACTCGCGGCAGATGATCGAGATCCGGCTGGCCGAGGCGCAGGGCGTACATGATCGCGGCCAGCTTGCCGCCGACATCTTCGACGAACGTTTCCTGATCCGCCGACCGCTGCTCGAGGCGCTGAGCCCCCATACCGAGGGCGCGCCCATCCTGCTGATCGACGAGCTCGACCGCACCGACGAGCCATTCGAGGCCTATCTGCTGGAAGTGCTGTCCGACTTCCAGGTGACCATTCCCGAGCTCGGCACGATCAAGGCGGCGCAGACGCCGATCGTCATCATCACCTCCAACCGCACGCGCGAGATCCACGACGCGCTGAAGCGGCGCTGCTTCTATCACTGGGTCGACTATCCCGACCTCAAGCGCGAGCTGGAGATCCTCAAGGTCAAGGCGTCGGGCGCCAGCGAGCGGCTGTCGCGCCAGGTCGTGGGCTTCGTCCAGGAGCTGCGCAAGCTCGACCTGTTCAAGGCGCCGGGTGTGGCCGAATCGATCGACTGGGCGACGGCCTTGTCCGAGCTGAACGCCCTCGACCTCGACCCCAAGACCATCAACGACACGCTGGGCGTGTTGCTGAAGTACCAGGACGACATCCAGCGCCTGCAGGGCTCGGAAGCCGCCGAGATCCTGCGCAAGGTGAAGTCCGACATCGCGGCACAGCCGCTGGGGTAGAAATGGAATGGCGGTTTCATCGTCTTCCGGACCGCGCGCATCCTGCGCGCCTCATGATCATGAGCGCGCAGGATGCGCGGGGTCCAAAAGAGTCTGAGTGATGGACGCGCTGCCTGAAACCTCACCCACGCCCGAGCGCCGTCACGGCATGCTCGCCAACAACATCGTGCATTTCGCCCGCACCTTGCGCACGGCGGGCCTGCGCGTCGGTCCGGGCCAGGTGCTGCGCGCCGTCGAGGCGGTCGAGGCGGCCGGCCTCAAGAAGCGCGACGACTTCTACTGGACGCTGCACTCGGTGTTCGTGAACCGCCGCGACCAGCGCGAGATCTTCGACCAGGCCTTCCACGTCTATTGGCGCAATCCCCGTCTCCTCGAGAAGATGATGGAGATGCTGCTGCCGTCGATCAGCGTGCCGGCCGATCCCGACGACAAGAAGCAGCTCAGCCGCCGACTGCAGGACGCCCTGCAGCCCGGTCGCGGCGAGGCGCCCAAGGCGGAGGAGGAAGAGCCGCCCGAGGTCGAGATCGAGGCGACCTTCACCGTCTCCGACCGCGAGGTCCTTCAGCACCGCGACTTCGAGCAGATGTCGCAGGCCGAGATCGACGAGGCGCTACGCGCCATCTCGCGGCTGCGCCTGCCGGTGCCGCTGCGTCGCACCCGGCGCTACCAGCCGGCCCGCCGCGGTCCGCGCGTCGACTTCCGCGCCTCGCTGCGCCGCGCGCTCAGGCCGGAGGGCCTGACCGAGCTGCGCAAGCGCGAGCCACGCAAGCGCCCGCCGCCGCTCGTTATCCTGTGCGACATCTCCGGGTCGATGGCCCGCTACACGCGCATGTTCCTGCACTTCATGCACGCCATCACCAACGACCGCGATCGCGTCTACTGCTTCACCTTCGGCACGCGTCTCAGCAACGTTGGCCGCGCCCTGCGCAACAAGGACGTCGACATCGCCCTGCAGAAGGCCTCGGCCCAGGTAGAAGACTGGTCGGGCGGCACGCGCATCGGCCAGACCTTACACGAGTTCAACAACAGGTGGTCGCGCCGCGTGCTGGGGCAGGGCGCTGTCGTTCTGCTGATCACAGACGGGCTGGACCGCGAGGGTGCCGCAGGCTTGGCTGAGGAAATGGAGCGCTTGCACAAGTCTTGCTCACGCCTGATCTGGCTGAACCCGCTCTTGCGGTACGGCGCCTACGAGCCCAAATCTCAGGGCAACAAGGCGATGCTGCCCCATGTCGACGAGTTCCGGCCGGTGCATAATCTCGAAAGCCTGGCCGGGCTCATAGCCGCCCTCGGCGCGGCGCCGCTGGGCGCCGACAAGAGGCTGGGCGCCTGGCAAACCGAATTGCGCAAGGAGTAGGCGATGAGCGACGCACTCGATGTCCTGGATCAGGTCGGCAAGTGGAAGGCCTCCGGCAAGGGCGTGGCCATTGCGACCGTGATCACCACCTGGGGATCCTCGCCGCGCCCGGTCGGCAGCCAGCTCGGCGTCGACGACAGCGGCGCCATGGTCGGCTCGGTGTCCGGCGGCTGCATCGAGGGCGCGGTCGTTCAGGAGGCGCTGGCCGCGATCAAGGACGGCAAGCCGCGGCTCCTGGATTTCGGCGTCACCGACGAGCAGGCCTGGGATGTCGGTCTGGCGTGCGGCGGCAAGGTCCAGGTCTTCGTCGAGAAGGTGAACTGAGATGAAGGCCGAAACCATCGCCGCCCTGCAGGCCGCCCGCTCCGAGCGTCGCGCCGTCGTCCTGGCGACGCGGCTCAGCGACGCCGCCGAGGCGCTCGTCTACCGCGACAAGGCCGAGGGGCCGCTGGCCGGCGATGCAGCCGTGGTAGCTGCGGCGCGCCGCGCCATGGAGGTCGGCCGCAGCGAGACCGTCGATGTTGGCGGCGCCAAGATCTTCCTCAATGTCTACGTGCCGCCGGCGCGGCTGATCGTCGTCGGCGCGGTACACATCGCGCAGTCGCTGGCGCCGATGGCGACCATGCTCGACTTCGACGTCACCGTCGTCGATCCGCGCGGCGCCTGGGCGACTACGAATCGTTTCCCGGGCGTAAAAGTCGTGCAGGAATGGGCCGACGAGGCCTTCAACAAGATGGGCCTCGATGTCTCGACCGCCGTGGTGACCTTGACGCACGATCCCAAGCTCGACGACCCGGCGCTCGAAGCAGCCCTCAGGTCCGACGTCTTCTACGTCGGTGCTCTCGGCAGCAAGCGCACCCATGCCAAGCGCAAGGACCGCCTCAAGGAAGCCGGCATCACCGACGAGCAGTTCGAGCGCATCCATGGGCCCGTGGGCCTCAACATCGGCGCCAAGTCGCCGGCCGAGATCGCCGTGTCGATCCTGGGCCAGATCATCGAGGCGCGGGCGCGCCGGCTGGAGGCGCTTTTGGCGCCCAAGGTGGCCGCCGCGTGAGATTCGGCGAGACGCCCATCGACGAGGCGGCCGGCGCCATCCTGGCGCACAGCTGGCGCGCCAATGGCGTCAACTTCGCCAAGGGCCGCGTGCTGTCCGGTGACGACGTCGCCAGGCTGAAGTCGGCCGGCGTGGCGAGCGTGGTCGCGGCACGTCTCGACGCCGACGACATCCACGAGGACGAAGCCGCCGCGACCCTCGCCAAGGCGCTGGCGGGCGAGGGCATCGAAATCACCGCGCCCTTCACCGGCCGCTGCAACCACTTCGCCCGCGAGGCGGGTCTCGCCGTGGTCGATCACGAGCGCATCGATGCGCTGAACGAGCTCGACGAATCGGTGACCGTGGCGACCCTGCCGCCGTTCGCCCGGGTCGAGCCGCGCCAGATGGTAGCCACCGTCAAGATCATCCCGTACGCCGCGCCGCGCACCGCCATCGCCCGCGCGCTAGAGGTGGCGAACTCGGCCAACCAGCCGCTGGTCTCCGTCGTGCCCTTCCGGGCGATGAAAGCGGGCCTGGTGCAGACCAAGCTCCCCGGCACGCGCGACAAGGTCTTGGACAAAGCGGTCGGCACCACGACCAAGCGGCTCAGCTCGCTCGGCAGCGCCCTGGTCGGCGAACGGCGCGTCACCCACGACGCCAAGGCCATTGCCGGCGCCCTCAAGGAGCTCAAGGGCGAGGGCTGCGACATCTTCCTGATCGCCGGCGCCTCGGCGATCGTCGACCGCCACGACGTCGTGCCGGCCGGCATCGAGGAGGCGGGCGGCGAGGTCATCCATTTCGGCATGCCGGTCGATCCCGGCAACCTGCTGCTGACCGCCAAGCTCGACGGCAAGCCGGTGCTGGGCCTGCCGGGCTGCGCCAAATCGCCCAAGTACAACGGCTTCGATATGGTGCTGGAGCGCCTGGCTGCCGGCCTGCCGGTCGGCCGCGCCGAGATCGTGCGCATGGGCGCCGGCGGACTCTTGGCCGAGATCGCGAGCCGCCCGCAGCCGCGCGACGACGAAGCTGACGAGGCCGGCCCCCAGCAGGCGCCGCGCGTTGCCGCGCTGGTGCTGGCAGCCGGCCGGTCGACGCGCATGGGCGGTCCCAACAAGATGCTGGCCGATGCCGAGGGGCAGCCCCTGGTCGTGCACGCCGTGAAGGCGGCGCTCGCCTCGCAGGCCGTCGAGGTCGTCGTCGTGCTGGGCAACATGGCGGGCGAGGTGCGGACGGCCATCGAGAAGGCGATCCCCGCCAAGTCGCGGCTGCGCTTCGTCGTCAATCCGGACTTCGCCGAAGGCCTCAGCACCTCGGTGGGCGCGGGCATCGGCGCGCTGGGCAAGGACATTGACGCCGCCATTGTCCAGCTCGGCGACATGCCGGGCGTGGGCGCGCCGCTGCTCGACCGCCTGATGGCGGCCTACAATCCCGTCGAGGGCCGCTCGATCTGCGTGCCGACCGTCGGCGGCAAGCGCGGCAATCCCGTGCTGTGGGCGCGGCGCTTCTTCCTGGAGATGATAAAACTCTCCGGCGATTCGGGCGCCAAGCATCTTATAGGAGAGCACGCCGATCTCGTCTGCGAGGTCGAGATGACGGGCGAGGCCGCGGTCACCGACATCGACACGCCCGAGGCGCTGGCCGCCTGGCGGGTGCGGAGCAAGTCATGAGTTTCGACGTTAATACCGTCCGCCGGCAGTTCCCCATCCTGTCGCAGATCATCGACGGGCAGCCGGTGCATTACCTCGACAACGGCGCCTCGGCGCAGACGCCCGAGGCCGTGCTCGACGCCGTGCGCACCTACGAGACGACCAGCCGCGCCAACGTGCTGCGCGGCGTGCATCGCCTGGCCGAGCGCGCCACCGAGGCCTACGAGAACGCGCGCGTCGAGGTCGCGAACTTCCTCAGCGTCGATCCGATGGAGGTCGTGTTCACCGGCGGCTGCACGGCGGCGATCAATCTCGTGGCCTACTCCTACGGCTCGCTGCTGAAGCCCGGCGATCGCATCATCCTGTCGGAGCTGGAGCACCATTCCAACATCGTGCCCTGGCAGCTGCTGCGCCAGAGGAGCGGCATCGAGATCGACGTCGTGCCCGTGACGGTCAACGGCCGCATCGACCTCAACGCGCTACCGCGACTGCTGACGCCGCGCACTAAGCTGATCTCGCTGGCCCACGTCTCCAACGTCACCGGCACCCTGGTCGACGTCCATGCCGTGGTGACGCTGGCCAAAACGGTCGGTGCCAAGGTCATGCTCGACGGAGCGCAGCGCATTCCGCACGGGCCGGTTGATCTGTCAGCCATGGGCATCGATTTCTATGTTTTCGCCGGCCACAAGGCGTATGGACCCAACGGCATCGGCGTCTTGTGGGCCAAGGCCGAGCATCTGGAAGCCATGCCGCCGTTCCACGGCGGCGGCTCGATGATCGGCCGTGTCACCTTCGCCGAGACGACCTGGGCGCCGCCGCCGCGCCGCTTCGAGGCCGGCACGCCGCCGATCGGCCCGGCGATCGGGCTGGGCGCCGCCTGCCAGTGGATGCGCACCCTCGACTGGAAGGAAGCGCACGCGCACGAGATGGCGCTGGTCGAACGCCTGATGGACGGTTTGCAGAAGATCGATGGCGCGACCTTGTTCGGGCCGGGCAGCACGCAGAACCGCTATCCTGTGGTGTCGTTCCTGCTCGAGGGCGTCCATCCGCACGACGTGGCGCAGACCCTGGATTCGTTCGGCGTCGCGGTGCGCGCCGGCCATCACTGCTGCCAGCCCCTGATGGACCGCTTCGATCTCGACGGCACCACCCGCGTGTCGATCGCGCCCTACAACGACAACACCGATATCGACGCCCTGCTGACCGGCGTCCAGCACGCCGCCCGCACGCTGCGATGACCGACCAGCTCTACCAGGACCGCATCGTCGCCTTGGCCAAGGCGAAGACGGGAGCGGGCAAGCTCGCATCACCGACCAGGTCGGCGCGGCGCGACAATCCGTTGTGTGGCGATCGCGTCGTCATCGACGTGAAGGTCGACAACGGCAAGATCGCCGAGATCGCCCATCAGGTGCGCGGCTGCCTGCTCTGCCAGGCGTCGGCCTCGGCGCTGGCCTCGGTCGCGGTCGGCCGCAACGCCGCCGGCATCGAGAAGGTGCGCCTCGACGCCGAACGCGCCATCGGCCGCGAGGAGGGCGAGGCCGGCGAGCCGTTCGCGGCCTTCGCCCCGGTCAGGAGCCACAAGTCGCGGCATGAGTGCGTGTTGCTGCCGTTCGAGGCGCTGAAAGAGGCGCTGTCCTGAGGGAGTGCTGCTCGCCTGCCTAAAGCTTGATGATCGCCGCGATGAGGCCGATGCTCGTAGCAAGCCCTGTCGCCAGCATGACGCCTAACCTCAAGGTCAACCGCAACGAGAGGGTATCCATCGCGGCCTGGAGATCAGCTTTCGTGGCCTGGAGATCAGCTTTTGTGACCAGGTCGCCCATCACGAACTCCCGCGCTGCCTCGGCATGAGCTTCGGCTTGTACCTGGCTTACCCCGGCATCCCGTAGCCGTTTGGCATAGCCCAAGGTGTCGAATGCGTAAGCCATCAATGTGCCTCCTCGCCGTTACGAGCGCAACTTGAAGTGATGCGCTGCAACTGGGAGACGAATGTCAGCCCTGGTTCGTTACGGATGATCACGAAGTGTCCCGTACTTTCGTCGTGCGTCCGCCGCGGTTGTGTCACAGTCGAAGATCACCGTGCGCCACGCATCGCCGGGAGAGCTCATGCACCACCTTCTTTCGCTCGTCGCCCTGCTGGGCCTGTTCGCGTTTCCGCTGTCCGCCGTCGCCCAGGAGCTGACGCTGAAGCGCGTCATGCTGTCGTCGGGCGGCCTGGGCTATTTCGAGTACGAAGCCACGGTCGACGGCGACGCCACGCTTAAGCTCACCGTGTCGCTCGAGCAGGTCGACGACGTCCTGAAAAGCCTGGTGGTCTATGACGACAAGGGCGGGGTGAGTGGGCTCAGCCTGCCCGGGCGCGAGCCGCTGGCGCAGGCCTTCAAGGACCTGCCGTTCGACCAGGACTCGCTCTCCTCGCCGGCCGACCTGCTGTCGACGCTGAAAGGCGCGCAGGTCACCGTGGGCGGCGCGCGCGCCATCACCGGCCGCATCGTCTCGGTGCAGGAGGAGACGGTTTCGCTGAATGACGGCAAGGCCACGACCAAGCGCACGCGCGTCACCCTGCTGACCGACCGCGGCCTGCAGCAGTTCATCCTGGAGGACGCAGAGAACCTGCAGTTCGCCGACGCAGCACTTCGCGAGAAGGTTTCCAACGCGCTGCTCGCCATCCAGACCAACCGCGCCAAGGATGCGCGCACCTTGGAGCTGTCGGCGCGCGGGCAGGGGCAGCGCACGGTGCGCGTCGCCTACATCGTCGAGGTGCCGGTGTGGAAGGCGTCGTATCGCCTGACCCTGCCGGCCGATCCCGCCGCCGCGCGCTCCGCCCTGCAGGGCTGGGCGACGGTCGAGAATCTCAGCGGCCAGGACTGGAAGGACGTCGATCTCACTCTCGTCTCCGGCCGTCCCGTGGCCTTCCGGCAGGCGCTCTACGAAGCCTACTACGTGAAGCGGCCCGAAGTGCCGATCGAGGTCGCCGGGAAACTGATGCCCGGTGTCGATCGCGGCGGCGTCGAAGCGCAGGACCGCCTGAAGGCGGCACCCCCGCCACCGCCTCCGCCAGCACCGGCCCCTTATCGCCCGCAGCAGGAACGCGGTGCTGCTGCCGCGACGGTCGCGCCGCCCCCGACCGGTGCGGCCGCCGCCGATCAGTTCGAGGCGACCGATGCGGCGACCCAGGTCGTGTTCCGCTTTCCGCGCGCCGTCAGCGTCGCCAACGGCCGCACGCTCTCGATCCCGATCATCGATCGCCAGATGCCGGTGCAGCGGCTGGCGCTCTACCAGGCCGAGACCGCGCCCAGGAACCCGCTGGCGGCGATCCGCATCACCAACGACGGCGACAGCGGCCTGCCGGCCGGCCTGATCACCCTCTACGAGCGGGACAAGGCGGGCTACGTCGCCTATGTCGGCGACGCGCGGTTGTCGGGCTTCCCGGTCGGCGAGACGCGGCTTTTGGCCTATGCGCTCGACGAGAAGATCGTGATCGAGCGCGACGCCGCGCAGACCGACCGCATCGCCACGGGCACGATCGCCCAGGGCGCGCTGAAGCTGTCGCGCATCGTGCGCCAGACCGTGACCTATCGCGTAAAGGGCCCGGCCAAGGAGCCGCGCCAGCTCGTGATCGTGCAGCGCCGCCTGCCGGGCTGGACATTGGTGAAGCCCGAGCCGAAGGGCGTCGAGCTGAGCGAGGGCAACTACCGCATCACCTTCCAGCTGCCGGGCGGCGATCAGACCCAGACCTTCGAGGTCGTGCAGGAGCAGACCCAGCAGCAGGAGCTGCGCCTGGTCGACGGTTCGGCCGACCAGATCCGGGTCTACGCCCAGGCCCGCGAGTTCGACGCCAAGACGCGCGAGGCGTTGACCAGGATCCTGCAGCTGCAGGCCGCGGTCAGTGACGCCCAGCGCAAGGTCACGCAGGCCGATGCCGAGCGCCAGGCGATCGTGCAGGAGCAGGCCCGCCTGCGCGACAACCTCGCGCGCGTGCCGGCCAACAGCGATTTGCAGCGCCGCTACCTCGCGACCCTGGACAAGCAGGAGACCGCGATCTCGAAGCCATCGCCAAGCGCCGTACCGATGCGGAGAAGGGCGTCGAGACGGCGCGCGATGCCCTGCGCGCCTACGTGGCGCAGCTCGGCTAGCCCGCGCGCAATGTCCTGACGGCGTCGTCGCGGCGGAACAGGTAGAGCAGGGCGCGCAGTGCCGCGCCCCGTTCGGACTGCAGGTCGGGATCGCGCTCGATCACCAGCCGCGCGTCGTCACGCGCCGCCTGCAAAAGCTCGCCATGGGCCGCGAGGTCGGCCAGCCGCATGTCGGGCAGGCCGCTTTGCCGGGTGCCCAAAAGCTCGCCGGCGCCGCGCAGGCGCAGGTCCTCTTCGGCGATGCGAAAGCCGTCCTCGGTCTCGCGCATGATGGCGAGCCGCGCCTTGGCGGTCTCGCCGAGCGGCTGGGCGTAGAGCAACAGGCAGGTCGACTTGGCCGCACCGCGTCCGACGCGGCCGCGCAGCTGGTGGAGCTGGGCCAGGCCAAAGCGCTCGGCATGCTCGATCACCATCACGGTCGCGGCGGGCACGTCGACGCCGACCTCGATCACGGTGGTCGCCACCAGGATCGACAAGCGGCCTTCGGCGAACGCCGCCATGGTCGCCTCGCGCTCGGCGCCCTTCAGGCGGCCATGCAGCAGGCCGACCTTGCCGGGGAAGCGCGCGCTCAGCAGCCGGAAGCGCTCCTCGGCATTGGCGAGGTCGATGTCCTCCGATTCCTCGATAAGCGGGCACACCCAGTAGACGCGGCCGCCGCTTGCGATCTGCCGGCCGACGGCGTCGGCCACCTCGGCGATGCGCTCGAGTGGGATGGTGCGGGTGTCGATCGGCTGGCGGCCGGCCGGCTTCTCGGTGAGCTTGGAGACGTCGAGGTCGCCGTAGGCCGCCAGCATCAGGGTGCGCGGGATGGGCGTCGCCGTCATCACCAAAAGGTCGACGGCATGGCCCTTGGACGACAGCGCCATGCGCTGGTGCACGCCAAAGCGATGCTGCTCGTCGACCACGGCGAGCGCCAGGTCGGCGAACTCGACCTCCTCCTGCACGAGCGCGTGCGTGCCGACCACGAGATGGATCGAGCCGTCGGCCAGGCCGCTCAAGGTTTCCTTCTTCTGCTTCTGGCCATCGCGGCCCGTCAGCAGCGCCAGCCGCACGCCGGCCGCCTCGGCGAGCGACGCGATGGTGGCGTGATGCTGGCGCGCAAGAATCTCGGTCGGCGCCATCAGCGCGGCCTGGGCGCCCGCCTCGACGCAGATCAGCATGGCGAGCAGGGCGACCAGCGTCTTGCCGCTGCCGACGTCGCCCTGCAGCAGGCGGATCATGCGCTCGGCCTTGGCCATGTCGGCCTCGATCTCGCCGACCGCGGTCTTCTGGCTCGGCGTCAATTCGAAGGGCAGGCTTTTCAGCACTTTTACGCGCAGCTTGCCGTCGCCCTTGGTGACATGACCCGCGACCGTGCGATTGTGATGACGCACCAGGGCAATGGCGAGCTGGCTTGCCAGAAGCTCGTCGAAGGCAAGCCGCGCGCGCGCCGGATGCATCGGCGAGAGGTCGGTCTCTTCGTCCGGCGCGTGGGCGCGCGCCAACGCGGCGTGCCAGCTGTCCCACTTGTTGCGCTTGTGGAAGGCCGCGTCCTGCCACTCAGGCAGCTCGGGCGCGCGCTCGACGGCAGCGGCGATCGCCTTCTGCACCGGCCGCTGCGTCAGGCCGGCGGTGAGCCCATAGACCGGCTCGACGCGCAGGATCTGCTCGCGCTGGTCGATTGGCACGACGTGGTCGGGGTGCGTCATCTGCACCTCGCCCTGGTAGATCTCGACCTTGCCGCTCACCACGCGCACCTCGCCCGGCGGCAGCAGCTTCTTCAGGTAGTCCTCGCGGCCGTTGAAGTAGGTGAGGCAGAGCCGGCCGGTCTCGTCGCTGCACCACACGCGATAGGGCTGGCGCGGATTGCGCGGCACCAGGTGCTCGTCGACCGTCACGGTCATGGTGGCGATCTCGCCCGCCTTGGCGTGCAGCACCTCGGGCGCGTTGCGCCGGTCGACCACGGCGAAGGGCAGGTGCCACAGAAGGTCGACGACCAGTGGGCCTGCAAGTTTCTCCACGAGCTTGCCCAACCGCGGCCCGATGCCGGGCAGCGACGTGGTCTGGGCAAACAGGGGGGTCAGGCTCTGCGGACGCATGGTTGATCGGCCTTTTGGCCGCGTGACTTCACCATCGCCGCCACCTATATGCTACGCCGCTTTCTGGGGAAAACATGACGCGCGAGACCGATCTCGAGACGCGGCGTAAGCGTTTGCTTTATCGCAGCGTCTATCGTGGCAACAAGGAGAACGACATCCTCCTGGGCCAGTTCGCGCGCGCCCATATCGCCGAGTTCGACTCAGCCGAGCTCGACCAATACGAGCGGCTTCTGGAGGCAAGCGACAACGAGATCTTCGACTGGGTCAGCGGCCAGGTGGCGGTGCCGCCCGAGGCCGACAGCCCGGTGCTGCGCCGGCTAAAAGCGTTCCGCGTGAGGTTCTAGTGGCGTCGCTTTCCGAAACCCTTGCCGCGATCCATCGCAAGCCCGGCCGCTGGACCATCGCCGGCCTGCCCGAGGGCGCCGACGCGCTGGCGCTGGCCGAGCTCGCGCGTACGACGGGCGGACAGGACATCCTGCACGTGGCGCGCGACGGCCAGCGGCTGGAGCGCCTGCAGGACGGCCTGCGCTTCTTCGCCCCCGAACGCGAGGTGCTGGTCTTTCCGGCCTGGGACTGCCTGCCCTACGACCGTATGTCGCCGCATCCCGACATCGTCGCCGAGCGCCTGGAGACCCTGGTGCGCCTCGCCCAGCGCAAGAAGCCCGGCGCGCCGGCGCGCGTCATCCTCGCCTCGGTGGGCGCCGCCTTGCAGAAGGTGCCGCCGCGCAGCCTCTACGCCGAAGCAGCAGTGGTGCTGAAGAAGGGGCAGACGGTCGACGCCAATTGGCTGACGAAGTTTTTGGGCGAGAACGGCTACGGCCGCTCCGAGACCGTCATGGAGCCGGGCGAGTTCGCCGTGCGCGGCGGCCTGGTCGATCTCTTCCCGCCCGGCACGACCGAGCCGCTGCGGCTCGACCTGTTCGGCGACGTTTTGGAGGAAATCCGCTCGTTCGATCCCATGAGCCAGCGCTCGACGGGCACGCGCGAGGAGGTGGTGGTGCTGCCGGTGAGCGAGGTGCTTTTGACCAAGGACAGCATCGCGCGCTTCCGCGGCGGCTATCGCGAGCTGTTCGGCAATGCGACCGACGATGCGCTCTACGAATCGGTGTCGGCCGGCCAGCGCCATGTCGGCATGGAGCACTGGCTGCCGCTGTTCCATGAGCGGCTCGAGACGCTTCTGGACTACTGCGCCGAGGCGGTCGTCACGGCCGATCACCAGATCGCCGAGGCCTTCGAGGCGCGCCACGATCTCATCACCGACTACTACGACGCGCGCATGAAGACCGGCGCCAAGGGCGGCATGACGGGTGCCGCCGACTACAAGCCCGTACCGCCGGAACGGCTCTACCTGAAACCGTCGGAATGGGACCGCCTGCTCGCCGGCCACGCCGTCGGCCAGTTCACCAGCTTCGATGCCGCGCCCGACGCCCCTAACACCATCGATCTCGCCGGCCGCCGTCACGAGGGCTTTGCCCGCGCGCGCACGGCGACGGGCGTCAACCTGTTCGACGTCGTCGCCGAGCACGTGAAGGCCGCCAACGCCGCCGGCCGGCGCGTGCTGGTCGCGGGCTACACCGAGGGATCGGCGAGCCGCCTGCAGCATCTGCTGCAGGAGCACGGCGCCACGACGCCGGTGCCCGTTTCCGACTTCGCCACGGTGCAGGGCCTGCCGGCCGGCGCGCTCGGCGTCGCCGTCTGGCCGGTCGAGCACGGCTTCGTGCTGGATCACCTGGAGGTCATCAGCGAAGAGGACATCATCGGTGATCGGCTGTCGCGGCCGGCCAAGAAGCGGCGGCCGTCGGAACGCTTCATCGCCGAAGCGGCGGCGCTCAGCGACGGCGACCTGGTCGTGCATCGCGAGCATGGCGTCGGCCGATACGAAGGCCTCATAACGCTGGAAATCCAGAACGCACGGCACGACTGCCTCAGGCTGACCTACGAAGGCGGCGACAAGCTCTTCGTGCCGGTCGAGAACATCGACGTGCTGAGCCGCTACGGCTCGGCGGAGGAGGGGGCGGCGCTCGACCGGCTGGGCGGCGTCGCCTGGCAGTCGCGCAAGGCCAGGCTGAAGCAGCGCATCGCCGACATGGCCGACCGGCTGATCAAGATCGCCGCCGAGCGCGCGATCCGCCGCGGTGAGACCATGAGCCCGCCCGAGGGTGCCTACGAGGAATTCTGCGCCCGCTTCCCGTACGCCGAGACCGACGATCAGCTCCAGGCCATCTCCGACGTGCTGGACGACATGTCCTCCGGCAAGCCGATGGACCGGCTGGTCTGCGGCGACGTCGGCTTCGGCAAGACCGAGGTCGCGTTGCGCGCGGCCTTCGTCGCAGCGCTGTCGGGCAAGCAGGTCGCCGTCATCGCGCCGACCACGCTTTTAGCGCGCCAGCACCACCGCACCTTCAGCGAGCGCTTCCAGGGCCTGCCGGTGCGCATCGGCCGCCTGTCGCGCCTGGTCGCCGCCAAGGAGGCCAAGGCCACCAAGGAGGCGGTCAAGGAGGGCAACGTCGACATCGTGATCGGCACGCACGCGCTGCTCGCCAAGAGCATCGAGTTCAAGGACCTGGGTCTCTTGATCGTCGACGAGGAGCAGCATTTCGGCGTCA
Source organism: Reyranella sp. (assembly GCA_021732285.1). Lineage (GTDB taxonomy): Bacteria > Pseudomonadota > Alphaproteobacteria > Reyranellales > Reyranellaceae > Reyranella. The sequence goes on along the minus strand of JAKFVH010000003.1, from coordinate 12,910 downwards.
GCCACAAGGAGCGCCTGAAGGAGCTGCGCGCCGACGTCCATGTGCTCACCCTGACGGCCACGCCGATCCCGCGCACCCTGCAGCTCGCCCTGACCGGCGTGCGCGACATGAGCCTGATCGCCACGCCGCCGGTCGATCGCCTGGCCGTGCGTACCTTCGTGACGCCGTTCGACGGCGTCACGATCCGCGAGGCCTTGCTGCGCGAACAATATCGCGGCGGCCAGAGCTTCTATGTCTGCCCGCGCATCGAAGACCTGGCGCAGATCGCGATCGAGCTGCGCGAGCTGGTGCCCGAGATCCGCATGGCCATGGCGCACGGCAAGCTCTCGCCGACGACCATCGAGAACACCATGCAGGACTTCGTCGACGGCAAGTTCGACGTGCTGCTCTCGACCAACATCGTCGAAAGCGGGCTCGACATCCGCAACGCCAACACCATGGTGATCCACCGCGCCGACATGTTCGGCCTGGCCCAGCTCTACCAGCTCAGGGGACGCATCGGCCGCGGCAAGATGCGGGCCTACGCCTACCTAACCGTGCCGCCGGGCCGCGCGCTCAACGAGACGGCGTCAAAGCGGCTCGAAGTCATGCAGACCCTCGACACCTTGGGCGCGGGCTTCCAGCTCGCCAGCCACGACCTCGACATCCGCGGCGCCGGCAACCTTTTGGGCGAGGAGCAATCCGGCCATATCCGCGAGGTCGGCATAGAACTCTATCAGCAGCTCCTCGAGGAGGCGGTGGAAGCGGCGCGCGGGCAGGCGCGCGAGGCCGAGCGCGCCGACTGGTCGCCGCAGCTCAATCTCGGCATTCCGGTGCTGCTGCCCGAGGAATACATCGCCGACCTGTCGGTGCGCATGGGCCTCTACCGCCGCATCGGTGCGCTCGCCAACCAGGCCGAGATCGATTCCTTCGCTGCCGAGCTTGTCGACCGCTTCGGCAAGATGCCGCCCGAGGCCGAGTTCCTGCTGAACACCGTGGCGCTGAAGGTGCTGTGCCGCGCGGCGGGTGTCGACCGTATCGATGCCGGCGAGAAGGCGGTCGTGCTGTCGCTGCACGACAACAAATTCGCCAAGCCCGAGAAGCTCATCGCCTGGCTGCAGAAGAACGCGCCTTTGGTCCGCCTGCGCCCCGACCACCGCGTGATCGTGCAGCGCGCCTGGAACGACGAGCGCCAGCGGCTTTCTGGCGTGACTTCGATCGTTTCCTCTTTGGCAAAACTCGCGGCCTGAGTAGCGGCTTGAGCAGGGGCTGAACGGCCCGAGCGGCACAACGCAGCAGCCAGTCGCTGAGCCGCGTATCGCCCGAGGCGCGGGCGAGGGCGACCGCGCCGACCGCCAGGATCACCGCCACCGTCGCATCGCCATCCAGCTTGCGCTTCTTCGCACCGGCGATCTCGCCGATCGCCGCATGGAGCAGGTTGGCGTAAGCGAGACGCGCCGGCAGCGGGGCGCGGGCGATGTCGGAGGGCAGGGCGGCCAGCACGCAGGCGGGAGCACTGGCGACCAGTTCGGCCTTGTCGAGATAGGCCTTCAGCACTGCACCCGGTGTGGCGCCGCGCAGCCGCGCGCGCAGGCCGGCACCGGCGATCACTGCCTCGGTGAAGAGATCGTTCTTCGAGTTGAAATGCGCATAGAAGGCACCGCGTGTCAGGCCGGCAGCGAGCATGACATCGTCGATGTTGGTGCCGGCATAACCGCGCAGACGGAACAGCCGACCGGCATGATCGAGGATTTCGGCGCGCGTTCGCGCGGTCCTGGCGGGATTTACCGGCATGCTTCCCTCAAAATATGTCTATTAACATATCATATGTCTTATGACATATCACCATGCCTGCCGATGGTTGAGCCGAGCGTCAAGAGCGCGGCGAAGAAATATTGATTCAGCCGGCAAGCCGCGCGCCACAATTTTGTACGGGATGCCCATCCACCTTTCCGAGCACTAGGGAGGGTGGCTAGCCTTGAGCGGGTGGTCGTGGGCGTGGGTGTCGGCCATCGTGCTGGCCGTGGCGGCGTGCGAGAGCGCGCCCGGCGAACTCAGCTCGAAGGGAGCCGTGGTGCCGGAGCCGCCGTATGGCGTGGTCGTCGGCGTCGCCGTGGCCGGCCGAACGCCACTGACAGATGCCAATTGGGTGAGCAGAAGGAACGACATCTACCTGAGATATCAGCATCAGGCGGGTCCGTTCGGCGAATTGCTGATCGTTCGTGAGTACCTGCCGCTGGGAGGAACGTTCACCGGAACCGAAAACGGGATGCCTTTGACCTATCGGCCCTTTGCCATGCGCATGCCGGCAGGACAGGGCGAGTTCGGAACCTTCGGCAATCGGCACACGATCAGCAAGTGGCGCCAGGAAGAGCGTCGGGTGGACGTTCTTTACAAGGACCGCAACGGGCAGTGGCAGACCAAATCCGAATGGAAAACGGAGCGAGTCTACGCGCCCATTCACGTCGCTAACGCCTCGTTCGTTCCAGCCGCAAGATTCGAGGTGGCGCCCGGCAAGGTACGCTATATCGGCCGCTTCGGCGTGCTCGTGCACAGCATAGAACCATCCGGATCGAGGCCCCTGCAGTGCTCCATCGGGCAGCTCGAACAGATTTCCGAACACGAGCACTGGTGCCTTGCCCGCGAACTCTTTACCGACAGCGCTCCCGAGGCCGATCTTGCGATGATCCGGCAGCGCTTTCCGAAACTCGCCAAGGCCGAGATCGAGGTTCGTCCCGTCCAGTTCGGATCGGACGGCTGGCAGGACTTCGCGCAGGCGGCAGGACGCTTCGGAGGGGGCTTTTGATCCGGTGGTTGCCGTTCCTGGTGACGGCCATGGCGCTGGCCACGGTAGCGTGCAGCGCGCTGCCGCAAGAACCGCCATCGGAACTCGAGCCGACCGAAGCAGCAGTGCCGGCGCCTCCAGATGGCCTGATCGTCGGCGTTGCCGTGGTCGGCCGAACGCCGTCGACGGACGCCGTCTGGATGACCAGGGGCAAGGATGTCTATCTGAGGTACTGGCACCGGGCGGGTACCTTCGGCGAGCTGCTGATGGTCCGGGAGTCCAGCACGCTGGATGGCACCACCGCTGCGACGGAAAACGGCCTGCCGGTGATCTATCGGCCCTTCGCCATGCGGGTGCCTGCGGGCGAGGGCCAGTTCGTGCTCTTCGGCAATCGCCGGACGATCCCAAGGACTGGCGAGACAACGGGGCTCGTCACGTCTTCCCACCAGGATCGGAAGGGCCACTGGCACACCAGAAGCGAGTGGATAACAACGACCATCGACGCCCCCATGAGGCTGACCAGCGCCTCGGAGGTTTCCCCCGCGACGTTCCAGGTGGCGCCCGGCAAGGTCCGCTACATCGGCCGGCTGGGCGTGCTCGTGCACGTCACGAGCCCATCCGGTCCGCGAACCCAGGACTGCGCCATTGGTCAGCTCGAACCGTTTTCCAGCAAGCACAAGCAGGAACTGTGCGTCGCTCGCGAGCTCTTCGTCGGCAGTGCGCCCGACGCCGACCTTGCGATGATCCGTCGGCAGTTCCCGAAGCTTGCCGGGGTCGAGATCGAAATCCGGCCCGTCCAGTTCGGATCAGGCCGCTGGCCGGACTTCACTCAGGCGGGGGGACGAGTCGGAGGCGGCCTTTGACCCGGTGGCTGCCAGTCCTGGTGGGGGCCATGGCGTTGACGCTGGCGGCGTGCAGCGCGCCGCCCCACGGCCACCACCACGATCACAGGTACGGTGTGTCGGGAGAGAGTTCGACCGACGCCGTCATGCGCGCCGCGAGAGCCGGCGCCAGGGCCGCCTACAAGACCCAGTACAATCCGGGCGACTACGGGCTCTCCCGGATCAAGAACTTGCCGCCTACTTCCTTGCCGCCGCCTCCGCCAGGCCTCCCGCGGCGACGTTGAAGCTTGATCACGCCGTCGACTGGGCCGCGCTGGTCGCCGCATCGCGTTCGGCGAGGTTGAAGACTTCGACGAAAGCCGACGGCGGCTGGGCGCCCGAGACGGCGTACTTGCGGTTGACGATGAAGCAGGGCACGCCGTTGATGCCGAGGCGGCGGGCATAGACATCGGAGGCGACGACCTCCTGGCGGCCCTCGTCGCTCATCAGGTAGCGGCGGGCGCGCAGCTCGTCGATGCCGACGCGCACGGCGCATTCGACCACCGTCTCCATGTCGCCGATGTCGCGGCCTTCCTCGAAGTAGAGCTTGAAGAGCTCGCCCACGACCTCGTCCTGCACGTTGTTCTTGGCGCTCCAATGGACCAGCCGGTGCGACAGCACGGTGTTGGGCGTGCGCCGGATGCGCGAGAACTGGAATTCGATGCCGGCCTCGCGGCCGCTTTCGGCGATCGCCTGGTAGATCTGGCGCGGCCGGTCGCCGCCACCGAACTTGGCCCGGACGTAGTCGTCGCGCGTCATGCCCTCGGGCGGCATGTCAGGATTGAGCTGGAAGGGGCGCCAGGCCACGGCGATGTCGGTGCGGCCGCTCTGCGCCAAGGCGCGCTCGAACCGCCTCTTGCCGATGTAGCACCAGGGACAGATCGTGTCGGAAACGACGTCGACGTAAATCATGCCGCGAGCTTACGCCTTTCGCGCCAGTGCAGAAAGAGAGCGGAAGCCGCGACCACCCCCAGGGCAATGGATGTCAGCCATGCAGCGGCGGGCCAGCCGCCCGATGCAACCAGGGCGCCGGTGATCGGCGGGCCGATCAGGCCTCCGATATTTGAGCCCTGCATCAAGAGGCCGGTCGACGCGCCGACCAGCTCGGGCCGCGGTGAGTGCACGGGGAGGCCGGCGAACAACGCACCGGGCACGACGCCGATCACCGCCGAGTAAATGCCGGCCAGCACCAGGCGCCACAGGTCGGGCACGCCGTCGATGAAGATGCCGGCGGCGCAGAAGGCCATGGAGATCGCCGCCCCCGCGATCAGCGCGCCGCGAGGCACGCCGCGCTGCAGCAGGACGCCGGCTAAAAGGTTGCCGCCGACGTTCACGGCGGTCACCAGGGCCGTGACGATCGCCGCCGTCGCGGTCGAGAAGCCCAGGCGCTCGACCTGCAGGGTCGGCAGGAAGCCCACGATGGCCAACCAGCAGCAGGAATAGGCGCCGAAGCAGACCGCTGTTGCGAGTGGCCCGCCGCTGGTCGCGACCTCCGCCATCTCGTGCAGGATCGGCCGCCGGCTGACGGGCGCGGCGTCGAGCTCGTGCCGTGGCACGGCGCGCAGCAGGAGCGCGATCAGCATGACCAGCGAGGCGGCCGACGCCACCAGCCAGACGGAGCGCCACGACGTGCCGGGCAGGATGACCGCCGCCAGCAGCATCATCGCACCCGCACCCGCCGGCATGTAGCAGCTCCAGATCGTCATGGTCCGGTGCCGGTCAGCTGGATCGGTGACGCGCAGGATCAACGTGGGCAGCGACACGGTGACGATGATGAAGCCCAAGCCCTCGAAGAAGCGCCAGACCAGCAGAAGATCGATGCTGCCGGCAAAGGCGCCGAGCAGGCTGGTGGCAAAGCAGAGAGCGGTGCCGAGCACGACCAGCCGGCGATGGCCGAAGCGGTCGACGGTGAGGGCGATCGTCATGCCGCCCATCGCCGCGGTCAGGTTGACCAGCGACAGCAGCCAGCCCGCCTGGCTGAGGCTGGCACCAAGCGTGTCCCGGATCGAGGGGATCGACGGCGGCACCTTGCCGACATGGGCGGCGGCCACCATGCCGGCGGCCACCAGCAGGCCGACCAGCCCCCAAGGGGTTCGCGATGCGCTCAGTACTGCACCCGTGCGGTCATGGCGCCGTCGACGATGAAGTTCGTCCCGCTGACGAACGAGGCCTGCGCGCCGGCCAGGAACACCACGCACGACGCGACCTCCTGCGGCGAGCCCATGCGGCCGCTCGGATTGCGCGCCAGCATGCGCTTGTAACGCTCGGCGCCGGCGTCGCGCTGGCGGCCCCAGGTGTTTCCGTCCTCCAGGATCGTGCCCGGCGACACGACATTGGCGCGCACGCCCTTGGACGCCATGTCGATGGCGAGCGACTTGGCGAACGGCACCAGCGCCGCCTTGACCGAGCGGTAGGGCGAAGTCGGGCCCGAGACCTCGACGACCGCCACGGTGCCGATGATGGTGAGGGTGGCGCCCAACCCCGTCTTCTCGAGATGCGGACGCGCGTGGTGGGCCGCGTTCACCGTCGAGACGATGTCGATGTCGATCGCCTTGCGCCAGCCCGCCTCGTCGTCCTCGGTGCCCATCGCGCTGACATTGGCGACGAAGTGGTCGATGCCGCCGTTGCCGGCGAAGCCGTCGATCCATTTCTTGAGCGCGGTGTTGTCGGTGACGTCGAGGGCAGTGCCTTCGACGCGGTGCTGCTTGGATCGCCAGTCCGTCTCGCGCTCCTTCACGAGCTTGGCGTCGCGCGCACAGAAGCCGACGACCGCGCCTTCGGCCACGAAAGCATCGACGATGGCGCGGCCGATGCTCTTGGTGCCGCCGGTGACCAGCACGCGCTTGCCCTTGAGACCGAGATCCATAATTCCCCCGAAACCGACGCTCGCTTATAAGGCGGGGCATCAAACTAGGGAGCGACGGCGATGTCCAAGCGATTCGACCTGACGGGCAAGGTAGCGCTGGTCACCGGCGCATCGTCGGGACTCGGCGTACACTTCGCGCGGACGCTTGCCGCCGCGGGCGCTTCGGTCGCCATCGCTGCGCGGCGCGCCGAACGGCTGACCTCTCTACAGGCGGAATTGCAGTCGGCGGGCGCCAAGGCTGTCGCCGTCGAGCTCGATGTTCAATCGAGTGACTCGATCACTGCGGCGTTTGCAGCAGTGGAGCAGGTGCTGGGGCCGATCGACATCGTGGTCAACAACGCCGGCATCTCGATCGTGAAGCCGGCGCTCGAGATGCCGGTCGAGGACTGGGACGCGGTGGTCAACACCAACCTGCGCGGCGCCTGGCTGGTGGCGCAGGCGGCGGGCAAGCGCTGGCTGATGGCAAAGCGGCCCGGCGTGATCGTCAACATCGCCTCGATCCTGGGCCTGCGCACGATCGGGCAGGTGGCGCCCTACAACGCCTCGAAGGCGGGGCTGATCCATCTAACGCGCGCGCTCGCCATGGAATGGGCGCGCCACGATATCCGCGTGAACGCGATCTGCCCGGGCTACATCGAAACCGAGATGAACAGCGAGTTCTGGAAGACGCCCGCGGGACAACGCCTGATCGAGCGCATCCCGCAGCGCCGCATCGGCAAGCCCGAGCATCTCGACGGCGCGCTGCTGCTGCTGGCGTCGGAGGCGGGGAGTTTCATGACGGGCAGCGTGCTCACCGTCGACGGCGGCCACACGGTGAGTTCGTTGTAGTCATTGGAGCGCGGACCTCCAGGTCCGCTCATCGTCTTCGTCTTCCGGACCGCGCGCCTCCTGGCGCGCTCATGATCATGAGCGAGCCGGAGGCTCGCGGTCCAGAAGAGCATGAGCGGACCTGGAGGTCCGCGCTCCGATGATCACCAACCGTTGATGCGGTCGTAGATGTCGACCACGGACTTGCCGCCGTCGAGGTCGCTGTCGACGACGTAGTACCGGTCGTAGGCCGCCGCCGTGATGCAGGCATGGTTCGGCAGGATGCGCACGCGCGAGCCGATCGGCAGGTTGCCGTAGGGGATCGGCTCCTCGGCGCCGACGAAGCCGTGTTCCTGCGAGCAGGCGATCACGGCCATGTCCTTGGCCGGCGCGTCGACGATGGTGCCGTAGCCGACCTGCGGCTTGAACTCCTGGGCGCTGATGTCCTTGGAGAGGGCCAGCGCGCCGGCATCTACCAGCACCTGATTGCGGTGCGGGTAATGACCGATCACCGACGCCAGCACCGACAGCGCGAGATCGGATGGCGCGCACGAGCCGATGTATTCCTGGTCGAGATCGTTGAACACATAGACGCCCGGCCGCATCTCGGTGATGCCAGTGAAGTCGCGCGAATGCATGGCAGTCGGCGTCGAGCCGCCGGACACGATGGGGCAGGGAATGCCGGCCGCGCGCAGCTTCTCGGCGGCGCCGACGATCGCCCGGCGCTCCTGCTCGGCCACCGCCGCGATGCCGTCGGGAGTGCTCTCGTGATAGGAGTGGCCGGCATGGGTCATGACGCCCGCCAGCTCGACGCCGGGCGCGTCATGCAGGATGCGGGCGATGTCCAAAAGACCGGGCAGTTCGGGCCAGGGCAGGCCGGCCCGTCCGCCGCCGCTGTCGATCTCGATGAACACGGAGAAGATGTCGCCGTTCTTCGCCGCATCGGCGATGGCCTTGGCCACGGCGGCATTGTCGGTGACGACGCGCAGGTTGACCCCGCGGCGGCGCAGCTCGGTGATGGCCGGCAGCTTGGACGGCACGACGCCCACGCCGTAGAGGATGTCCTTGAAGCCGCCGTCGGCGAAATAGCGCGCCTCGGCCAAGGTCGAGACGGTGATGCGCCCGTCATGGCCTTCGACCGCCATGCGGCCCACCTCGATCGATTTCGCGGTCTTGACGTGCGGGCGCAACATGACGCCGGCATTGCGCAGCCGCTCGCTCATGCGCTTGAGGTTGCGGCGCAGGATCGCGCGGTCGAGAATGAGGGCGGGGGTCGGCAGGTCATCGAGGGTCTGGGCGGCCATATGGAAAGCCTAGCATGCCGATCGAGAACGAACGAAAGTTTGTCCTGAAGGACGATGGCGACCTGGAGCCGCGTCTGGCCCAACGGCCTGGCGTGACCAGAAGCTTTTTGCGCCAGGCCTATCTCGATGTGTCCGGCATGCGCATCCGCTCGGTCGAGGAGGGCGGTGCGATCCGCCACGTCTTCACCTACAAGCGGCCGGTCGACGGCCAGATCGTCGAGATCGAGACCGAGATCAGCGCCATTGATTTCGAGCGCCTGTGGTCGCAGCGCCGCGAAACCTTGCAGAAGCTGCGCTACTCCTGGACCGACGGTCCATTCCATTGGGACGTCGACTTCTTCAAGACCGATGACAACCGGACCTACTTCACGCAGGCCGAAGTGGAGATGCCGGAGGAGCAGACCGAGCCGCCGCCGCTGCCGCCCAGCCTCGCGGACAACCTGCTGGCGACAGCGCCGGCCGGCGACCCGCGTTTTGCCTCCAAGCGGCTGGCCGACCGAGCGCACGCCGAGAAGCTTTTAGCCGACATCAAGAGCAAGGGGAGGATCGAGTGAAGATCGCGCGTATCGACACGCATTCGGTGAAGGTGCCGTACACCTTCGGCGGCAGTCACAAGGGCGAAGGCCTGCGCACCTGGACGACCAACAACATCCTGCTGGTGCGGGTCGAGACCGACACTGGCATCGTCGGCTGGGGCGAGGCCTTCTGCTATGCCTGCACCGATGCCGTGCGCGCCGCCGTCGCCAACATGATCGCGCCCATCGCGATCGGCCAGGACGCGCGCGACATCGCCAAGCTTTCCTACGACCTGCAGCAGAAGCTGCATTTGTTCGGCCGCTACGGCATCACGATCTTCGCCTTGTCGGGTCTCGACATCGCGCTGTGGGACATCGCCGGCAAGGCGGCCGGCCTGCCCTTGCATCGTCTGCTGGGCGGCGCGGGGCGCGACAGGCTGCCGGCCTATGCGAGCCTCTTGAAGTACCGCGATCCCGAGAAGGTCGCGGCGCGCACCAAGCAGGCGGTCGAGCAGGGCTATCGCCACGTCAAGCTGCACGAGACCGAGGAGCCGGAGGTTAAGGCGGCACGGCTGGCGGCAGGCAATGACGTCGCCATCATGGTCGACACCAACTGCCCATGGACTCCGGAGCAGGCGCGGCACATGACCCTGAAGCTGCGGCAGTACGACTTGCACTGGCTGGAAGAGCCGATCTTCCCGCCTGAGGATTTCAGCGCCATCGCCCGCCTGCGCGAAGGCACGGGCGTACCCATGGCGGCAGGCGAGAACAATTGCACCTCGTTCCAGTTCCGCGACATGTTCGCCGCCAACGCTGTCGATTATGCCCAACCCAGCGTCACCAAGGTGGGCGGCGTCACGGAGTTCCTGAAGGTCGCCCACTTGGCCGACGCCGCCGGCGTGACGCTGATGCCGCACTCGCCCTATTTCGGCCCGGGCTTCCTCGCGACGCTTCACCTGCTGGCGGCACACGGCGGACCGGATGGCATGATCGAGCGCTACCACCTCGACCTCGAGGCAAGCCTCTACGGCGAGTTGGTGACACCCGTCGACGGCGGCTTCGTCGTGCCGACGGGACCGGGTTTGGGCCGCGATCCCGATCCCGATGTGCTGAAGACCTACGGCGCGTAGGCACGGATGACCTCGACGACTCTCGAGTATCGCGACGGCGATGTCAGGCTGAAGGGCATCCTGGTCCAGCCTGAGAAGCGGAGCGCGGGTTCTGCCATCGTGCTGTTCCCCGATGCGCGCGGTGTTGGCGCTCATGCGATCGAATGCGCAGGACGCCTGGCGGCGCTCGGCTATCCGACCCTCGTCGCCGACCTGTACGGCGAGGGTATCCTGGCGCGCGACATGACGCACGCCGGCGAGCTGATGCGCGGCCTGCGTGCCGACGTCGATCGCTGGCGGGCGAGGGCGCGCGCCTCGCTGGATGCGCTGGCGCGACAGGAAGGCGTCGATCGCGCCCGGCTGGCGGCGCTCGGCTATTGCTTCGGCGGCGGCACGGCGCTCGAGCTGGCGCGCAGCGGCGCGCCGCTGGCCGCCGTCGTGAGCTTCCATGGCGTGCTAGCGAGCCCGCGACCCGCCGACGCCGCCAACATCAAGGCCAAGGTGCTCGTCTGCCATGGCGCGGCCGATCCGCTCGTGCCGCCGGCCGATGTCGCGGCCTTCGAAGAGGCGATGGGTCGCACCAAGGTCGACTGGCAACTCCACGCCTATGGTGGAGCGGTGCACGCCTTCACCAATCCCGAGGCCGGCACTGCAGGAAACGCAGCGTTCGCCTACAACGAAGCGGCGGACCGACGCTCGTGGTCCGCCATGCTCGGCTTGCTGCAGGAAGCGTTCGCCTAGGCCTTGGCAGGCCGGTTCCTCGGCACCTGGACGATCGACCAGGGATCGGGCAGCTCGCCGACCGGGCAGTCGATCAGCGCCGGGCCGCCGCGGGCGATGCCGCGCGAAATAGCAGCGCTGAGCTCCTCGGGCGACTTCACGCGCTCGGCGTGGAGGCCGAAGCTTTCGGCCAGCTTGACGAAGTCGGGATTGCGCAGGTCGCTGGCGATGGTGCGGTTGTTGAAGGCCTGCTGCTGGATGCGCCTGACGTTGCCGTAGGCGCCGTCGCTGAACACGACCGCGACCACGCCGATGCCGTGCTGCGCCGCCGTCGCCATCTCCATGGCGGTGAACAGGAAGCCGCCGTCGCCGCTGATCGACACGACCGGCGTGCCGGGCTTGGCGACCTTGACACCGAGCGAGGTGGCGTAGCCCCAGCCCAGCGTGCCCTGGTAGCCGGGCGACAGGAAGGTGCGCGGCTTGTAGGTCGGCCAGGCGAGGCGGGCGGCGTATCCCATCTGGGTCAGCTCATCGACCAGGATGCCGTCCTCGGGCAATGCCTTGCGAATGGCTTCGAGGTAGGCGACCTGCGGGGCGAGCTTGTCGCGCACCGATTTGATGGCGCGCGCCTTGGTCTCGGCCACGTGGTCGGCGCGGCCATTGGGCTTGCCCGCATGCTTGCCGAGCCTGTCGGCCAACGTCTTCATGGTCGCCGTGGCGTCGCCGACGATGCCGATCTCCGGCCGGCGCTGGCGGTCGAGTTCCTCGCTGTCGATGTCGACGCGGATGATCTTCAGCTTGTCGTCGAGGCCCCAGTTCTGCTGCTGCGCCGACAGGCGCGTGCCCACGGCAAGGACCACGTCGGCCTCGCCCCAGAACAGGTAGCCGGCGGGCATGGTGACCGACAGGCGATGGCGGCCGTCGATCACGCCCTGGCCCATGCGGCCGGTCAGGACCGGCGCGTCGAGCATCTCGGCGATGCGCGCGACGTGCTCGCCCGCGCCCTGCGCGCCGCCGCCGACTACGATCAGCGGACGTTGCGCGCTGCCCAAAAGCTTGGCGGCGCGTTCGACCGCGTCCTCGTCGACGGGGCAGGGGTCGGCCTTGGCCGGCGTGGCGATCAGCTCGACCGGTGCCTTGCGGGCCCAGGTGTCCATTGCGCATTCCAGCGCCACCGGACGCCGCCGTCCCGACAGCAGTCGGCGGAAGGCTTCGTTGACCAGGCCGGGCGCGGCGGCCGGTGCATTGATGCGGTCGGCCCACTTGGTGAGGCCGCGCATGATCGCGAGCTGATCGGGCAGTTCGTGCAGCAGCCCGACATTGCGGCCGATCATGGCCTGCTGGATCTGGCCGGTCAGCGCCAGCACCGGCGCGTTCACGGCATAGGCCGTCGACAGCGCCGCCGTCGTGTTGAGGAAGCCCGGCCCCGGCACGACGACGTAGGCCGACGGCTGGCCCGTCGCCATGGCGTAGCCCAGGGCCATGTAGGCGCAGGCCTGCTCGTGGCGGGCATGGATCGGCTTGATGGCGTTGGTGCGGTCGTACAGGGCGTCGAAAAACGCGTCGTTCTGCACGCCGGGCAGGCAGAAGATCGTGTCGATGCCGTTCACTTCCAGCATGGAGACGACAGCTTGGGCGGTGGTCAGTGTGGTCATGGCTCTCTTTCGCGCTCTTTTTCTTTCTCCTCCCCCGTTCATACGGGGGAGGCCGGGAGGGGGAAAGCCTCACAGGCTATGCCCTGAGATACGAAAACTATGATCTGAAATGTTGAGCGCATGTCGGTGGCCTTCCCCCTCCCGGCCTCCCCCGTATGACGGCTAGGGGATGCACACATCGTGCGTCGGATTGACTCATGATGGCAGATTTTTGTGGCGAGAGGGGCGAAGGCAATGATTCGCTGAGAGGCACGTCTGGTGATCAGAGGTGCGTCGATGGAATTGAGTT
>JAKFVH010000280.1 GCA_021732285.1 Reyranella sp. | reverse complement strand
ATTCCAACGCCGTGACGCCATCGGTGAGCCTGATCGTGCGGCCGTGGAAGCAAGTGTCGTTCTACGGCAACTTCATCCAGGCCCTCGAGCAGGGACAGATCGCCGGGGCGGGCCTCGCCAATGCCGGCCAGGTCTTCCCGCCGTTCGTATCGACCCAGTTCGAGGCCGGCACCAAGCTCGACCTCGGCAACTTCGGTGCCACGCTCAGCGCCTTCCAGATCACGCGGCCGAGCTCGTTCGTCAATCCGATCAGCAACAGCCTGGTCGTCGACGGCCAGCAGCGCAATCGCGGCATCGAGTTCACGATGTTCGGCGAGCCCCTGCCCGGCCTCAGGCCAATCGGTGGCTTCTCTGTCCTGGAAGCGATCCAGACCAACACACTGAACGGCACCAACAACGGCAAGTACGCCGCGGGCGTGCCGACCTTCCAGGCCAATATCGGATTGGACTGGGAGACGCCGTTCGTGAAGGGCCTGGCTGTCGGCGGGCGCGTCATCTACACCGGCTCGACCTACCTCGACCCGGCCAACCTGCAGCCGGCCCCGGCCTGGACGCGCGTCGACCTCAGCGCCAGCTACACGTTCGAGCGCCCCGACGGCAAGCCGGTGGCGCTGCGGGCGCAGGTGATCAACGTCGGCAACAACAACTACTGGATCACCGCGGGCGGCTATCTTTCGCAGAACCAGCCGCGCACGGTCATGGTGTCATTGTCGGCGGACTTCTAGATCAATGTCTCAAAAAGTCCTCCCCCGCCCGCAAGCGGGGGAGGAAAGCGCGGGGACGATCAGTAGGTCACCGTCGTCGTATCGCTCTTCGTCCAGGTCTCGATCCTCAGGTCAGGGTTCTCCTGCTGAGCGGCCTTGAGCGCGAGATCGACCGCTTGATCGAATTTCTCGGGGCCGAACGCGGCAAGGATTGCCTGGTTCTGGGGCCCGTCAAACCCCATCTCGAGCTGAAAGGCACCGATTCCACCCTTGATGATCTTCGGTCGCAGGTTGTTGTCGAACTTGCCGATGAGCTTGGTCATCACATAAGCGAATGCACCCACCGTCATCGCGTACTTGAGGGTCGCGATCACCGTGACCGTGATCGAGACCGGTTCGATCCCGACGCCGGCCATCGCCGACAGGTCGACGCCCTGCGCCAGCGAGCCGTCCTGCCAGGTGCCGTCGTGCCTGAAGCTGATCGTCTTGCTGGTCGTGCCGCCGTCGAAGGTGACGGTCGCGACATTGCTGGTGTTGTCGGCGATGATCGTTCCCGTGTTCTGGTAGCTGCCGAACCAGATCTGGTAGGTGTCGATCGGCGTGAGGGTCGACGAGCCGGCGTCCATGCCGCTCAGCTTGTTGACGAAGATCGGCTTGCCCGCGTTGTCGAGCAGGATCGCATGCGGGTTGCCGGCGAGCTGGTTGACGATGGTGATCTCACCGGCCGTGCCGCTGTTGACCGCGGGGCTGAACAACCCCAACTGGCTGAGCGTCGTCGTCTGGTTGAGGGTGATGTTCTGCGCGAGCCCGGATGCCGTGAAGGTGACCGAGCCGGCGGTGATGGGGTCCAGGGTGTAGTTGACCTGGTAGCCCGGCACCGCGATGTTGAAGTCGTTTCGGTATTCGTAGGAAGGACTGTCCACCGTGCCGATGGGGTTCTTCGACTGCCAGATCACGGTGAACTGGCCGTTCACCTTCTTGGCGAGGTACAGGCTGTAATTGTTGGTCTTCTGCGCCGTCAGCTGGTCGGGGTCGATGAAGACGGTGATGGTTTCAGCGGCCATGATGATTCTCCTGTCGGTTGTCACTCCTGTGGGTTGCCGCGCATCGGCGACAGAACAACCGTGACGCGCATGCTCTTGCGCCGCTATCCCTCTGATAGGGTAGAGCCTCTGCCGATCGATCGCGCCTTCAGGCACAGTTGCGCGGCGGAGTGCACGTCGAGGTGACGGAAGATGTCACGACGATGCTTGCCGACAGTCAGGGGGCTGATGGCGAGCAAGCGGCCGATTTCCTTGCTGCTGTGCCCCTCGACGATGAGAGAGGCGATATCGACTTGCCGTGCGGTCAGGCTGCTCCAGCGCGCCTGAAATCCGGGTTCGGCTCCGATGTCGCCCGCTGCATCGCCGCCGCAGCGGCAGAGAGCTGCGCCGCCGTCGTCAAACCCAGCTTGCGCAGGATGTTCAAGCGGTGCTTGCGCAAGGTGAAGTACGCCATGCCCAGTTTCTCGGCGATGGCGCGCCCACGCAGTCCCTGCCCGATGAGCTCGACGACCTGCCGCTCGCGGAAGGTCAGCTGCCGCTGGATCGCCTTTGCCACCGCGGCACTCCCCCTGGATGCGTTATCCAAAAACACTATCGTCTTCCGTGTAGAGCGCGCCATCAACGTCAGCGCATAGCTCAAGGCGAATCCAGGACCTTTCGGCAATGCGATTGAAATGTTCCTCATCACAGCCTTGCGACTGTGAAGGACCTCGTTCATCACGGCCTCGCGATCACGCAGACGGCGCATCGAGCGCCGTCAGGTCGTCCGCCGCGCCATCTCCGTCAGGCCGAGCGCGACCGACAGGAGGTCCGAGCCGCTGGCCAGGCGCGCCGCCGGCGCCGCCTGCGCGATCGCCGCGCGCACCGCCGGCACGCGGCTCGAACCTCCGGTGAGGAAGACGGTATCGATCGCCGCACCGTCGAGGCCTGCCGCGGCGATGCAGTCGCGCGCCGTCCGGTACAGCCGATCGGTCCTCGTGTGGATCGCCCGCTCGAAGCCGGCGCGCGTCGCCGTGGCCGCAAGGCCCTTCTCGATGAAGTCGAGGGCCACCGCGGCATCGTCGTCGGCGCTGAGCGCGATCTTGGCGTCCTCGACCGCGAAGGCGACGCGGTGGCCCAGGCGCTTGGCGATCACCGCCAAGAGCCGGCCGACCTTGTCCGGCTCGCACGCCTCCAGGACCAGCGCGCCGACCTCGCGCTCGTTCTTGTAGGTGTAGGCGAAGTTGATCGTCGCCCAGGTCGCGAGCTCATGATAGAGCGCGTTCGGCATCGGCAGGTCCTTTTCGACCAACCGCGTGCCGAGGCCCAGCAGCGGCATCACCGCGGCAAGGCTGAGCGCGCTGTCGAAATCCGTGCCGCCGACGCGCACGCCGGCCGTCGCCAGAATGTCCTCGCTGCGATCGATGCGCCCGCGGCGCTGCCGGCCGATGCGGACGACCGAGAAGTCGCTGGTGCCGCCGCCAATGTCGGCGATCAGCACCAGCTCCTCGGCATGCACCGTCTGTTCGTAATGCCAGGCGGCGGCGATCGGCTCGGGGACGAAGACGATGTGACGGAACCCCGCCTCGCGGGCGATGGTCTCGAGCACGGCCTCGGCCCGCGCATCGGCCTCGGCGTCGCCGTCGACGAAGTGCACCGGCCGGCCGTGCACGACCGCCGTGATCTCCTGCCCAGCGAAGGCCTCCGCCTTGTGCTTCAGATGGCGCACGAAGATGCCGACGACCTCGGCGAGCGGCACCATGCGGCCGCCCAGGCTGGTCTTCTCGTCGATCAGGGGCGAGCCCAGGATCGTCTTCAGGGCCCGCATCAGCCGGCCCTCGGTCTGGCCGACATAGGCCGCGATGGCGTCGCTGCCGAAGCGGGCCCGGTGCGCTTCGTAGTCGAAGAACACCGCGCTCGGCATCAGCGTCTTGTCGTCCTCGAGCGGCGCCAGCGCGACGGCACCGCCGCGCGCGATGCCGATCGCCGAGTTCGACGTTCCGAAATCCAGTCCGCAGGCAATCATCCGGTTCCCCTTCCAGGCGCGAAGGGGATCTCATCTATTAGGATCTTCGCGGTGTTGCCAGACTGTTTCTTTTCGCTTAAGCTATCTCTCGATAGTGGGATGTCCGGCAGCGCGGGCATCCTTTTTTATTTGGCGCTTCTGCGGGGGTCATGCGTCCAATCGGGCTTATCGTGATCGTCATCGGCGCGGCGTTGTTCGCCTATCTGGCATGGCGCCGGACGACTTCCACGATGTACTACCGCTCCGCGAATTCCTCGATCCGCCCGCCGCACGTCCGGCCGGAGGACTACGAAGAGTGGGTGATGGTGCGCCGCAAGCGTTGGCGCCTGGTCAAGACGGTGGCCGCCGCCGTCCTGGGCGCGATCGTCGGCGGGCTGCTGTTCGCCATGATCGACAGCGGCTTGTCACGGAGCTGAGCGGGTTGGCGCCATGAACTGGATCATCGGCACGCTGCTGGTGTTGTTCTCCGTCGCCGGCGGAAGTTGGGGCTGGTGGAAGGGAACGCGCGATCTCGCCAACCCGCCCGATCGCTACGACCGTCCGATCGGCGTCGGGCGCCGCGAGCATGAGCGCCACATACAAAAGCGCTATCGGCTGCGGCGCACCCTGCTGACCGTTACCGGCATCCTCGGCGGCGCCGCCGGCGGCTTCGCCCTACTCATGCTTGCCGCCATCCGTCGCTGGTTCGGCTGACGGATTGCGCCGTTACGCAAACCGGAACGGAATGTGCCCGGTCGAAATCGCGCGTTGTCCATGCGCATGGCGCATTTATTGCTGCGCCTCCGAGGCGCATAATGCCGTGACGTCATTGCCAGAGGATCGAGCGATGCAGCCGCAGACGAGTCCCGCCACCCCATCGCCGGCACCGACGACCATGATCGGCGGCGAGATCCCGTTGATCGACGTATCGGGGTTCCTGGCGGGCAAGCCCGGCGCCGCCGAGCGCGCCGCCGCCGAGCTGCGCTACGCCTTCGAGAATGTCGGCTTCTACTATCTCGCCGGCCACGGCGTGCCGCAGGCGCTGATCGACACCGCCTATGCCGAGGCCGCACGCTTCCATGCGCTGCCGCTCGAGACCAAGCTCGCGGTCAAGGTCGACGAGCACAATATCGGCTACATGCCGATCGCGCGGAAGCCGCCGCCCAATGCCGCGGCACAAGGCAAGAAGCCCAGCCAGAACGAGGCCTACTTCCTGCGCCGCGAGAAGACGCCCGATCATCCCGATGTGCTCTCCAACCGCCGCTTCCACGCCATGAACAAGTGGCCGGACGAAGCCGCCATCCCGGGCTTCCGTGCCAACATGCTGGCCTACATGGGGACGATGGAGGCGCTGTGCCGCAAGCTGGTGCGGCTCTATGCGCTGTCGCTCGACCTGCCGGAGACCTTCTTCGACGCCTGCTTCGCCGAGGCGCACGTCATCCAGCGCATGTCGCGCTATCCCGCGATCGACGGCGCCGACAACTCGGTCAACAGCCTGGTGGCGCATACCGATTCGGGGTTCATGACGCTCCTGCCGCCCAACAAGGTGCTGGGGCTGGAGATCAACCTGCCCGACGGCCGCTGGCTGGAAGCGCCGGGCGTGCCGGACGCCTTCGTGGTCAACGGCGGCGACATGCTGCACCGCTGGACCAACGAGCGCTTCCTGTCGACGCCGCATCGCGTGCGCAACCTCTCGGGGCAGCTGCGTTACGCCGTGCCGTTCTTCTGCGATCCCAACCACGACACCGTGATCGAGTGCCTGCCGTCCTGCCAGTCGGCCGGGCGGCCGGCGAAGTATCCGCCGATCAAGATGGGCGACTACGCGCTGTGGTTCGCCGCCCAGCGCTACGAGCACATGCAGAAGGTGCAGGCCCCAAGCGAGGCCGACATCGCGCCGGGCGCGCGCGCAACGTCGCGCTGGCAGAGCTGAGCGCTGGGGGCGCGCGACTCCAGTCGCGCGTCTTGCTTGCACCAAGAAATGAACGCGCCACTGGAGTGGCGCGCCCCCAGCAATGAGCAGGAACATCGAGAAGAAGTAGCCGTCCTCTGCCATAGTCGGCGCGATGGCTATCCGCACCTTGCAACGGCGCGGCTTCGCCGCCGGCGCCGCAGCGCTCGCCGTTGCGCCGGCGGCGCGCGCTGCCGATCCAACCTGGATCGACGCCCACACCCACGTCTTCGTGCGCGGCCTGCCGATGGCGATCGATGCGCGCTACCGGCCGGACTACGACGCCTCATGGGAGACGCTGCTGGCACTGGCCGAGAAGAACGGCGTCGGCCGCGCCGTGATCCTGCAGCCGTCCTTCCTGGGCTTCGACAATACCTATCTGTTCGAGACGCTGCGCGCCCAACCCGGCCGTTTCCGCGGCGTGCCCTGGGTGTCGCCGTCGGTCAAGGTCAGCGACGACGACTGGGAGAACCTTGCGCGGATCGGCGTGCGCGGGCTGCGCTTCCCCATCTACGGCCTGCCGACGCCGCAATGGTCCTACTACAAGGACATGCTGGCCGAGGCGAAGAAGCGCGACTGGCCGATCCACCTCTATGTCGAGAGCAGCCGGCTAACCGAGCTCCTGCCCGTCCTGCTCGACGGCGGCAACAAGGTGGTGATCCCGCACTACGGCATGTTCGATCGCACGCTGGGTCCGGCGCGCGATCCGGGCTTCAAGGCGCTGCTGGACAACGCACCGAGCCGCAACATCTGGGTCGTGATGTGCGGCGCCTACCGTGTCGGGCCCGAGCGCGCCCGCTCGGCCACGTCGATGTTGCTTGACGCCTTCAGCCCGGATCGCCTGATGTGGGGCAGCGACTGGCCGCACACCGACACCGGCCTCAACCGCATCACGACCTATCCCCAGACCCTGCGCTGGTTCGAGGAATGGGTGACCGACAAGGCGACACGGCAGACGATCCTGGTGGATACGCCGGCCAAGCTGTACAGATTCTAGGTTGATATCTCCCGTGATATCATATTATATATGATATCAAATATGCGGTTCGTGCTCGATACCGATATCGTTGTCGCAGCGATGCGCAGCCCGCCCGGTGCTTCGGCCGCCATCTTGATGGCGGCTCGGTCCGGAAGAGTGACATTGCTCGCGACTGTCGCGCTCTTCATCGAGTATGAGGCCATCTGCCAACGAGCGGAGCACCGCGACGCGGCAGGCTTGGATCGGTCCGAAACAAAGCTGTTTCTCGACGGCCTTGCCTACCTGGTCGAAGAAGTCGAGGCGCATTTCCTGTGGCGTGGTCGACTCCGCGATGCAAATGACGACATGGTACTCGATGCGGCGGTTAATGGCAGAGCCGACGCCATCGTGACTTTCAATCGTCGGGACTATGGAGACGTGCCTGCTGAGTTCGGTATCGGCCTCCTGCTTCCGCGAGAGGCCTTGAAGAGGATTGCGCTATGAAGACGTCGACGACCTATCCTTTGCGATTGCCGGCCAGTATCCGCGCCGAGGTCGAGAAGCTGGCCAAACGCGAGGGCATCAGCGTCAACCAGTTCATCGCGTTGGCGGTCGCCCAAAAGGTGTCGGCATTGAATGCGGCGACATGGTTCGCCGAACGGCGCTCACGTGCGGACATGAAGGCCTTCGACAAGTTGATGCGACGCAAGGGCGGCGAAGCTCCTCGGCCGGAAGACACGAAATAGACCGTCAAGCCGCGATGCCCCGGCGCCGTTTCCCTGGCGTGTCGGCGGCGGCGACCACATAATCATCACGAATGCCTGACTTTGCCGCTTCGACGGCCGTCGCTAGAGCATGATGGGTCCAGCTGGAATCAGCTGGACCCATCATGCCTCTTGCAACACGCATCTCCGGTGCGCGCGAATGCGATGAGATGGAACCGCGGGCGGTTCCATCTCATCGCATTCCGCTCTAGCCTGTGCGAACACGCACGAGGTATCCGATGCGTCGTCTTCTCAACATGGCTGTCGCGACCGCAGTAGCGATCGCAGCACCGACGATGGCCTTCGGCCAGCCTAGGGAAATGGAACCCAAGGCGCGCTGCGACCAGCTTCTCGCCTACTGGGACCAGCGCTCGGCCAGCAAGGGCGAAGGCGCCAGCGGGTCGGACATGGCGCGCAAGGCGGCGGGACTCGATTGCGACAATCGCCGCTACGGCGACGGCATCAAGCGGATGGAAGACCTGCTGCGGCAGAACCGCTATCCGGTGCCGCCGCCACAGCCGTAGGTCAGCGGCGTCGCGCCAGCATGATCGTCAGGTAGCACGGGACGGGGTTGTCCGAGGCCTCGGGCTCGTCGGCCTGCTCGAAGGCCTCGATGTCGAAGTCGGCCGAGAAGGCGCTGCGGAAGCGGTCCTCGTCCCAGTAGCTGATGACGTGGCCCGGCCGGTCGGCATATTCGTAGACGCCCGGGCCGTGCGGATGGGCGCTCATGCGGCCATGGTCGAGGTCGCGCAGGTCGCGGGTGCCGATGCAGACCAGCGCGCCCGGCCGGCTCACGGCGGCGAGCCTGCCCGCGAAGCGATCGACCGCGCCGGGGCCGGTCATGAGGTGCAGCGTGCGATGGCTGAGCACGGCGTCGAACGAGCCCGGCTCCAGCGCCGCCTCGGTGAAGTCGGCGGTCATCAGCCGCGCCGAGAGCCCCTGAGCGCGCAGCCGTTGCTCGGCCAGCGCACGGCCGGCGTCGGACGGATCGATGCCCGTCACGTCGAGGCCATGCGCGGCGAGCGGCACGACATCGCGGCCGTAGCCGTAGCCGATCTCGAGCGCGCGGCCGCGCCGCGGGAAATGGCGCAACGCCATCTTCAGCGTGGGGCTGCCGCCGTTGCCCCAGCAGGCGCCGAGCGCGGTGTAGCGGCTGTTCCAGAATGTTGCGGCGGCGAGACTCACGTGATTACGACGCGCCACCCTCCACGCCGCGGCCCTCGGCACGCCAGCGCAGCATGCCGCCGGGCAGGTTGGCGATGTCGGCGAAGCCCGCCTTCTGCAGGATCGCCGTGGCGTGCGCCGAGCGGCTGCCGGCGCGGCACACCGCGACGATCGGCTTGTCCTTGGGCAGCTCCTTGGCACGCTGCGCGAGCTCGCCCAGGGGGACCAGCCTGGCGCCGCGGATGTGGCCCAGCGGTCCGGTGAACTCGTTGGGCTCGCGCACATCGAGCACCTGCACCTTGGCGAGGTTCTCCTCCAGCCAGTGCGGCTCGACCTCCCAGACACCACCGAAGGTGAAGCGCAGCGGCGCCCAGCCGGGATCGGACAGTACCGCAGCCTCGTTGCCCGGCTGGCCGCAGCGCAGGTTGGCCGGCACCGCCTCGTCGATCTTCTTGGGATGCGGCAGGTCGAGGTTCTTCATGTAGCCGACATAGTCGCCCTCGCCGACCTCGCCGCCCAGCCGCGGATTGAACTTCTTCTCCTCGGCAACGCTTGTCGCGGTGAGGCCGCGGTAGTCGTGCGCGGGATAGAGCAGGCAGGTCTCGGGCAGCGAGAAGATGCGCGACCGCACCGAGCGGTAGAGCGCGCGCGGATCGCCCTGCTGGAAGTCGGTGCGGCCCGAGCCGCGGATCATGATGCAGTCGCCGGTGAAGGCCATGCTCTCGTCGTCGAGCACGTAGGTGACGCAGCCGTTGGTGTGGCCGGGCGTGGCGCGGACTTCCAGCGAGCGGCGGCCGAACTCGACGCGGTCGCCGTCGGCCAACATCCGGTCGGTGCCCGAGGCGCCGGCCGCGGCCGATAGGGCAATGTTGCTGCCGAGCTTCTGTTTGAGCAGCCACGCGCCGGTCACGTGGTCGGCATGGACGTGGGTGTCGAGCGTCCACAGCAGTTTCAGCCCGAGCTCGCCGATCAGCGCCGCGTCGCGGCGGACCTGCTCGAAGACCGGGTCGATCAGGACGGCTTCGCGCGAAACCGAGCAACCCAGCAAATAGGTGTAGGTCGAGGAGGTCGGATCGAAGAGCTGGCGGAAGACGAGCATGGGGGCAGTGTACCATTTCTTGTCGATGCGCGGACCTCCAAGTCCGCTCATAGTCTTCCGTACCGCGCGCGTCCCGCGCGCTCATGATCATGAGCGCGCGGGACGCGCGCGGTCCGGAAGAAGAAGAGATCAGGCCGGTGCGCTCGCCTTGTCGATGGCGGCCACCGACTCCGCGTCGAGCTTGATCGCGGGCGCTGCGATCAGGTCCTTGAGCTGGTCGAGGCTGGTGGCGCTGACGATCGGGGCGGTGATGGCCTTGCGCTGCATCAGCCAGGCGAGCGCGACCTGGGTCGAGTTGGCGTTGTGCTTCTTGGCCGCCGCATCGAGCGCCGTCAGGACGCCGAAGCCCTTGTCGTTGATGTACTTCTTCACACCCGCGCCACGCGCCTTGTCGGCGACGTCGGCCTCCGAGCGGTACTTGCCGCTCAAAAAGCCGCTGGCCAGCGAATAGTACGGGATCACGCCGATCCCCTCCTTCAGGCACTCGTCCTCCAGCGCGCCCTCGAACAGGCCGCGCTCCATCAGATTGTAATGCGGCTGCAGGCTCTCATAGCGCGGCAGGCCCTTCTCCTTGGCGATCTTGGCGGCCTCGGCAAGCCGCGGCGCCTCGAAGTTGGAGGCGCCGATGAAGCGCAGCTTGCCCGCCTTCACGAGCTCGCCATAGGTCGCGAGCGTCTCCTCCTGCGGCGTGGTCTTGTCGTCGCGGTGCGACTGGAAGAGGTCGATGCGGTCGGTGTTGAGCCGCTTCAGCGAATCCTCGACCGAGCGCTTGATGTGCGCCGCCGACAGGCCCTGGCCGACATTGGGCATGTCCATGCCGCACTTGGTGGCGATCAGCACCTTGTCGCGCTTGGCCGGGCTCTTCTTCAACCAGCTGCCGATCACGGTCTCCGATTCGCCGCCCTTGTTGCCGGGCTTCCAGCGCGAATAGACGTCGGCGGTGTCGACGAAGGAGAAGCCGGCATCGACGAAGGCGTCGAGGATCCGGTGCGAGGTGGCCTCGTCGGCCGTCCAGCCGAAGACGTTGCCGCCGAAGGCGATGGGGGCGAATTCGAGGCTCGAATGGCCGAGCTTGCGCTTCTCCATGGATGACTCCCTTTTGAGATAGGGGCGCATTCTAGAGCATATCCCGAGCGAGTGTCTTGCCGGACCGCGGGCCTCCAGGCCCGCTCATGGTCATGCTCTTCCGGACCGCGCGCGTCTCGCGCGCTCAAGCCTCATGAGGCGCGCGGGACGCGCGCGGTCCGGAAGAGAAGATATGAGCGGGCCTGGAGGCCCGCGGTCCGGCGAGAGCCCTACTCCGCGGCTTTTGCCGGCGCCGGCTCGGCTGGCGCCGCGGCAGGCGCTGGCGCCGCCGGTGGCGCAACGGCCGTCGTGGATACGGCGCTGGGCATGGGCATGGCGAACGGATAGGTCGGCGTGGCGAACTTGATACCGAGAGGGGGCAGCTGCTCGTACATGCGGCGGACGCCCATGCGCTGGATGGCGCTGGGGTTCTTGGGCCGCGCCATGAACTTGAACCGCACGATCAGCTGCGAGTCCTTGATGTCGACCACGCCCTGCATCTTGAGCGGCTGCATCAGGATGGGCTTGAAGGCCGGCTCCTCCATCATGTCGGTGCCGATCTTCTTCACCGCCTTGCGCAGAAGCTCGACGTCGGTGCCCGGCGCGAAGGCGAGGTTGAACTTCACCACCGTCCAGTCGCGGCTGAAGTTGGTGATGTGCATGACCTGGCCGAACGGCACGATATGGAGCTGCCCGTTCTGGTGGCGCAGTTTTAGGCAGCGCACGCTGAAACCCTCGACCGTGCCCTTCACCTTGCTGCAGTCGACATACTCGCCGATGCGGAACGCATCCTCGGCCAGGAAGAAGATGCCGGAGACGACGTCGCGCACCAGCGACTGGCTGCCGAACGACACCGCCAGGCCGAACACCGAGGCGCCAGCGATCAGCGGCGTGATGTTGACGCCGAGCTCCGACAGCACCAGCAGGCCGCCGACCACCAGGATGACCGACCCGGCCATGGCGCGCAGCAGCGGCATCAGGGTGCGCAGGCGCGAGGCCGCGACCTTGACCTCGTCCTCGGGATCGGCCGCGGCGTCGGCCGAGGGCAGCGGGTTGGCGGCGATGTAGGAATCCATGCGGAAACGCAGGAACCGCCAGAAGGCGTAGATCGCCACCAGGGAGATCGCCGCGATCTTGGCGCCGCGGTCGTGCACGACCCATTCCTCGGCGGTCATGGCGCCCAGCGTCTTCACCATCAGGGCATCGGCGATCAGGATGACGGCGTAGAGCCGGGCGATCAGGCGCAGGCAGTCGGCGACGACGTCGCCCGCCATCGGCAGCTCCGAGACGATGTGGCGGGTGACGCGATGCATCAGCGTCTCGAACAGCAGCAGCACCAGCAGCGTCGTTTCGATCGTCGCCAGGCCGCGCGCGGCGGTGCCGGCCTCGGTCAGAGCGGCGTAGACGGCCGCCACGCCCATGGCGGCATAGAAGGCGAGACCGAACATCCACCAGCGGTGCGCCGTGTCGAGCTTGAGCTGCCGGCCGACCTTGCGGTCGGACACCATCGCCGACAGCCAGGCCGCCATTTCCTTGTGCCAGTGCCAGACCACCCACAGCAGGCAGGCCGCGATCAGCGGCGCGTAGAGGATGATGGCGGCGCTCACGACCTCCTTCGTGGCGCCGGTGTTCAGCAGGGCACGGCTGAGATGGGCAGCGATCAGCGGCAGCACGACCACCCAGTTGAGGGCGATCAGGAGGCTGCGCGCCGTCGCATCGTCAACCGGGGCGATGCGGCCTTCCGGCGTGGCGGGCCGCAGGAAGGCGCGGAACAGAAGATTGAAGGAGCGCCAGACGAGCAGCGCCTGGAAGGCCTGCTGGCCGAGCAGGTGGCCGATGCTCTGGGCGTCGCCGAGTCGGGCCAGCACGACACGGCCGGCAATGAACAATGCCACCAGGGCGACGATGTCGAGCAGCAGTGCCGCCCCGAAGGCACGAAGCGGCGAATGGCCGACCAGGCGGTCGATGGTGCGGACCCGCAGCCGGCTCAACAACAGGCGGGCGATGGCCTCGGCGGCCAGGCCCGCGACCACGATGCCGAGCAGCAGCAGGGCGGTGCGGCCGTCGATGATGTTGGGCAGCTGCAGCAGATGGCGGCCCAGGGCGGGGATTTGGTGGACGGTGAAGTCGACCCGCTCAGTCAGGACTTTCAGGAAGGCGCTGTCGGCGGCGTAGGCAGACTGGGCTGCGGCCGAGCACGTCCATTCGCCGACGAAGCCGCCGATCATTGCCGCGATGCCAAATCTAGACCGTTTCATGCGCTTGCCCCCAATTAGACGGCCGGCAAAGCCTAGGCGAAATGGCGCGGCGACGCTATCAGACCGCAATCATTGCCCAGAAGAAGATCACCGTCGCCAGCATGCCGAGCGCCGTCCGACCGGCGTGCAGCCGGCCCCAACGCTCGATCAGGGCCCGGCTTTCGGCGCCGGCGCGCTCCGGCGTGGTCGCGTTCAGCCGGTCGTTGATCGGCTTCATGATCAGGAGCGTGTAGGGCCACGCCAACACGATCGCGACCGCGCCGGCCAGGAGCCGGAAGTCGCGGCCGACGAACCAGGCGGCCAGGCCCAACAGGAAGCCCACCATCGCGAGGCTGGCCTGCATCAGCGCCGCCCGCTCGTAGGAGCGCTGCCATTGGCGCAGGGCCGCGCGATCGTCGGTGGCGAGCCGCGCCGGCTGCTCGGCGAAATTCACATAAAAGGCCGCACCGGCGAACAATGCGGCCACGACCAACGCGAGATGCCCCAGCAGCATGGCTACCTCCATGGTGTGCACTGGACCACAATGCCGCCACGGCCCTATCGTTGCCGCTGGAGCGAGGAGTACGCCATGGCCACCGAGACCATTCCCGTCATTGACCTGGGGCCCTTCCTCGCGGGCGAGCCAGGGGCGCTGGACCGCACCGCCAAGGAGCTGCGCTTTGCGCTGACGGAGATCGGCTTCTACTTCATCGTCAATCACGGCGTGTCGCGGGAAAAGATCCAGGCGACCTTCGCCGAGGTGAAGCGCTTCCACGCGCAGCCGGTCGAGAAGAAGCTCGACCTCAAGATCGACCTGCATAGCACGGGTTACATGCCGATGCGCGGCAATACGCTGCGCACCTCGACGGTGCAGGCCGGCACCAAGCCCAACCTCAACGAAGCCTTCTTCGTGAAGCGCGAGATGGCGGCCGACCATCCCGACGTCTTGGCCAATCGCCGCTTCCGCGGCCGCAACCGCTGGCCCGAGGGGCTGCCCGGCTTCCGCGAGACCGTGGTCGACTACTGCAACAGCATGGAAGCGCTGGTGCTGAAGATGGTGCGGCTCTACGCCCGCGCGCTCGACCTGCCGGCGGCGTATTTCGACGCGCCGTTCCGCGATTGCCAGTATTCGCTGCGCATGACGCACTACCCGCACCAGGACGGTCCCATCGAGGACGAGTTCGGCCTGGCGCCGCACACCGACACGAGCTTTTTGACATTGCTGGCGCCCAACGACGTGCCGGGTCTCTCCATCCGCACGCAGAGCGGCAAGTGGATCGACGCGCCGGCTATTCCCGACGCCTATGTCGTGAACGGCGGCCAGATGCTGCAGCGCTGGACCAACGACGTCTTCCTGGCGACGCCGCATCGCGCGGTCAACCGCAGCGGCGGCGAGCGCTACGCCATCCCGTTCTTCTGCGACAGCAACATCGACTGGCCGGTGGCCGCAGTGCCGACAACCGTGGGACCGGACAAGCCGCCCAAGTACCCGACGACCTACTACAGCGACTACATGATCTGGTACCAGAAGCGGAACTACGACGTGCTGGCTGACGCCAACCGGCAAGCGGCCGAGTGAGCGACGCGAAGACCATTCCCATCGTCGACCTGGGTCCCTACCTCGCAGGGGAGCCCGGTTCTCTCGAACGCACGGCCCGCGAGCTGCGCTTTGCGCTGACCGAGATCGGTTTCTATTTCATCGTCAACCACGGCGTGCCCGAGGCGCTGGTCCGCGGCGCCTTCGAGCAGGCGGCGCGCTTCCACGGCCAGCCGCTCGACAAGAAGATGGAGGTCAGGGTCGACAAGCACAATGTCGGCTACCTGCCGATGCGCGGCGACACCTTGCGCACCTCGACGGTGCAGACCGTGACCAAGGCCAATCTCAACGAAGCCTTCTTCATGGCCCGCGACCTGCCGGACGATCACCCCGACGTTTTAGCCGACCGGCGCTTCCGCAGCGCCAACCGCTGGCCGGCCGACCTGCCCGGCTTCCGCGAGGGCGTCGTCGACTATTGCGACGCGCTGGAGCGGCTGGTGGCGAAGCTGGTGCGGCTCTACGCCGTCGCCCTCGACCTGCCGGCGGCGTACTTCGACGATCCGTTCCGCGAGTTCCAGTACAAGCTGCGCATGACGCACTACCCCTACCAGGGGGCCCTGGCCGACGACGAGTTCGGCATCGCCCCGCACACCGACACCAGCTTTTTGACGCTGCTCGCCCCCAATGAGGTGCCCGGCCTCTCGATCCGCACCCAGGGCGGCCAGTGGATCGACGCCCCGGTCGTGCCGGGGGCCTTTGTCGTCAATGGCGGGCAGATGCTGCAGCGCTGGACCAACGACGTCTTCCTGGCGACGCCGCACCGGGCGGTCAACAGGAGCGGCGGCGAGCGCTATGCCCTCGCCTTCTTCTGCGACAGCCACATCGACTGGCCGGTTGCCTCGGTGCCGACCACCGTGGGGCCGGACCGGCCGCCGAAATACCCGACGACCTGGTACACGGACTACATGATCCAATACCAGAAACGGACGTATGACCTTCTGGCGGATGCCAACCGGTAGAGCGATTCCCGATTCGGGGAACCGCGAGCGGTTCCCCGAATCGGGAATGCGCGCACCGGGGTTCTTTGTTTCAAAGGGCACATTCCGGTCGGCTGTTGCAGCCGACCGGAATGTGCTCTAGGCGGCGGAATGACGCCTTCGGGCCGCTTCCCGGCCGGCCGCGACTCGGTCTAGAACCAAGCGGGAAAGCCGCCCACCAATCGCAAAAGCCTTCATTCCGGGCGGCAAGGGTAACAGAGGAAACGCCATGCTCGGCCTGATGCAAGACCGCCCACTGCAGATTTCGCAGATCATCGACTATGCCGGGAGGTACTACCCCGACGTCGAGATCGTGACCCGCACGGTCGAAGGACCGATCCATCGCTACGGCTACGGCGCCGCGCTCAAGCGGTCCAAGCAGCTGGCCGAGGCGCTGCAGGCGCTGGACATCAAGCTCGGTGACCGGGTGGGCACCATTGCCTGGAACACCTATCGCCACTTCGAGCTCTATTTCGGCATCTCCGGCATCGGCGCCGTGCTGCACACGATCAACCCGCGGCTGGCGCCCGAGCACGTCGCCTACATCGCCAACCACGCCGAGGACAAGGCGATCTTCGTCGACCTCAACCTGCTGCCGATCGTCGAGGGCGTGTACCCGCACCTCAAGACCGTGAAGCATGTCGTGGTCATGACCGACCGCGCCCACATGCCGGCCGCGTCCAAGATCCCGAACCTGCTGTGCTACGAGGAGCTGATCGCGAAGCAACCGGGCACGCTCACCTGGCCCGACTTCGACGAGAAGACGGCATCCTCGCTCTGCTACACCTCGGGCACGACGGGCAACCCCAAGGGCGTGCTCTACTCGCACCGCTCGACGATGATCCATTCGATCATGGCGTCGAACGGCTCGGCGATCCCGATGAATCCGGACAGCACCCTGCTGCCGGTGGTGCCGATGTTCCACGCCAATGCCTGGGGCCTGGTCTATGCCGCACCGATGTGCGGCGCCAAGCTGGTGTTCCCCGGCCCCAAGCTCGACGGCGCCAGCATCTACGAGCTTCTGGACAAGGAGCAGGTCACGATCAGCGCCGGCGTGCCGACGGTGTGGCTCGCCCTGCTCGACTACTGCGCCCAGAACAAGTTCAAGATGTCGTCGGTCAAGCGCACCCTGATCGGCGGCTCGGCCGTGCCGTTCGCCATGATCGAGCGCTTCTGGAAGGACCACGGCGTCGAAGTCATCCAGGGCTGGGGCATGACGGAGATGAGCCCGCTCGGCACGGTGACCCGCTTCAACAAGGGCGAGCGCGCGCTGCCCGACGCCGAGCGCTTCGCCATCACGGCCAAGGCCGGCCGGCCGGTGTTCGGCTGCGAGATGAAGATCATCGACGATGCCGGCAACGACCTGCCGCAGGACGGCAGCGTCTCGGGCAATCTCGTGGTGCGCGGCCCGTGGATCGTGAAGGGCTACCTGAAGGGCGACGGCAAGGGCCAGTTCCTCGAGGACGACTGGTTCATGACCGGCGACGTCTGCAAGATCGAGGCCGACGGCTCGGTGGTGATCACCGACCGCTCGAAGGACGTGATCAAGTCGGGCGGCGAATGGATCAGCTCGATCGATCTCGAGAACGCCGCCATGGGCTGTCCCGGCGTGGCCGAGGCCGCCGTGATCGGCGTGCCGCATCCCAAGTGGGACGAGCGGCCATTGATGATCGTGGTCAAGCGGCCCGATGCCGACGTGACCAAGGGCGACGTCCTGAAGTTCCTGGAAGGCAAGATCGCCAAGTGGTGGATGCCGGACGACGTGCAGTTCATCGACGCCATCCCGCACGGCGCCACAGGCAAGATCCTGAAGACCGCGCTGCGCAAGCAGTTCGAGGGTTATAAGCTGCCGACGGCTTAGTCTTCCGGACCGCCGGCATCTTGCCGGCTCATGGTCATGAGGCCGGCTGGAAGCCGGCGGTCCGCATGAGCCTATTCCGCCGGCGCCGCGCGTCGCGTGTGCGCCAGCTCGCCGAGCGCCTGGCGCGTCACCTGGAACGCGCCCGTCAGGGCGAGGCCCGACATGATCGCGGCGACGATATGATCGGGCCAGCCGGTGCCCGAGCCGAACACGCCGGCGGCCGCCAACAGCACCGCGAGGTTGCCGATCGCATCGTTGCGCGTGCAGATCCACACCGAGCGCATGTTGCTGTCGCCGTCGCGCCACCGGTAGAGCAGCACGGCGACGCCGAGGTTGGCGAGCAGCGCCAGCCCGCCCACCACGCCCATGACGGGAGCTTCGGGCACCGTGCCGGCGAGCGCGTGCTGGATGGTGGTGCCGGCGACCCACAGGCCGAACAGGCCCATGCTCGCCGCCTTGAGCAGCGCGGCGCGGGCGCGCCACTGCAGGGCCATGCCCAGCACGAACAGGGCAATGCCGTAGTTGGCGGCATCGCCCAGGAAGTCGAGCGAATCGGCCAGCAACGACGCCGACTGCGCGGAAAGGCCCGCGCCGATCTCGACCGCGAACATGGCGAGATTGACCGCAAGGGCGATCCACAGGATGCGGCGATAGGCCGGCGAAGTGGCACCGTGATCGTGTCCGTGACCGCAGCAATGCGCACTCATCTCAATGCTCCGCGACGTGAGTTACCATGTCCTCGACCATGCGCCGCACGTGGGCGTCGTCGGCTTCGTAGTAGACCTGCTTGCCCTGCCGGTCCGCCCGCACCAAGCGTGCGCCTTTCAGCAAACGCAGGTGGTGGCTTACCAGTGACACCGAGAGGCCGAGCCGGTCTGCGATATCGGACACCGCGAGCGGCGTTCTAAGGCAGGAGACCACAATGCGCAGCCGCGTCGGGTCGCCCAGCAGGCGGAACAGGTCGGCCAGCGCCGTGGCGTGGTCGTCGGACAGCAGGGTCTTCTTGGTTCTGGACATTTGAACAATTGTTCAAGTGTATGTTTCCGCCCTCGCTTCCGTCAAGGCGGTTTTTTCCCGGCTGCCATGCAGTGTTATAATGTCCGACGCCTCGCCGTCCGCGGGGCTTCACGCTAGGCTCCAGCCATGACCGTCAGCATCAAACCCGTCGATCCCGTCAACCGCACCTTCTTCGCGGGCGAAGTCTCCGGCCTCGACCTGCGCAAGCCGCTCACGAAGGACGAAGTCGCCGCCGTCCATGCCGGCATGGACGAGTTCGGCGTGCTGGTGTTCCACGACCAGACGATCGACGACGACCAGCAGCTCGTCTTCAGCCGCAGCCTGGGGCCGCTCGAGCAGGCCACCGGCGACATCGCCGCGCCCCAGGACCGGCGCATGAGCATGGACCTGAACGACATCTCCAACCTCGACAAGAACAACAAGATTCTTGCCCGCGACGACCGCCGGCGGCTCTTCGGCCTCGGCAACCAGCTCTGGCATTCCGACAGCTCGTTCAAGCCGGTGCCGGCCAAGTATTCGCTCCTGTCGGCGCGCAACATCCCGCCGACCGGCGGCAACACCGAGTTCGCCGACATGCGCGCGGCCTACGACGCGCTCGACGAGGCGACCAAGCGCGAGGTGCACGACCTCGTCTGCCGGCACAGCCAGATCTTTTCCCGCGGCATCCTGGGCTTCACCGACTTCACCGAGGAGGAGCGCGTGAAATGGGCGCCGGTGCGCCAGCGCCTGGTGCGCCGCCATCCGACGACCGGCCGGCTGTCGCTCTATCTCGCGAGCCACGCCGGCGAGATCGAAGGCTGGCCGGTGCCCGAGGCGCGCGCCTTCCTGCGCGACCTCAACGAGCACGCCACGCAGCGCCAGTTCGTCTACGCCCATGTCTGGCGCCTGCACGACCTGGTGATGTGGGACAACCGCGTCACCATGCACCGCGCCCGGCGTTACGACCACACCGAGGTGCGCGACATGCGGCGCACGACGTTGACCAACGAGGTGTCGAGCTTAGAACAGGCGCCGTGATCAACGCCGCTGTCATCCCGAGCGCAGCGAGGGACCTTTCCTGCGCCTTTAAAGGCCCCTCGCTACGCTCGGGGTGACAGGGTCCGCGATGCGTCTGAAATTTCTCGGTTCCGGCGATGCCTTCGGCAGCGGCGGCCGCTTCAACACCTGTTTCCATCTCGAGCGCGCGGCCCATGGCAACGTGCTGATCGATTGCGGCGCCTCCTCGATGGTGGCGATCCGCAAGTGGCAGGTCGATCCCAATGCCGTCTCGACGGTGCTCATAAGCCATCTGCACGGCGACCACTTCGCCGGCCTGCCCTTCTTCCTGCTCGACGCCCAGCTCGTCAGCCGCCGCACCGCACCTCTGTTGCTGGCCGGGCCGCCGGGCTTCCGCGAGCGGCTGGACATCATCATGGAGGCGATGTTCGCGGGCTCGACCAAGGTCGAGCGCCGGTTCGCACTCGACGTCCGCGAGTTGGCCCTGCACGAGCGCGTGGAGCTAAACAGGCTCGCCGTCACGCCTTATCTCATGAAGCATTATAGCGGCGCGCCCTCCTACGCCTTGCGCATCGAGACCGAGGGCAAGGTGCTGACCTATTCCGGCGATACCGAATGGGTCGACGAGCTGATCCCGGCCGGACGCGATGCCGACCTCTTCATCTGCGAGGCCTATTTCTTCGACAAGGTGATGAAGTACCACATCGACTATTCGACGCTCGCCCGCCGGCTGCCCGACATCGGCGCCAAGCGCACCATCGTCACCCACATGAGCGCCGAGCTTTTGGGCCGCCAGAGCGAAATCGCGTTGGAAGCGGCGCACGACGGCCTGGTCGTGGAGTTCTGATGGGAGCGCGGGCCTCTGGCCCGCTCATGATCATGAGCCGGCCAGAGGCCCGCGCTCCCAAGCTAGCCCGTCTTCCCATGGCTGGTGAGCAGCCGGATGATCTGCACCGACTTCGGCAGCTCGATCAGGAACTCGGGATCACGGTCGAGGTGATGGATGTCGGTGGCATCGCGGCCGGTGAAGCGCGCCATCGCCGGGATGTCCTCCCAGTACGAGATGGTCATGAACTCGCTCTCGTGCTCGCGGTCCTCGCGGAACGTCTGTACGCCCAGCGCCTTCTCGATCAGCGGCACGACGCCGACATCGTAATTGTACTTCTCGTACTCGTCGGCCCGCTCGCGGCGCACGCGGCCGCGCCAGATGCGGGCGATGGTCGGCTGCTTGCTCATTTCGGCACCCACTCCTCGACCACGGTCTCGCTCACGGGATCGAGCATGCGCGTTTCCTTCAGCACCAGCCCGTGCTGCTTCAACGGCTCCTCGGCCGCTACGCCGTGGCCGACGCCGGGAAAGACCGGCCGGCCGCGCGGCACGCTGGCCTGCGCGCGCGAGAGGAAGAAGGCGTCGTAGCCGATCGACAGGAACAGGCCGAACACGTCGGTGCCGCCGACCACCGCCAGGATTCCGTCGTCGGCGTTGAGCTTCTGCCAGGCCTCGTCGAACGGCGCGGTCGCGGGATTCCACAGGATGACGTTGGGATTGTCGGCATCGTGCACGATGCGCTGCACGCGGCGAGTCACCAGGATGCGCTTGCGGCCCTTTTCCTTGGGCCCGCCTTCGGCCGAATGCCGGCCGTTGGCGACCGCCGATGCCCGGTCGAGCGACTCCTGGTAGAACTGCTGGTCGGCCGGGATCTTCAGCTCCTCGGGAAAGGAGCCGTCGGACTTGGCGATCATGCCTTCGCGGCTGACGATGGCGTAGCCTTCGATGCGGGGACGACTACTCATCTGCTCACACACCCCAATTCAAACGCCGAGGGCGCCGATGATGGCGCCCTGGATAACGAGCACGCCCAGCCAGTGGATGCCATCGATAATTGTCAGCGAGGCCTTGCGCTGGCCGAAGGCGTTGTTGACCGCCATCGTGGTGATGACGAAGCCCAGCCACATGAACAGCGCGCTGACGATGCCGTTCCTGAGCGTCACCTGGCCGGGCCCGAGATGGGCGATGCCGCCCGCCAGCACCCAGGCCATGACGGCGAGCGCCACGATCGAGACGATGAAGGGCAAGGGCGAGCCCTTGCCCTCGGCCGCGATCTCTTCCTTGGTCTTGCCGATCGCGGCGAGCCACGGCTTGGAGAGCGACATGTAATAGGCCGCGCCGAAGGCGAAGCCCGCGATGGTCGCGATCAGGATCGCGAGGTAGTTGACGCCGGCGAAGGTCATGGATCCATCCTCCCTCTCCGGCGAGCTTAGCGCGGACCGTCACTCCGGATCGAGATGCTCCGTGAGGAACGCGATCTGGTCGGCGACGATGCGGTCGACGAACGGCGGGTGATAGACCTCGAAGTGATCGGTCGGATAGCGGATCGCCCGGCCCAGCGGCGCCTCACGGGCGACCCTGAGCGCGATCTCGGGCTTCATCAGGTTTTCCTTGTCGCTGACGCAGACCAGCAATGGGCAGCGGACCTGCCGCGCGTGTACCGAGGCATCATAGAACAGCATGGAAATCCCGGCGCCGGCGGTGCGGCGCTGTCCATGCGCACCCTGGCGGGTGCGCTCGGCACCGGACCGATGACGCTCTACAACTACGTGAAGGACCGCGACGAGCTCGACGCGCTGGTGGTCGAGGCCGTGCTGTCCGAGGTCAAGCCGCCTCGCTCGCGCGGCGAGTGGCAGGCCGACGTACGCGCCATCGTCGAGGCGACCTGGCGCACCGTGCGGCGCCATCCCAACGTCATCCCGCTGGTGCTGACGCGGCGCACCCTGCACGAGACGACGCTGCACTGGGCCGAGGGCCTGCTCGAGGCGCTGGCGCGCAGCGGCCGGCGGGACAGCGAGCTGCTGGTCGCTTTCCGCACGGTGTCGGGTTTCGTCATGGGCCTGGCGCAGGCGCAGCTCTCCGGCCCCACCGCCGACCATCCCGACGTCGCCCGCGCCGAGGCGCTGCCGGCCGACCGCTATCCGCGGCTGATCGAGATCGCCAAGGCCGCGCGCGGGATCGGGCCGGACCGTGAGTTCCGGGCCGGCCTCGACATCGTCATGGCGGGCCTTGCGGCCAGCTTGGTCAGGAAGTCCTGAAGGCCTGGCGCGCCAAAAGCTTCCAGCTCCCGCCGTCCTTCACCCAGACCTGCATGACGCCGATCTTGGCCGAGCCCGGCTTGCCGTCGCTTTCGAACTCGACGGCGTAGGTGTGGCGGGCGACAGCGTTGTTGCCGGTCACCTGGACGGTGGGTTCGCTGATGGTGATCGACTTGTAGGTCGTCTTCTTCCCGGCGACGACGTCGACGAATTGCTGCTTGGTCTCGATACGGCCGCCGGAATGGCCGTAGCTCAACTGGTCGGCGACCAGTGCCTCGAGCTTGGCCTTGTCGGCGGCGATCATCGCCTTGTTGAGATCGTCGACGGCCTTGTTGACCGCCGCTTCGTCGGCGGATTCAGCGTGGGCGATGGTGGGCAACACCGCGAGTGCCAGCGCACCGGCGGCGAGATGACGACGAGTGACACGCATGAGCTTCACTCCCTAGGTCGATTGTCGTTGGGGCCGGAAACCCGGCCGACGAAAAGCCTACTCCGGCTCGGGCGCGGGCGCCACGAAGTGCTGCCAGCGCGCCGCGATGTCCTCAGGGGACACGGTCGGCCCGAGATCCAGCGCCTCGCCGCGATCCCACCAGCTCGCCGAGAAGCGGCCGCCCGCGGCGTTCAGCACCGCGCCTGACGTCGTGCAGGCGGCTGACGCCAGAAAAGCGACCCCGGGCGCCACCAGATCGGCCAGCAGCTCGGGCGCCTGGCGGCGCAGCACGCGGGTCGCCGCCACGGGCGAGATGGCGTTGACGCGGATGTTCGTGTCGGCGAGCTCTGCCGCCAGTCCGACCATCAGCCCGACCTGGGCCATCTTCGCCGTCGAATAGGCAACGAGGCCCGGCACGCAATCTTCCACCCGCATGGCGCGGCCCGAGGTCGTCAGCACGATGCGCCCATAGCCCTGGCGGCACATGTGCGGGACGGCGGCGCGGGCGAGATGGAAGCCGGCATCGACGCCGATCGCGATCATGCGATCCCAGACGGCCGGCGTGGTCTCTTCGAGGTTCGCGAAGACGACCAGGCCGGCATTGTGCACCAGCGCGTCGAGCCGCCCGAAGCTGGCCAGGGCGAAGTCGACGATGCGCTGGCCGGCGGCGGGATCTTCCAGGTTCTCGTAGCAGGCGACTGCGCGGCCACCGCCCGCGGTGATCTCAGCAACGACACCGTCGGCAACCGACGGATCGAAGCCGCTGCCGTCCTGGGCGACGCCGGCATCGTGCACGACGACGGCGCCGCCTCGCGCAGCGATCAGCCGGGCATAGGCGGCGCCAAGGCCGCGCCCTGCCCCGGTGACGATAGCGACCTGACCGTCAAAGCGAATCGCGGACAAGGCTACGCCAACTCGGCCAATGCCGCGGCGACCAGCTGCGGTTCGGTAAACATCGGATAGTGACCTCCCCTAAGATCCCGACACGACCAGCCTGCCTTGCGGGCGCGCTCCAAGAGCTCGGCATAAAGCACGGATTGCACCGACGTTCGGATGAATGTCCGCGGCAGTGC
The DNA here is from genome assembly GCA_021732285.1 of Reyranella sp. Taxonomy (GTDB): domain Bacteria; phylum Pseudomonadota; class Alphaproteobacteria; order Reyranellales; family Reyranellaceae; genus Reyranella. The sequence goes on along the minus strand of JAKFVH010000280.1, from coordinate 18,593 downwards.
GGCTGCGGCTTGTGAACGAACAACGACCGGTTCGCCAAACGGTCGCAAGGGATGCGGCGTCAGGCGTGACGTGACCCAGCGTCGAAGCGCGTCGGGCAGTCCGTCGCCGACCGAGGCATCCGGAGGCACACGCCATCCGTCGCCATGCGCATCCGCCGCCGACCGCAACGCCGCCGCGTGCGCAGGGCCGATGACGTCATTGTTCGATTCGCCGTCGCGCGGCACGGATGCGTCCAGATAGACAAGGCGTCGAACGCGATCCGGCACCCGCTCAGCGACGGCCGTGATCACCGTTCCGCCGTAGCTGTGGCCGACCAGCGTGACATCGTGCAAGTCCCGCTGGTGAAGAAGGTCCATGATGTCGGTGACATGCGTGTCGAGCCCGATGTCAGGGCGAAGCAGATGCGCGCGCTCGCCGAGGCCGGTCAACGTGGCCGCAATCACCGCATGGCCGCCGGCCTGGAGGGGCGACGCGACATCACGCCAGCACCAGCCGCCAAGCCATGCGCCGGGGACCAGAAGGAATGCAGCCATTCAAGCGAAATGATGCGCTTCCAGTCAGGGCGCAAGGCCGCCATCGGCCTATTCGGGCACGATGCCGAGCGCCACGATGCGCGGGATCACGGTGGCCTTGAGGACCTCGTAGTCCTTCATGACCTCCTCGTGGTTCAAGGGCTTCTCGGTGAGGCCGAAGCTTTCCATCATCCTGCGGCCGGGCTCGGAATCGGCGGCGGCGACCCAGAGATCCGACATCTTCTGCACGATCGGCTTGGGCGTCGCCGCGGGAGCGGCGAGCGCGAGCCAGCCGCGCACCGTGAACACGTCGTCGGTGAACCCCTGCTCGGCCGAGGTCGCGAGGTCGGGGAACTTGGCCGAACGCACGCGGGAGGGCGCCACGATCGGCTTGATCTCGCCCTTGACCAGCAGCGCATTGAAGGCCTGCGGGCTGCCCATGGCGGCCTGCAGCTGGCCGGCACCCATGTCCTGCCACATCGGCGCTTCGCCCTTGTAGGTCACGACCTCGATCTTGAGGCCGAACTTCTCGTTCAGGGCCTGGGCGAAGATGTGCGCCGAGGAGCCGAGCGCCCACGAGCCGAAGTTCACCTTGTTGGTCTTGGCGTACTCGACGAACTCCTTGAGGTTCGAGACCGGCACCGACTTGTGCACGACGACCGGCAGCACGCCCGACGACGTGCCCGAGATGATGGTGAGATCCTTGTCGGGATCGAAGCCCATCGACTTGAACATCACGCGGTTCTGCACAAGCGTGCTCGAGACCGAGTGCAGGAAGGTGTAGCCGTCGGCCGGCGCACGGGCGACCAGGGCCGCGCCGATGTTGCCGCTGGCGCCGGGCTTGTTGTCGATGATGACCTGCTGGCCGGTCGCCTGCTGGACGCTCTGGCCGAACGAGCGGGCGATGCCGTCGGTCAGGCCGCCCGCCGGGAAGTTCACCACGATGGTGATCGGCTTGGTCGGCCACGCCGGCTGGGCCCTCAAGGCCTCAGGACCAAGGATGGCAGGGCTTGCGACGGCGAAGCCTGCGGCGGCGCGGATGAGGGTGCGTCTGGTCGTCGTCATTGCTGTCACGGCCTCTTGAGTTCTTTTTGCGCGGCGATGCATAGCGACTGCGCGCCGGGAGTGCTAGCGTGATCGCTCACCGCACGGCGGAACCGTTCGTCCTGACGAGGCCACGATGCGTCTAGCCCCCTCGCTGCTTGCGCTTGTCGTCTTCGCGGCGCCCGCCCTCGCCGAGGACGCGGCAACATCCGTCGTCATCCTGCGCGGCAGCGGCGCACCGCCGACGGCCTGGTACGACCCGCCTGCGGAGCCCACGGTCGTCGTTCAGCCGGTTTACGTGCCCGTCTACTACCCCGTGCTGGGCTACGGCGCCTTCATCCATCGACGCGGCCATGCGCCCACCGCGCGGCGGCATCGCTGATGCTCCAGACCTCTTCCCTGCTGGCCGACTCCCTGGCCGACCGCCTCGTCGCGACGTTCGTCCGCAGCTACGGCAAGGCGGCGCCGCCATCCCATGCCGACATCCTGGGAGAAGCGGCGCGGCTGGTGATCGAGAGGCTGTCGCTCAGTGACGCGCTCTATCACACCGCCGAGCACACCGTTCTGGTGACCCTGGTGGCGCAGGACATCGTGCGCGGGCTGCGCCTGACCTACCACGTTCCACCCGACATGTGGCTGCACGTCGTCCTGGCGGCGCTGACCCACGACATCGGCTATCTGCGCGGCATATGCCGGGCCGACACCGAACACCGCTTCGTGGCCAATGCCCAGGGCGACATGATCGAGTTGCCGCGTGGCGCCTCCGACGCCGCTCTCGCGCCCTACCATGTCGACCGCTCAAAGACCTACGTGCGCGAGCGCTTCGCCTTCAATCCCCTGATCGAGCCCGATCGCCTGGCGCGCAACATCGAACTGACGCGCTTTCCGGTGCCGGACGACGGCGACCACGCCGAGACCGACACCGAGGCGGCGTTCGTGCGCGCCGCCGATCTCATCGGCCAGCTTGGCGATCCCCTGTATCCAAGGAAGCTCAATGCCCTGTTCCATGAATTCGAGGAGATCGGCGTCAACAAACTCCTGGGTTACGCCACGCCGGCCGACGTAGCGGACCACTATCCCCGCTTCTTCTGGTCCAAGGTCGAGCCATATCTGGGCGCGGCCGTGCAGGCCCTCAACATGACGGCGGAAGGCCGGCTGTGGCTGGCCAACCTCTATTCCCATGTCTGCGTCATGGAGCATGGGCGACGGGCGATGGGCCCGAACCCGGCGCGCGCCTCCGACGAAAGCCACGGCCTGGTGGTCCGCGATTTTCCACCCTCCGCACGGCGGAACCGCTGACCGCTGGGCGGCGACCCCGGCTGTTGCTAAGAGAAGCCAACTCCAACGGCTCCGATTTCAGGGAAGAACGCCATGACCGACGCAGTGCTTCGCTCCACCGAGGGGCGGATCGGCATCCTCACCGTCAACAACCCGCCGGTGAACGCACTGGCCGCCGCCGTGCGCAACGGCATCAAGGAAGGCGTCGAAGCCTTCGGCAATGATCCCAACATCGACGCCATCGTGCTGATCGGCGGTGGGCGCACCTTCATCGCCGGCGCCGACATCCGCGAATTCGGCAAGCCGCCGTCGGGCGCCAACCTCAACGACGTCATCGCCACCATGGAGAACTGCCCCAAGATCGTCGTGGCGGCGCTGCACGGCACGCCGCTGGGCGGTGGCCTCGAGACCGCGCTGGGCGCGCACTATCGCGTCTCGCTGCCCTCGACGCGCGTCGGCCTGCCCGAGGTCCATCTCGGCATCCTGCCGGGCGCCGGCGGCACGCAGCGCCTGCCGCGCCTCACCGGGGCCAAGTACGCCCTCGATGCCATCATCTCGGGCCGCCACATTCCGGCGCCCGAGGCCAAGACCAAGGGCATCATCGACGCCATCGTCGAAGGCGACCTCTTGAAGGGCGCCGTCGCCCATGCGCAGATGCTGGTGGCGCAGAACGCGCCGCGCCGGCGTGTGCGCGACCTCACGGCGACCCTGGAATCGCCCGACCTGTTCAAGGAGACCGAGAAGGCGATCGCCCGCCGCGCCCGCGGCTTCAAGGCGCCGTGGAACATCATCAAGTGCGTGCAGGCCGCCGTCGAGCTGCCGTTCGACGAGGGCATGAAGCGCGAGCGCGAGCTGTTCGTCGAGCTCTTGACCTCATCTGAGTCGGCGGCGCAGCGCTACTACTTCTTCGCCGAGCGCGAGGCCGCCAAGGTGCTCGACGTGCCGGCCGACACGCCGCAGCGCGAGATCAAGACGGCGGGCATCATCGGCGCCGGCACCATGGGCGGCGGCATCGCCATGAACTTCGCCAATGCCGGCATTCCCGTGACGTTGCTCGAGGTGAAGCAGGAAGCCCTCGACCGCGGCCTGAAGACGATCCGCACCAACTACGAGAACACCGCCAAGCGCGGCGGCATGAAGGCCGAGGACGTCGACAAGCGCATGGCGCTGATCACGCCGACGCTCTCCTATGACGGCCTCAAGGACGCCGACGTCATCATCGAGGCGGTGTTCGAGACCATGGAAGTGAAGGAAGGCGTCTTCAAGCAGCTCGACGCGGTCGCCAAGCCGGGTGCGGTGCTGGCCACCAACACCTCGGGCCTGAACGTCAACCAGATCGCCAGCTACACCAAGCGTCCCGGCGACGTCATCGGCATGCACTTCTTCTCGCCGGCCAACGTCATGAAGCTTTTAGAGAACGTGCGCGGCGAAGCGACCCAGAAGGACGTCATCGCCACCGTCATGTCGCTTAGCAAGAAGATCGGCAAGATTCCGGTGCTGGTCGGCGTCTGCGAAGGCTTCGTCGGCAACCGCATGCTGCGCCAGCGCGGCATCCAGTCGGCTTACATGCTGGAGGAAGGCGCGCTGCCGCATCAGGTCGACAAGGTGGTCTTCGACTACGGCTTCCCGATGGGCCCGTTCGCCATGAGCGACCTTGCCGGCAACGACGTGGGCTGGCGAATCCGCCAGGGCAAGAAGGAGAAGGAGCAGCGCAACGTCCGCTATACCGGCTACATCGCCGACGCGATCTGCGAGCTCGGCCGCTTCGGCCAGAAGACCGGCGCGGGGTACTACAAGTACAATCTCCCGGACCGCACGCCGATCCCCGACCCCGAGGTCGAGAAGATCATCGAGGACACGTCGAAGAAGCTCGGCATCACGCGCCGCGCCATCTCCGACCAGGAGATCCTGGAGCGCTGCTTCTATCCCATGGTCAACGAGGGCGCCAAGATCCTGGCCGAGGGCATGGCCCAGCGCTCGCTCGACATCGACGTGATCTGGGTCAACGGCTACGGCTGGCCGGTCTATCGCGGCGGCCCGATGTGGTGGGCTGACAACGTGGTCGGTCTGAAGACCATCCACGACGCCCTGCTGAAGTACCGCGACGCCTCCGGCGACCCGTTCTGGGAGCCGGCACCCCTGCTGAAGAAGCTGGTGCAGGAAGGCAAGAAGTTCTCTAGCGTCTGATTCAACGTTTGGGGCCCTCCCCCTCCGGCCCTTCGGGCCACCTCCCCCATATGATGGGGGAGGCACGAGATCATCTCCTCCCCCGTCTTACGGGGGAGGTGGCCCCCAATTCTTCGATGAGGGGGCCGGAGGGGGAAGGCACCAGTAATGGCTTTCATCAGGAGGAACAATCATGGCTGATGCCGTCATCGTCTCAACCGCCCGCACGCCGATCGGCAGGGCCTTTCGCGGCGTCTTCAACGACACCCATGGCGCCGACATGGGCGCGCATGTGATCAAGCACGCCGCCGAGCGCGCCAAGGTCGAGCTGGGCGAGGTCGAGGACGTGATCCTGGGCTGCGCCGCGCCGGAAGGCACGACCGGCTCCAACGTCGCCCGCGTCTCGGCGATGCGCGCCGGTGCGCCGGTCAGCGTCTCGGGCGTCACGGTCAACCGCTTCTGCTCGTCCGGCCTGCAGACCATCTCGATGGCGGCCCAGCGTGTGCTGGTCGACAAGGTGCCGGTGATGATCGCCGGTGGCCTCGAATCGGTCTCGCTGGTGCAGGGCCCGCCGGGCGGCAACAAGAACCGCCTGGTCAATCCCTGGGTGCAGGAGCACGTGCCCGGCATCTACCACGCCATGATCACCACCGCCGACACGGTGGCGGCGCGCTACAAGATCAGCCGCGAGTACCAGGACGAGTATTCGCTGCAGAGCCAGATGCGCACCGCGGCCGCCCAGCAGGCCGGCAAGTTCGACGACGAGATCGTGCCGATGGAAACCACGATGCTGGTCACCGACAAGAACACCAACGAGGTCTCCAAGAAGACGGTGAAGCTCACCAAGGACGAGGGCAACCGTCCCGACACGAACAAGGAAGGCCTCGCCAAGCTGCAGCCGGTGATGGGTCCCGACAAATGGATCACCGCGGGCAACGCGAGCCAGCTCTCCGACGGCGCCTCGGCCGCGGTGATCATGAGCGACGCCGAAGCCGCCAAGCGCGGCCTGAAGCCGCTCGGCATCTACAAGGGCCTGGTCGTGGCCGGCTGCGAGCCCGACGAGATGGGCATCGGCCCCGTCTACGCGATCCCCAAGCTGCTGAAGCGCTTCGGGCTCAAGATGGACGATATCGACCTGTGGGAGCTGAACGAGGCCTTCGCCGTGCAGGTGCTCTACTGCCGCGACAAGCTCGGCATCCCCAACGAGAAGCTGAACGTCAACGGCGGCTCGATCTCGATCGGCCATCCCTTCGGCATGACCGGCGCGCGCTGCACCGGCCACGCCCTGATCGAGGGCCGCCGCCGCAAGGCCAAGAACGTCGTCGTCACGATGTGCATCGGCGGCGGCATGGGCGCTGCCGGCCTGTTCGAGGTCGTGCAGTAGGCACGGTCTGCCGATCGGCTTCCCGCCTCGTCTTGCGGTGGAAAGCGTCGGCCGGCGCGCATGGCGTCCGGAGATCCGACACCCAACAGTCAAACCGGCATCTCCGCGGATGCCGGGCCGGCCCTTGATGAGCACGCTCTCGAAGCGGAGCTTCACGCCGCCGAGCAGAAAGCGGAGTCAGCCGCCCGAGGACGGCGCAACTGGAGCTGGGTCAACCGCCCGATCACTCTGTGGCTCCTCAGCACGGTTGCCGTCGGGATCCTCACCTTCACCTACAGCCAGTACTCGGCCTGTCGCGCCAGCCTTGCGACCGACTCGTCACGTTTCGCTCGCCTGTCCGAAGAGCTGGTGTTCCGCGTCGGCGGCATCTCCGGCGTCGCGCTCAGGAACAATGTCCAAGCCGACGCCTACCTGTTCGTCCTCGATCCTGATCGCCAATTCCTGTTCAGCGAATTCAAGGGCCGGCTGCCGAACGAGTTGGTGGCCGAAGTCAAACAGCTGTTGCGCAAGTGGCACCTGTCGGATGCTGGCGAAGCCGGCGCGCCGCCTGGTCAGGGCGCGCCCGATCCAAGGAGCAAAGCCGGCCCTTCAACTGCCCCGTTGAACGAGCCTGACCCTACGCCCACGACCATCGCTGAATTTGTGCAGCAGTTGCTGGCAGGGCCTGACGACATCTTCGACTTGCTCGGCGCCTGGGTCGTCATTCATCGTACCCTGCCGTTGGCGAGCAGTCCGGAAAGCGTCGCGGCCGTGGACAACTGGGCGAGGGCCCTGGGAGCGAAAGCGCTGCCCTATTTCGACAGCAATCGACAGAGGCTCGACTCCGCGTCGACCTGCTTCAAGCGTGCCTTCTGGCCGTTCACTTGAAGCGTGGCTGCCGCGGCCCCCACGGCGCGAGCAGTAGCAATCCCGCCATCAGGCCACCATAGACGGCCATGCCGATGGCGATCGCCGCGAACACGCCTTCCAATCCCAGATCGAACTTCTCGACGGCCAGCCAGCCGGCGAGGATCGTCGCGACCATGCGCACGACGCCGGCGATGGCGGGGACGGCCATGCGACCCGCACCCTGGCTCGCGAAGTAGAGCGTGAGGGCGAGCCCGAACAGGCAGTAGAACGGCGCCACGCGCGTGATGTAGGCGGCGCTGGCGGCGACGACCGCTGCATCCGAGGCGAACAGGCGCGCCCAGCTCTCGGGCATCAGCGCCACCGTCCAGCCGATCAGCCCGATCACGCCGAACGAGACGAGCCCGCCGGTCCAGGCCGCCCTGACGGCGCGCCGCCAGGCGCCGGCGCCGGCCGCCACGCCGACCAGCGTGGTGAGGCCGGTGCCGATGCCGAAGGCAATCGGCGCCACCATGAATTCCAGGCGGACGCCGATGCCGTAGCCTGCCAGCGCGGCGACGCCGAAGCGGCCGACCAGGCCTGCCATCACCATGGCCGTCGCGTTGGCAGTCAGGGTCGTCAGCGAGCCCAGCAGGCCCACGCGCAGGATCTCCGCAAACAGCCGCCGCTGCAGGCGGATGCCGGCAAGGGCGGGCACGAAGCCCAGCCGGCCGCGCCACACCACGCGCGCGAGCAGCAGCACAGTGGCGCCCGTCGTGACCATGCTTGCAATCGCAAGCCCGACGAGACCGAGCCCGGGCCATGGGCCGACACCCAGCGCCAGGATGCCGGCCAGCGGCACGTAGACGATCGAGCCTAAAAGACCATAGAGCCCGGGCGTCGCGGCATCGCCACCGCCGCGCAGCAGCGACGACAGGAAAGCGAACAGCCACAGCAGCACGGCTCCGGCGAACCACACATGGCTGTAGGCGACGGCGGCCTCCAGCGCGCCGCCGACACCCCCCATCAGCGCGTAGAGCGCGGGCGCCAGCGACCACGCGAATGCGGTGAAGACCAGTCCGCTCGCCACGGCCAGGACCAGCGCGTGCACCACGAGACCGCGGGCATCGTCGAGGCGCGCCGCGCCCAGGGCACGCGCCATCGACGCGGCGACGCTGCCGCCCATTCCGCCCATGGCGATGTTCATCATCAGCATCTGGAAGGGGAAGACCAGCGCGACGGCGGCGAGCGCATCGATGCCCAGCCGGCCGATGAAATAGACGTCGACGGCCGCGACTAGGATCTGCACCAACATGAGACCTGTGGTCGGCCCCGCCAGCCGCAGCAGGCTCCGCCCGATGGGCGCGGTCAGAAGAGGATGGGACAAGGGGAACTCCGGAGCACAGCGCCTGCACGGGCGATGCCGTGCGTCCTCCCGTCTTGCGACAGGAGACTTAGACCGGTCCGAGGTCGGACCGTGTGGCTAGCGCTGACTCAAGTCGGAGTATCCCCTGAACAGACCGGCAACCTAGCGAAGCCCGGCCGGCCTGGCAAACACGCGCTAGAGATTGGCGGTGGTGAAGCCGCCGTCGGCCGCCAGCGTCTGGCCGGTGAGAAAGCCGCTCTCCTCGCCCGCCAGGAAGCAGATGACGCGGGCGACGTCGTCGACCGTGCCGAGGCGGCCGAGCGGCGTGCGCGCGATGCGGCGCGCATCGAGCTCGGCGTTGCGGTTGCGCTGCGTGCCCTCGGTCGGGACGGCCCCCGGTGCCACGGCGTTGACGCGGATCTTGCGGGCGCCGAGCTCGGCCGCGGCCGCGCGCGTGATGCCCATGACGCCGGCCTTGATGCCGCTATAGACGATGCTGTTGCGCGCCGAGACGATGCCCGCAACTGATGCCAGGTTGACGATGGTCCCGCCACGCTCGGGATGCATCACCTCGGCGGCGGCCTGGATGCCCCACACCACCGCCTTGAAGCCGATCTCGACCATGCGGTCGACCGTCTCCGGCGCGACATCCGGAATCGCCTGGTAGCGCACCCAGGCGGCGTTGTTGACCAGCACATCGAGGCGCCCCGCGCGCTCGGCCAGGCCAAGGACGGCCCTGCGCATGCCATCGCGCGTCGCGACGTTCTCGGTGACGCCGATCGCCTTGCCGCCGGCCGCACCCACTTCGCCTAAAACCTTGTCGACGAACTCCGGCTTGAGATCGTTGATGCCCACCGTGGCGCCAAGCGATGCGAGTCTCAGCGCCGTGGCGCGGCCGATGCCATGGCCTGACCCCGTGATCAGCGCCACCCGGCCGGCAAAGAGCTGAGACATCGTTTGTCCTTTCATTAGTTCACTTCGCCAACGCCGCCTCGAGCAACACGAGGCGGTCGTTGCCCCAGAACATCTGCTTATCGAGGAAGAAGGTCGGGACGCCGAACGCGCCACGTGCCCGCGCCTCGTTCAGCAGGCCCTCGTGCCGTGCGCGCGTCTGCGATGCCGCGAGGTCGCGCCGGAATGCCTGCTCATCCAGGCCGAGGTGCTTGGGCAACCCAGCGATGATCTCATCGTCGATCGCCACGCCATCGACGAAGATCAGCCGCTGCAGCAGCCGACAGCACGGCACCAGCGCGCCCTGTCCGTCGGCGGCGAGGCAGGCGAGCGCCAGCCTGTCAGGATCGACCCGGAACGTGACAGGCTCGCGGAACGGGATGCCGTAGTAGTCAGCCCAGCACTTGGCGTCGTACTCGCGGTAGCCCCAGTCGTACTGGCCCGACAGCGGCTCGCCGCGGAACGGGTTGCCGCCACGGCGATCCATCAGCGCGCCGCTGGCGATCGGCTTCCAGACGAAGCGGCAGCGGTGGGTCTTCTCGATGCGCTCGACCTGGCTCGCCGCGAGATAGGAGTAGCGGCTGCCCAGCCCAAGATAGAAATCGATAGTGACCTGTTCAGCCATTCCCTGCAGTCAGTGCACAACATTAAGCCCGCGAAGCCCGGCCATTGCGCATGTCAGTTGTGACTCTCACAAATATGACAGCTGCAAGTCTGAATCGAAAAATGCCTAACCCCCACGGCATAAGCTCCCATGCGATCTGCTCGAGGAAATACTCGCCGAAATAGATCATCCTCTTGCTTCTCCACAAATCGCCTAAGAGCGTATGCGCAAAGATCGGCAACCTGCACCATGCTCGTTAGTCTGCTGTCTACAAACATTGGCGTTTCGATGATGTGCTCGATATCCGCCCACTGAGTGCCTTGTTCATGAAATGAACGCATGAGATTAGTGTGCTTGCGCGCGATCGTTTCATTGTTGTCATGAACAAGTAAGCCGAATGCCAGTTGCGCTTGCTGACCTGGGGGCGCAGCGGTTCGATTGCCCTGTTGGCTCATGTTTCTCAGATAGCGCTCAAACCGCGACACGATTTGCTCAAATGCCTGTACTTCGATAGGGCGACCAGTCCGCACGGGATCGAAGTACAGCTTGTCAATGCACTCAGCAAAAAGTCTTGCGAATCCCCAGCCTCCTACAACGTCGGCGAGTTCTCGGACCAGCCGCACTCGTTCATCATGAGTCAGATGAACATAGGCCGCGGTGTGCGCATAGTTCTTCCGAGCTTGGCGGTATGTCTTTTGTTGCCGCCGCTGCTGCAGGCTAAGCAAATGAGCATTGCGTAGTCGCTCAACGGCGCTTCTGCGCATTGTCCAGGACAAAGTGCCGAAGTTTGGGATACGAGATTGCTCCAAATACGGTCGCAATACCCAAGCTGTATGCAGTTCGGCATCTCTTAGGCCGTAGTTCGACATGACCCGCGCGATATCGCGATCAGCATCTCGCCAATGCTAAATTGGCAGTGCTAGACCGGACAGAACGAAATGCGAGCTATTACCGGGTACATCGGGTGTACCTGATTCATCGATGTAGCAAAGGTACATGGCCGAGCACCCCCCAACGTGCGGCCAAAAAAAAGCGACTAGGCATTGGGGCTATAGTCCCAAGTTGAGGCGCTTAGCGACTCGTCCTAGACGCACCTAGATAATGAGGGTAACGGCGCTCGGTTTCAAGAATTGAATTGTTTCACAATCAAGATGTTGTGAAAAATTGTGACATTTGTGCGCAATTATGGGGGCTCGTCGTAAAACATCTACTGACCGATTTCTAGCGCCGGTTGCGGCGAAGATCCTCCTCGTCCTTCCACATCAGGAACTGCGGGCCGAGGTCGGAGATCTTGGGGGCGCCCATCTGCGCCATGCTGAGGTCGATCTCGCGGCGGAAGATGTTGAGCGCCATCTTGGCGCCCGGGATGCCGCCCGCCGTCACGCCGTAGAGCGTCGGCCGGCCGACGAACACGAACTTGGCGCCCATGCAGATCGCGATCAGCGCGTCGAGGCCGCGGCGTACACCGCCGTCCAGCATCAGGGTCATCTTGTCGCCGACCGCCGAGTTGATCGCCGGCAGCACCTCGAGCGGCGACGGCGCATTGTCGAGCTGGCGCGCGCCGTGGTTCGACACCATGAGGCCGTCGACTCCCAGTGAATGGGCGCGGATCGCATCGTCGGGATGCATGATGCCCTTCAGCACGAAGTTGCCCTTCCACAGCTCGCGGAAGCGCTCGACGTGCTTCCAGGTCATCGGCGCGCGGTTCTGGTAGGCGACGAGGTCGGCGATCTTCTCGGCCGAGGCGCCGGGTTCGACATACTTGGCCCAATTGTCGAAATACGGCGTGCCGTGCTTCATCCACTCCATCATCCAGGCGGGATGCCTCAGCGCCTCGAACTTGGTCTTCCAGGTGAGCTTGAGCGGCCGGCCCCAGCCGTTGCGGACGTTGCGCTCGCGGTTGGAACCTTCCGGCACATCGACGGTGAAGACCAGGGTCTTCAAGCCCGCGTCGCCCGCCCGCTTGATCATGTCCTCCGACACCGCCTGGTCCTTGGCCGAATAGAGCTGGTACCAGCCGTGGTCGGGCGCAAGCTTGCCGAGATCCTCGATCGAGCCGGTGGCGGAACCCGACATGATGAAGGGCACGTTGGCGTCGCGCGCCGCCTCGGCCAGCATCAGATCGGCGCCACGCCGGAACAGGCCCGCGAGGCCGGTGGGCGCGATGCCGATCACGCTGGAATAGGTGCGGCCGAACAGCGTCGTCGACTGGTCGCGCACCGACACGTCGACCAGGTAGCGCGGCACGATGCGCGCCTTGCGGAAGGCCTGCTCGTTGGTGACCAGCCCGACCTCGTCGTCGGTGCCGCCTTCGATGAAGTCGTATGCGATCTTGGGCAGCCGCTTCTTGGCGAGCTTGCGCAGGTCTTCGATGTTAACCACGCCGTCCATCTGTCGTCCGCTCCTACTCGGGCTTCATCGCTTTTCGTTTCCACAGTTCCCACGGCCGCATCACCTGGCCGTCGTTGGTCTTGGCGGCTGCCGCGGCCTCCTCGGCCGTGAGGTAGGTCACCTCGCCCAGCCGCATCGCCTCGGACTGCAGCCGCGCATTCATCTCGGCATAGTAGGCGCGGAACACGACCTGCGGGATCGAGGTCCCGACCGTCACAGAGCCGTGGCCGCGCATCAGCACCACCGTCTTGTCCGACAGCGCCTTGGCGAGCGCCGTGCCCAATCCTGCGTTGCGCACCAGAAGGTCGCTCGCCGGCCCCGCAACCTCGCGAATCTCGAACACCGGCACGTCGAGGCCCATGAACGAGCTCATGTGGTAGATCGGCCTGAGCCGCGTCTTGGACACGCCGAAGGGGATCACCGACGGCGAATGGCTGTGCACCACGGCCTTCACGTCGGGTCGCGCCTTGTAAATCTCGCCATGGATGAAGCGCTCCAGGAACACGGCCTGGCCCTTGGCGTCGACGGCGACGTTGTCGAGATCGAACTCCAGGATGTCGTCGGCCTTCACCAGTGCCGGAGCCATGCTGCGCGACATCAGATAGCGGCTGGCGTCCTTGTCGTGGCGCACCGAAACGTGGCCGAAGCCGTCGAGCACGCCGAGATCGACCAGCACGCGGTTGGCGGCGACCAGGTCCTCGACCAGCCTGGGATCGGGCGTGCCGGCCGACTTCGGTTGCGCCAGGGCAGCCGTGCTGCCCAGCACCAATCCGATCGCCAGCACCGCGAAGGCGCGCATCTTCCTCCTGCTTGTTCGTTGCCCGGATTTTGCCGGGCTTTGCCGCTGCCTGCCAGCGGTGTTAGACGAGCCGCCATGCAAATCAGACACGCAAAACCGGGTGACGAAGCCCAGCTCGCGTTCCTCCTGGAGGACAACCAACGCCACTACGGCCATTCCGGGTCCTCGGTTCACGCGCGGGCTCTACCTCAAGGAGCTTTACGTCACGGCAGCTGCCCGCTCGGCGGGCGTCGGCGTCAAGCTGATCGAGGGCATCCGGGCACTGACAAAAGAGCGCGGCGACACGCGCGTGCTGTGGACCACGACCGAGGATAATGTCGGCGCGCAGCGCTTCTACGAGCGGCTCGGCATGCAGCGCGAGAAAAAGGTCTGTTACGTCATGGATGTTCCGAGCTAGCGTTGGCTGCGTGAGCACACCGTCCATCGCCGTCCGCCGCGCCACCGCCGCCGATCGCGCGGTGCTGGCACGCCTCTTGTCCGACATGCAGGCGCATTACCGATCGCCTGATCCGCCGGGCGGCGCGGCGGAGATGGCGCGATTGCTGACGCGCGAAGGCGAGCACCTGCCCTTCGCCCTGCTCGCCGAACGCGACGGCGTCGTGCTGGGCCTGGCGACCCTGACGCCGGTCCTGTTCGGCGGCGCCTATCAGTGGCTGCTGTTCCTGAAGGACCTGTACGTGACCGAACAGGCGCGCGGGCTCGGCATCGGCCGCGCCCTGCTGACGGCGATGGCGCGCATCGCCGTCGAACGCCACTACTGCCGCATCGACTGGACGACCGACGGGACCAACAAAGGCGCGCAGCGGCTCTACGACCGGCTTGGCGTCCCGCGCCACGACAAGGTCTTCTATCGACTGTCGGGCGACGACCTCAGGAAGCTCGCGGCGGGATGAGCGACCTCATCCTGCATCACTACGACTTCTCGAACTTCGCCGAGAAGGCGCGCCTCATGCTGGGCTTCAAGCGCCTGGCGTGGCGGAGCGTCGAGCAGCCGCCGATCCTGCCCAAGCCCGACCTGACGCCGTTGACCGGCGGCTATCGCCGCATTCCCGTGCTGCAGGACGGCGCCGACCTGTGGTGCGACACGCGCCTGATCGCCCGCGAGCTCGAGCGGCGTGTGCCCTCGCCCACGCTGTTTCCGGAAAGGACGCGCGGGTTCGCCGACACCATCGCCTGGTGGGCCGAGCACCAGTTCATGCGGCCGGTGGCGCTGTTCGTGTCGGGCATCAACGCCGACCACATGCCGGCCGGCCTGCACGAGGACCGGGCCCGCCTGCACGGCCTGCCGCCACCCTCGATCGAGGCGGTGCGCAAGGCGGCGATCCGCAACCTCCATCTCGTGCGCCCGCAGATCGCCTGGCTCGCCGACATGCTGCGGGACGGCCGGCCGTTCCTGTTGGGCGGCACGCCCTGCATCGCCGATTTCGCCGCCTATCACGTCGTGTGGTTCTTCAAGGGCCGGCACATCGACTGCCGGCAGGAACTCGCCCCCTACCCGCGCCTGCTCGCCTGGCGCGATCGCATGGCGGCGATCGGCCATGGCCAGCGCACCGACATCGACCCTCCGGAGGCGCTCGACGTGGCACGCGATGCCGAGCCTGCGAAGCCCCGGCCGTCGCAGCCGCAGGATGGCGACCCGCAGCTCGGCGAGCATGCCCGCGTGCGATCGGCGGACAACGCCAAGGACTGGGTCGAGGGCGAGGTGAGCTTCATCGACGCCGACGAGATCGCCTTGCTGCGCGAGGACCCCAGGGTCGGCCGCGTTGCCGTGCATTTTCCGCGGCTGGGCTACGACTGGCGGCGCGCCGCCTGACGAGGCGCGCGGTCGCGGTCCTGGTCGAACCAGACTTTTACGCGGTCGAGCAGCGCGAACAGGGTGCGGCGATCGTCCTGCGACCAGCCGGCGAAGGCGCGCTCGACCCCGGGCGAGAGCGCCACGACGGCCGCACGATGCTTGGCGACGCCCGCCGGCGTCAGCACCAGCAGCTTGGAGCGACCGTCGCCCTCGCTGCTGCGTTCGCGCAGCCAGCCCTTGGCGACCAGCTTCTGCACGGTCTTGGTGACTCCGGGCTGCGGCTGCTGCAGCGCCCGCGCGACCGAGGTCACGGTCTTCGCCTCGTCCGGGCGGTGGCTGAAGTGATTGAGCATGACGAACTGCGGCAGCTGCAGTCCGAGCGGCCGCAGCGCGCGGTTCGCCTCGGTCGACGCCAGCTGGTCGATGATGGCGATCCAGTTGACGATGCGGAAGGCGAGCGGCGGTTCGGTCACGATTTGAGGAAGCTGTCGAGCGCCCGTCGAGATGACGGGCCGGGATCGGCAGCATAGCCCAGGCGGAAGAACATCTGCAGGGTTTCGTCGCCTGCCACGCCGGTCTCTGCGCGCATCGCGGTCCGCAGCGCCTCCATCTCGGGGTACTCCTGCAAGGCCTGGCTGTGCGGCTGCAGCGACACGCCGAGCGCGCTCGCCGCGAGTTGCAGCCGGACCCAGGCGCGCCCGGCCGCGACCTGGGTCGCCCTGTCGTTGCCCCTGCTCGCGAGCCAGCCGAAGGCCGGCGCGCTGGCATAGCCGGCAAGGACATAGTCGCGGCCGCTGTTCCAGGCCATGGTGCCCGGCGTCATCGCCTTGTCCGGCGTCATTGCACCGAACTGCCGCAGCATCCAAATCATCGGCCCTTTGATCGAGATGCCGTCACGATGGGCGGCGATCTCGGCCGAACCGATCCGCACCACGTCGATGCTCTCCTTGTGCGTACGAGGCGTGTTCATCTCGAGCTCCGAGCCGGCAATGGCGATGGCGCGCAGCCGCTGCACCCGCCCCGGCTCATCGACGATCGACAGGCTGAGCCCGGGCAGGTCCATGCCGGCCAGCAGAGCCCTGCCGTGCGCCGCTTCGAGCGGCCGCGACTCGAACCTGCCCTTCACGGTGCGGCGGCGCGGCACCTCGGCAAACAGCGGATCAATCGACGGCGCCGTCAGGCGGCTGAAGACGATACGTGCGACCGGCCGATCGACGGTCCACGGGCCGGCCGGAAAAAGCTCTGTCTCGGTCCGCCAACCCTCGGCGGCAGCAGCCATCGACAGGATTTCCAGGAAGCAGCCCTGGCCGATCAGGATCTGGCGCGACAGCGGATCGGTCTGCGGCAGCAGACGCCCGCCATCGACGAACAGCAGCACCTCGCCGTCCCGGCGGAGATCGACGAGCCACGATTGCAGATTGTGCGGGCTGGGCGCCAGCAACGCGAAGGCAAGGGCCCGCCGGCGCGGGTCTCGCTCGGCCGACGGCGGACCGCTCCAGCCCTCGATGGCGGTTGCCGGCATGGCATCGAGGCCCGGAACCGCGATTGCCGCCCCGGCCGCCGCAACGATCACACCCGCACCGATCACCTTGATGGAATTCCTGCGTGACAGCGTCATGGCACCCTCCTGAACATTCCTCGGAATGTATATATATTCCTAGGAATGTTATTAGGCAAGCGCAATCTGCGCGCGCTGGAACGGCTTGCTTATCGGCAGGCGGCGGCCACGGCCGGCGCCAGTCGCGCCGCAAACTTGAGCGATCCTGCCGGCGAGAAGTGGCCATGATCGACGAAGTCGTCGGACGTGAAGTCCTGCGGCGCGACGTCGACGTAGATGTCGCCCAGCGCCTCGGCCTCGCGTTTCAACAGGCCGTTCAGCCGCAGGATGACGAGCGAGATGTCCTGGGGACGCAGGAACGGCACCCAGCCCCAGGGTTCGCCCGCCTGCAGCCGGCGATGATCCATGACCTGCCCCACCCACAGGGTCTTGATGCCGCGTTGCCGGTTGATGGCCGAGATGGTGCGCACATTGCGCAGGTAGATTTCCTCCATCGCCGGATCCGGCGCGGCGCCGGTCTGGCCGGACGGTCTGTCGATGGGACGTGCAGTGTCGACGCCGAGCACCAGAAAGTATCTGGCGAGCATCAACAACGGCGAGAACGACACGTACGACTGGCGCAGCCGGCGCACCTGTAGATTGTCGACCTGGCCGGGCAGATGGAAATCGGCATAGCCAGGGTCGAGGTGGCGGACGTGGCTGTTCCTGAGATCGTTCCAGCCGATGTAGTAGATCGAGCAGCGTGGCGGCACGCCGTGGGTGCGCTCGTAGAAGGCGGTCTGCATCACGTGCTCGGCTGTCGAATAGCCCGGCACGCCGTGATTGATGACGGCGAACCGGTCGGCGCCCAGCAGCTCCTCCAGGCGATCGCCCCAGGTCTCGCCCTCGCCGCCGGCCACGTCGTAGGTCGTCGAGCCGCCGAACAGGGCGATCGTCGTCTTGCCGTCGAGCGACTGCGGCGTACGCTCGCGCCCGCGCTGGCCGAGCGCGTTGTGGTGGATTTCGTCGGCGTCGGACGGGATCGGAACGCCCTGCAGCAGTGGGTGCCAGCGGAAACGGTTGTCGGCCTCTTCCACGCGCGGGAACACCGTCTGGTCGAGCAGGCCGACCTTGTACAGGTAGGCCGTGCCGAGGCCAAAGGCCGCTTCCAGGGTCGCGAGCGACAGCACGACCGCGGCAAGCCGCGGCCAGGGCACCAGCAGCAACGCCAGCAGCACGAGGGCGGCCATATAGATGAAGTACCAATAGCGCGGCGAATCGATTGGCAGCTTGCCCGCAACGTAGAAGTGGATGGCCGCGGCGGCCGTCACGACCGTCAGCGCGACGGCGACCAAAAGAGCAAGTGTGCGCTCGAAACGATACGGTCGTGTCAGCCCGGCATAGGCAAGCAGCCGGTGCTTCAAGTCAAAAACCTTTCGATGCCGAGCCCGTCGATCGGCAGGTTGGTGTGGCCCGTCGCCACCAGCTCGGCCATCACCGTACCGGTGGCAGGCCCGAGCTGGAAGCCATGGGCCGAGAAGCCGAACTGGTGGAACACGCCCTCCGACGTGCGGCTTGGACCGACGACCGGGATCTCGTCGGGCATGCGCGCCTCGATGCCGGCCCAGGCGCGCACGATGGTGGCCTCGCGCATCACCGGGAACAGCTCCCATACGGTGCGGGCGCTGGTCGCGAGCTTGGTCCAGTCGATCACGGTGCGGTTTTCGTCGCGATAAGGCACCGCGAGATGGCCGCCGCCGATCACCACTGTGCCGTTAGGGTCTGTGACGAAACAAACGCTTCACTTTGGCGCGGAGCGGATCAGTCGGGGGAGCATGGAGTAGTTCCAGTCTGGATGGAACGCGTCGTATCGGATGTCGAGGGCCTCGAGCTGGGCGTCGGAGACCTTGCTGCCTTTTGGGTAGCATGCGGCGTCGATG
>JAKFVH010000018.1 GCA_021732285.1 Reyranella sp. | reverse complement strand
CCCCGTAAGACGGGGGAGGTGATGAGTTCTGGAGTCTTGGCTCCCTCTTCCTTCCCCCATCATATGGGGGAAGGTGGCGCGAGAGCGCCGGAAGGGGGTCTTCAGCTCTCCTTCGAGCAGTCGCGCACCGGAAGCTTCTTCTCTTCCGCGTACTTCTTGGCGGCGGCGTCGACCATCGGCTTGATGACCTTGTCGTCCGACTGATACCAATCGGAGACGACGACCCACTTCGCGCCGTCCCATTGCTGGACGCGGCCGGCGCGCGTGCCCTCGTGGTCGCTGCAGGTCACCTTGAGCGGCTGCAGCATGCCCTCGAAGCCCAGCTCCTTCAGCCGGGCGGCGCTGAGATCGAGATTCTCGATGCCCCAGCGCACCTGCTCGCCGGTCAGCGGCTTGTTGCCGAACTTCTTCATCGCCGTGCGGATCGATTCGACGCCCAGCATGGCGTTGACCAGGCCGCGGTTGTAGAGGACCTCGCCGGTCTCGTCCCACTTCGCCACGCCCTTGCCCTTGTCGTAGAGGAACTTCTTGAGGTCGGCATGGACGCCGAACTGGCCGGCGCCGTGCTGCAGCATGGCGGCGCTATAACCCTTGGCGCCGCCCTCGGCCGGCCGCACGTCGGGCTCGGCACCCGACCACCACACGCCGAACAGCTTTTCGCGCGGGAAGCCGACCGCGGCGGCTTCCTTGATCGAGGTCGAGTTCATGACGCCCCAGCCCCACAACAGGACATAGTCGGGCCGGTTCTGGCGGATCTGCAGCCAGGTCGCCTTCTGCTCGACGCCGGGATGGGTGACGGGCATGGGCGTGAACTCGAAGCCGTGCATCTTGGCGCGCTGCTCGAGGAGCGCGATCGGCTCCTTGCCGTAGGGCGAGTCGTGATAGACCAGCACGACCTTCTTGCCCTTGAGCTTGTCGAAGCCGCCTTCCTTCAGCGCGATGTGCTGCATGATGATGTCGGCGGCCGACCAGTAGGTGCCGAGCAGCGGGAAGTTCCACTGGAACACGCTGCCGTCGCGCGATTCGGAGCGGCCGTAGCCCATCGAGATGATCGGAATCTTGTCGACCGGCGCCTTCTCGGTGAGCGCGAAGGTGATGCCGGTGCTGAGCGGCAGCACGTAGGCCGCACCCGTGGCGCCCTTGCCCTTGAGCCGCTCGTAGCATTCGACGCCGCGGTCGGTGGCGTAGGCGGTGTCGCATTCCTCGTAGGCGATCTTGACGCCGTTGATGCCGCCGTCGCGCTCGTTGATCAGGCTGTAGTAGTCGGCCACGCCGTTGGCGAACGGGATGCCGTTCGGCGCATAGGCGCCGGTGCGGTAGATCAGGCCGGGAATGAACTGCTCATTCGGCCCCTGGGCGTTGGCCGCGGTGGCGATGCCGGCCGCCACAATCGCCGCGCCCATCAGCGCTAGCTTGCGAAGTCTCATCCGTGTCCTCCTCAGAATTGGGCCATTCCCTCCGTGGCCCTTGGTGGCAAAGCCTAGAACATATTGCGGGTCGTCGAAATCACTTCCTCCCCACGAAGTGGGGAGGTGTCGGCGTCCTACGCCGACGGAGGGGTCATGAGCGTC
This sequence comes from Reyranella sp., assembly GCA_021732285.1. Lineage (GTDB taxonomy): Bacteria > Pseudomonadota > Alphaproteobacteria > Reyranellales > Reyranellaceae > Reyranella. The sequence continues at coordinate 41,905 of JAKFVH010000018.1, read as the reverse complement.
CGTATCGCTGCCCATGACCCCTCCGCCCGCTGCGCGGGCACCTCCCCATCGCGGATTCCGCGATGGGGAGGAATTCTCTAATGCGGAAACGGCCATAGCCGGAGTTTCTCCTTGGCGATCGACCACAACCGAGCGAGCCCGTGCGGCTCGACGATCAGGAAGAAGACGATCATGGCGCCGAACACCATGAATTCGAGATGGCTGATCATGGCGGTCGATAGCTTTACGCCGAGCCAGCCCGGCATCTGGTTGAGCACGATCGGCGTCAGCACGATGAAGGCCGCCCCCAGGAAGCTGCCGAGCAACGAGCCCAGGCCGCCGATGATCACCATGAACAGGATCTGGAAGCTGCGGTTGATGTCGAAGGCGAGCGGCTCCCACGAGCCCAGCCGCAGGAAACCCCACATGGCGCCGGCGATGCCGATGAAGAAGGAGCTGACGGCGAAGGCCGAGAGCTTGGTGCGCAGCGGCTGGAAGCCGATGATTTCGGCGGCGATGTCCATGTCGCGGATCGCCATCCACGAGCGGCCGATATGGCCGCGCACCAGGTTCTTGGCCACCAGCGTGGCGACCACGACGAAAGCCAGGATGAAGAGGTAGCGCTCGGCCGGCGTGTCGATCTTCCAGCCGAAGGCGCTGGTCTCGCCGACCGCGACCGAGCCTGACGGCGTGTAGTTGGTCAGCCATTTTACGCGCGCGAACAGCCAGTCGAGGAAGAACTGAGAGGCCAGGGTGGCGACCGCAAGATAGAAGCCTTTGATCCTGAGCGACGGCAGGCCGAACAGGATGCCGACCGCCGCCGACATCAGCCCGCCGAACAGGAAGACGACGACAAGATTGTTGAGCTCGGGCACGCGGAGCCAGAGGTTGTAGGCGGCGTAGGCGCCCACCGCCATGAACCCGCCGGTGCCGAGCGACACCTGCCCGCAATAGCCGACCAGGATGTTGAGCCCGATGGCGGCGAGCGACAGGATCAGGAACGGGATCAGGATCTCGGTGTAGAGGTACTGGCTGGCGAACAGCGGCACGACCAGGAAGGCCGCCAGGATCACGGCCAGCACGAACAGGCGATCCTGCAGGATCGGGAAGATCTGCTGATCCGCCCCGTAGGTCGTCTTGAACTGGCCGGCCTCGCGGTAAAGCATGGGTCAGACCCGCCCCTATACGCGTTCTATGATGCGTTCGCCGAACAGGCCCTGCGGCCGGAACAGCAGGAAGATCAGCGCCAGCATGTAGGCGAACCAGTTCTCGATGCCGCCGCCGGCGAGATCGAACTGCTTGACCAGGATGGGCGCCAGGAAGACCTCTGAGAGCTTCTCGCCGGCGCCGATGATAAGGCCGCCGACGATGGCGCCCGGCACCGAGGTGAAACCGCCCAGGATCAGCACGGGCAGCGCCTTGAGCGCGATCAGCGAGATCGAGAACTGCACGCCGAGCTTGGCGCCCCAGATGACGCCGGCGGCGAGCGCCACGAAGCCCGACACCGTCCAGACGATCAGCCAGATGGTGTTGAGCGGGATGCCGACCGACTGGGCGGCCGCGTGATCGTCGGCGACGGCGCGCAGAGCGCGGCCAATGCGCGTCTTCTGGAAGAAGATCGCCAGGACGACGACCAGCAGGCCGGCGATGAGCGCGGCCACCAGGTCGCCGGGCTCGACCAGCAGGCCGCCCGGGAAGACGTTCTCGAACAGGAAGATCGGGTCCTTGGGCAGGCCGAGATTGATCTTGTAGATGTCGCTGCCCCACAGCGTCTGGCCGAAGCCGTCGAGGAAGTAGGCGATGCCGAGGGTGGCCATGAACAGGATGATGCCTTCCTGGTTCACGAGATGGCGCAGCACCAGGCGCTCGATGGCGTAGGCCAGCACGCCCATGATGGCCGCCGTCGCCGGCAGCGCGACCCAGAGCGGCCACGCGCCCTTGCCGTAGAACCAGGCGACGGCCCCGCCGATCAGCGCGCCGACGGCGGCCAGGATGGCCATGCGTTGGCCCTCGGCCGGTCCGCCGCCGCGCGCCACGAATTCGCGCCAGGCGTACCAGGCGATGAAGGCGAGCGCGGTGCCGAGGATCGCGGCGGCGACCACGAAGTTGGCGAGATGCACCTCGCGGCCGTCGATTTCGCCGGTCAGCCGGGCGAGCGTGAGCGCGGCAAACAGCACCATGGCGCCCTGGGCGAAGTTGAACACGCCGGAGGCCTTGAAGATCAGCACGAAGCCCAGCGCCACCAGCGAATAGAGCACGCCGGTCAGAAGGCCGCCGATCAGGGTTTCGAGGAAGGGGCCTAGCATGACTTCCTCTCATGCTCTTCCGGACCGCGCGCATCCTGCGCGCTCATGATCATGAGCGCGCAGGATGCGCGCGGTCCGGAAGATTCTGATCGCAACATCAGTGGCTCACCCCGAGATAGGCGTCGATCACCGCCTGGTTGCCTTTGATCTCGTCGGGCACGCCGTCGCCGATCTTCTTGCCGTAGTCGAGGACGACGACGCGGTCGGAGATGTCCATGACCACGCCCATGTCGTGCTCGATCAGGCAGATCGTGGTGCCGAACTCGTCGTTCACGTCGAGCACGAAGCGGCACATGTCCTGCTTCTCCTCGATGTTCATGCCGGCCATCGGCTCGTCGAGCAGCAGCAGCTCCGGCTGCGCCGCCAGCGCGCGGCCGAGCTCGACGCGCTTCTGCAGGCCGTAGGGCAGCTGGCCGACCGGCACCTTGCGGATGTGCTGGATCTCGAGGAAATCGATGATCTTCTCGACCGCCTGGCGATGCTCGATCTCCTCGCGCGCCGCCGGGCCGATATGCAGCGCCTGCCAGAACAGGCCGGTCTTCATGCGGAGGTTGCGTCCCGTCATGATGTTGTCGAGGGTCGACATGCCGCGAAACAGCGCGATGTTCTGGAAGGTGCGGGCGATGCCCTGCTCGGCCGCCTCGTGCGGGCGCATCTGGCTTCTACGCACGCCCTTGTAGGTGATGGCGCCCTGCTGCGGGTGATAGAAGCCGTTGATGCAGTTCAACATCGACGACTTGCCGGCGCCGTTGGGGCCGATGATGGCGCGGATCTCGCCCTTGGCGATGTCGAAGCTGATGTCGCTGAGCGCCTTCACGCCGCCGAACGACAGGCTGATGTTCTCGACGGCGAGCAGGACTTCGTTGAAGACGCGAGAACGCTTCATGGGAGCGCGGGCCTCCGGCCCGCATCATGACCATGAGCGGACCTGGAGGTCCGCGCTCCCTCATGAGCGGGCCAGAGGCCCGCGCTCCCTTTGATGAGCATCAGCTGGCCTTGCGCAGCGGCATCGCGCCGACGCCCGGATGCGGCGCCAGATCGCGGATCTCGACGTCGCCCTCGATCGAGCCCTTGCGGCCGTCCTCGAAGGTGACGTCGACCTTGATATGGGCGGTCTTGGCCGTCCCGTAGAGGGCATCGACCAGTTGCTTGTAGCGCTCGCCGATGAAGCCGCGGCGCACCTTGTTGGTGCGCGTGAGCTCGCCGTCGTCGGCGTCGAGCGCCTTGTGCAGGATCAGGAAGCGGCGGATCTGCGCGCCCGCCATGCGCGGATCGCCGGCGAGGTCGCGGTTGACGCGCTCGATCTCGCTTTGCACCAGGTCGTAGACCTCCGGGCGCGCCGCCAGCTCCTGGTAGCTCGCATAGGCGAGGTTGCGCCGCTCGGCCCAGTCGCCGACCGCGATCATGTCGATGTTGACGAACACCGCCACGAAGTCGCGGCCATGGCCGAACGCCACCGCCTCGTTGATGTGCGCGAAGAATTTCAGCTTGTTCTCGATGAACTTGGGCGCGAACAGCGTGCCGTCGGTGAGCTTCCCGACATCCTTGGCGCGGTCGATGATGCGCAGATGCCCTCGTTCGTCGAGGTAGCCCGCGTCGCCGGTATGGACCCAGCCGTCCGCGGTCTTGGTGTCGCCGGTCGCCTGCGGGTTCTTGAAATACTCCTTGAACACGCCGGGGCTGCGATAGAGCACCTCGCCCGACTCGGCGATCTTGAGCTCGACATTGGCCACCGGCTTGCCGACCGTGTCGGGGAAGACCTCGCCGTTGGGATGGATGGTGACGAACACCGAGGCCTCGGTCTGGCCGTAGAGCTGCTTCATGTTCACGCCGAGCGCGCGATAGAAGTTGAAGATCTCCGGCCCCACCGCCTCGCCCGCCGTGTAGGCGACGCGCACGCGACTCATGCCCAGCGTGTTCTTGAGCGGCCCGTAGATCGCGAGGTTGCCCAGGCCATAGAGCAGCCGGTCGAGCAGCGACACCGGCCGGCCGTCGAGCAGTTCCGGCCCGACCCTGCGGGCCAGCGCCATGAAATACAGGAACAGGCGGCGCTTGATGAAGCCCGCATCCTCCATGCGGATCGTCACCTGGGTGATCAGGTTTTCCAGCACGCGCGGCGGCGCGAAGTAGTAGGTCGGGCCGATCTCGCGCAGGTCGGTCATCACCGTGGCCGCCGATTCGGGGCAGTTCACCACCAGGCCGACGACGTAGCACTGGGCATAGGAGAAGATGTGATCGCCGACCCAGGCCATCGGCAGATAGGACAGGAGCTCGTCGCCTTCCTTCAGGCCGTCGAAGTCGGCGCCGGCCTTGGCGGCCCAGATCAGGTTGTCGTAGCTCAGCACCGCGCCCTTGGGCCGGCCCGTCGTGCCCGAGGTGTAGAGCATGATGGCGTCGTCCGCGCCGCGCCCCTTGGCGACCTCGGATGACACAAGATCGGGAGCCGCTTCGAGCCGCTTGGCACCGCGTTCCTGCACTTGTTCGACCGACTGCAGGCCTTCGTAATGCCGCAGCCCGCGCGGGTCCTGGTACATCACGACTTCGAGCGTCGGCACCTTCTTCTGGATTTCCAGAAGCTTGTCGACCTGCTCCTGGTTCTCGGCGAGGGCAAAGCGCGCGCCGGCATGCTCGACGACAAAGGCGAGCTCGTCGGCCACCGAGTCCTGGTAGACCGGCACCGGCACGCCGCCCAGCGACTGGGCCGCGCACATCGACCAGTAGAGCAGCGGACGGTTGTCGCCGACCACGATCAGCCGATCGCCGCGCCGGAAGCCCTGATCGGCCAGGCCCGCGGCGAACAGGCGGACCTCGGCCGCGACATGGGCCCAGTCATGGCTCTGCCAGATGCCGTATTCCTTTTCGCGATAGGCCGGCCGGCCGGGGCTCGTCCGGGCGCGCTCGGCCAGAAGCTTGGGAAACGTGTCCCGAGCGTCGGTCGCGGTATCGGCCGTTCCCGTCGTCATCCCTACCCTGGCTCCCTGGGACCGCCTTGATCTTGATTGTTGATGGTGTGGCGGCCTCCGGGGCAGATAGCCACAGTCAATTTGCGGCGGTCAAGCCGGCTGCCGGCCGCAGGCGGAGCGTGAAGGCGGCGCCCCCGGTCGGCCGGTTCTCGACCGTGACGCTGCCGTCGTGGGTCTCGGCGACGCGGGCAACGATGGCCAGCCCCAGGCCGCGGCTTTCGGCCTTGGTGCGGTCGCGCCGCCAGAAGCGGCGGAAGATCGACTCGCGCTCGGCCTCGGGCACGCCGGGCCCGTCGTCGAGCACGCGCACGGTGCCGTCGGCTAAAACCTCGACCTCGACCGAGCCGCCGGCCGGGGCATGGCGGATGGCGTTCTCGATCAGGTTGCGCACGGCGCGGAACAGCGCCTCGGAATGGCCGACCACCCAGACCGGCTGCTCGCTGCCGCCGAGCGCGATGTTCTTGGACTGCGCCACGGCAACCGGCGCCATGAAGGCGACGGCCTCGGCGCAGACCGCCTGCAGGTCGGCGCGGGCGTCGCCGGCGACGATGAAGCTCTCGAGCTCGGCGATGTCGAGCACCTGGTTGACGATGTGCGTCATGTTCTCGAGGTCCTTGCGCAGCTCGTCGCGCAACGGGCCGGGCTCCAGGGAATCGACGCGGGCGCGGATGATGGTGAGCGGCGTGCGCAGCTCGTGCGCCATGTCGCCGGTGAAGTCGCGCTGGGCGCGGAAGCCGCGCTCGAGACGATCGAGCGCCTGGTTGACGGCGTGCACGAGCGGCACGATCTCGGTCGGCATCGCGGCTGCCGGCAGGCGCACCTCGGTGCTGGTCGGGCCGATCGCGGCGGCCGTGGTCGAGGCCTCGCGCACCGGCTTCAGCGCGCGGCGGAAGATCATGATGTCGATCAAGAGCAGCGCCACCAGCAGCGGGAAGGTGATCCAGGCGACGCTGGGGAAGAACGAGGCGACGATGTCGTCGATGATGACGTCGCGATGCGACAGATCCTGGGCCACCTGGATCAGGTAGGTGCGGCCGTCGACGGTGCGCGCGACGGTGACGCCGAACAGCACCGAGCCGGTGCTGCGCCGGCGCATCGTCCAGTCGCCGCTCCGCGTCTCCTTGGGCGGGAACAGCGCGGTGCCGTCGTTGCGCGAGGAGAACAGGACATTGCCGGCGGTATCGAGCACGGCATAGGCATAGAGGCCGTAGCTGCCGGCATAGAGCGGCTCCATCTCGGGCGGGATGTCGAGCACGACGCCGTTGGCGAGTGGCTTCAGGAAGCCGCTGATGGTCACCGCCTGGCCGCGCAGGGCGTCGCGATGCAGGCTGTTGGCGGCTTCGTTGAGCAGCCAGTAGAGCGCCAGAGGCATCACGATCGAGATCACCGCGATTGCCGCGACATGCAGCGCCACGACGCGCGAGAGGATCGAGCGGAAGCGGTTCACCCGTCGGTCACCCGTTGGTCATCCGGTCTTGTCCTCGGCCATCAGGTAGCCGACGCCGCGCACCGTGTGGATCTTCACCGTAGCGCCGGAATCGGCCAGCATCTTGCGCAGGCGATGGACATAGACCTCGACGGCGTTCGAGCCGACGTCACCCGACAGGCCGAACAGATGATCCTCGAACAGGCGCTTGGGGGCGACGTTGCCGCTGCGTCGGAGCAGGATTTCCAGCACCGCGGTCTCGCGCGCCGGGAAGGCGCGCACGGTGCCGGCGATGATCACCTGGCGGCCCTCGGTGTCGAGCGACACGTTGCCGAAAGTGAGCCGCCGGCCGAGCAGGTTGTCGGAGCGCCGCAGCAGCGCCTGCAGGCGGGCTAAAAGCTCTTCCATGGCGAAGGGTTTCGCCATGTAGTCGTCGGCGCCGTCGCGCAGGCCGGCGACGCGGTCGGTGACGCCGTCGCGCGCGGTCAGCACCAGGACGGGCGTGGAATCGCCGCGCCGGCGCATGTCGCGCAGCAGGCTGAGGCCGTCTTCGTCGGGCAGGCCGCGGTCGAGCACCATCGCGGCGTAGCGCATGGTGGCGAGCGCGTGCGCGGCGTCGGCGGCCGTGCTCACGGCATCGGCGGAGAAGCCGCCCTGCGTCAGGCCCTTCTTCAGCAAGGTGACGAGCTCGGTGCTGTCCTCGACCAGAAGGACCCTCATCGGCGTGGTCCTCCTTTCCGCCTGTTTGCCCCTGCGGCAATTCTAGCACGGCTTGCCTTCTCACAACGCCTGCTGACGGCTACATCTGAAGGGGTGACATCTTCAGACGAACTTCTGGACCTCGGCGACCGCCGCCTGCGCCTGCGCCGCCTCGTGCCGCAGCAGGCCGACGGGCTCGAGCGCACGACCCTGGTGTTTTTGCACGAGGGGCTGGGCTGCATAGAAATGTGGCGCGCCTTTCCGCAGAAGCTCTGCGATGCGACGCGCTCGGCCGGCATCGTCTATGACCGCACCGGCTATGGCGGTTCGAGCCCGTGGCCGGCCGATCCCGGGCTGCGTTACATGGAAATCGAGGCCGACGAGGTGCTGCCGCGGCTGTTGCACAAGCTCGGAATCGAGGACTGCGTGTTGGTCGGGCACAGCGACGGCGGCACGATTGCGCTGAACTACGCGGCGCGCGATCCCGAGCCGTTGCGCGCCGTGGTGACCTTGGCGGCCCATGTCATCAACGAGCCGGTGTGCGTGGCGAGCATCGCGAAGGCGCGCGAGGCGTTTGCGGCGGGCGAGCTGCGCCATCGGCTGATGAAATATCACGGCGACAATACTGACGGCGGCTTCCGCCTGTGGTCCGACGCCTGGGTGGCGCCGGGTTTCGAGCCGATGGACGCCGACGGCCGGCTGCCCGGCGTCGTCGTGCCGGTGCAGGCGATCCAGGGCGAGGACGACGAATACGGCAGCGAGCTGCAGCTCGGCATCATCGCCGGCAAGGTCGGCGGCTACTGCGAGACCCGCCTGGTCCCCGACTGCGGCCACAGCCCGCACCTGCAGCAGCCGGCGTACGTGCTGTCCGAGATCACTCGCTTCATCGCCCCGCTGGCGCTGGTGAGCTGACCGCAATTTTGCCGTGCATTTCTCTCATGCTCCTCTCCCCCGCTAGGGGGAGAGGCTGGGTGAGGGGGCATGGACAAGGTCTCGAAATCCCGAGAGCTGCGTCGCGATAGCAGCCGAGCTGAGAAGATCTGCTGGCACCTGATCCGCGATCGTCGGATCGGCAGCGTCAAGTTTCGCCGCCAGCATCCGATTGGGCCGTATTTCGCAGACTTCGCCTGCGTGTCGAGGAAGCTCGTCATTGAGATCGACGGCGAGCATCACGCGTTTCAGGTGGAAGCGGATGCTCATCGCACAGCCGTCATGCAGCGTGAGGGATGGCGAGTCATTCGATTCTGGGCCAACGAAGTCGTCCAGAATCCCGAAGGCATATGGTCCGCGATCGAGATCGCGTTGACCGAACAATCGTCTGTAACCCCCTCACCCAACCTCTCCCCCTAGCGGGGGAGAGGAGCATGAATCAGAGCCGCTTGAGCTCGCTGGCCGCGGCCCAGTTCAGCTCCGACACGGTCGGGCAGCGGGCCTGGGTGAGCTGCAGCTGCTCGCGGGCGCGCTGCTTGTCGCCGCGGCGGATGGCGTCGATGCCGATGAAGAAGGACGCCGCGCACTTGCCGTTGGTGCGGCTCGCGGCCTCGTCGGTCTCGGCCGCGACCTCGAGCTCGCCGGCCGACATCTTGCCCAGCAGGAATTTCGCGATCGGCGCCGGCCAGTCGCCGAGGCTCTCGTTGCCGACCTCCTTGGCCAGCAGGCCGCGCGCATCGCGGCGGGCGCGGACCTGCGCGGCGTAGCGCCACAAGAGCGGTCCCAGCCGCGCCCTGAACGTCGTGCGGCCGGCCAGGGTGGCGTCGAAGTCGTCGGCCGCCAGGGCGTACTGGCCGAGATCGAAATGGGCGTGGCCGCGATAGTAGAGCGCCGTGCGCCGGTCGGCGGGCGAGGTCGAGCCGGCCAGCGCCTCGTCGAGCAGGGCGAGCGCCCTAGGGAAGTCGGCGAGCTGCATGTAGACGCGGGCCTGGGCGATCACCAGCCAGGAATCGCCCGGCTTCTGCTGCAGGGCGGTGTCGAGCGTGCGCAGCGCGGCCGCGCGGTCGCCGCCGCCGGCGAGCTCCGGCATGGTGCTCGACAGCACGAGCTGCCAGCTGGTCGGCAGGACCTTGCCCATCTGGGCGATGTCCTTCTGGCTGTCGGTCGCGCGGCCCAGCCGATTGAGCTGGTAGGCGCGGATGCTGAGATAGATCGACCGGTCGAAATCCGAGAGCTTGGAGCTCGCCAGGATCTTGTTCAGCGCCTCGAGGGTGGAATTCCTGGCATCCGACGGCAGGCCGGGGTCGACCGGCAGGCGGCCGAACTCGCGCGCCGAGGGGTCCCAGGCTTCGACGGCATTGCGCTGCGCCGAGGCCTCGCCCGCGACGGTCACGAGCAGTGCAAAAGCCGCAAGAATCCGGGCCATTTTCGGCTGCATGAGCGCAATCTGGCACAACGGAACGCAGCCCGCATCCGCCGATTGCCTGGGCCTCTCCCTGCCCCTATTTTGCCACCCGCCCGCACGCGATCGATCGTCAGGAGTATCATCATGGCCGCCGCCCATCCCAACAGCTTCAAGGCTCGCAAGACACTGAAGGTCGGCAGCAGGAGCTACACCTATTTCAGCCTCAAGGCCGTCGAAAAGCAGGTCGGAGACCTCAGCCGCCTGCCCTTCTCGCTGCGCGTGCTTTTGGAAAACCTTGTCCGCCACGAGGACGGCACCACGGTCAAGAAGACCGACATCGCCGCCTTCGCCGACTGGCTGAAGAACGGCGGCAAGTCGGTCAAGGAGATCAACTTCCGCCCGGCCCGCGTGCTGATGCAGGACTTCACCGGCGTGCCCGCCGTGGTCGACCTCGCCGCCATGCGCGACGCCATGGGCGCGCTCGGCGGCGACGCCAAGAAGATCAACCCGCTGGTGCCGGTCGATCTCGTCATCGACCATTCGGTGATCGTCGACAATTTCGGCAACACCGGCGCCTTCAAGGCCAACGTGGCGCTCGAGTACGAGCGCAACCTCGAGCGCTACCAGTTCCTGCGCTGGGGCCAGATGGCGTTCGACAATTTCCGCGTCGTGCCGCCGGGCACCGGCATCTGCCACCAGGTCAACCTCGAATACCTGGCGCAGGTCGTGTGGACCAAGAAGGAAGGCAAGGAGACCGTCGCCTATCCCGACACGCTGGTCGGCACCGACAGCCACACCACCATGGTGAACGGCCTCTCGGTGCTGGGCTGGGGCGTCGGCGGCATCGAGGCCGAGGCCGCCATGCTCGGCCAGGCGATGCCGATGGTGATCCCCGACGTCGTGGGCTTCAAGCTGAGCGGCAAGCTGCGCGAGGGCGCCACGGCCACCGACCTGGTGCTCACCGTCACGCAGATGCTGCGCAAGAAGGGCGTGGTAAACAAGTTCGTCGAGTTCTACGGCGAGGGCCTCGATGACCTGCCGCTCGCCAACCGCGCCACCATCGCCAACATGGCGCCGGAATACGGCGCGACCTGCGGCTTCTTCCCGACCGACGAGATCACGTTGGGCTACCTCAGGACCACCAACCGCGGCCCGGCCTCCAAGCTCGCGGAGGCCTATGCCAAGAAGCAGGGCCTGTGGCGCTCCAAGAAGTCGGCCGAGCCGATCTTCACCGACACGCTGCATCTCGACCTCGCCGAGGTCGAGCCGAGTCTCGCCGGACCGAAGCGTCCGCAGGACCGCGTTCCGCTCTCCCAGGCGGCATCGCAGTTCGTCACCAACATGGAGAAGGAGTTCGACCGCAAGGACGACGGCAAGCGCGTGAAGTGCGAAGGCGCCGACTACGATCTCGGCCATGGCGACATCGTCATCGCCGCCATCACCTCGTGCACCAACACGTCCAACCCCTACGTCATGCTGGGCGCCGGCCTGATCGCGCGCAACGCGGTGAAGCACGGGCTCAAGGTCAAGCCGTGGGTCAAGACCTCGCTGGCGCCGGGCTCGCAGGTCGTCACGGAATATCTCGCGGCCTCGGGCCTGCAGAAGGACCTCGACAAGATCGGCTACAACCTCGTGGGCTACGGCTGCACGAGCTGCATCGGCAATTCGGGCCCGCTGCCCGATCCGGTGACCAAGGCGATCAACGATGCCGACCTCGTGGTCTGCGCCGTGCTGTCGGGCAACCGCAACTTCGAGGGCCGCGTCAATCCCTTGACCCGCGCCAACTACCTCGCCTCGCCCATGCTGGTCGTGACCTATGCGCTGGCCGGCTCGATGAAGATCGACATCACCAAGGACCCGATCGGCATCGGCAAGGGCGGCAAGCCGGTCTACCTCAAGGACCTATGGCCCTCGAACCTGGAAGTGGCGAAGCTGGTCGACAAGCACGTGACGGCCAAGGCCTTCAAGAAGCGCTACGCCGACGTCTTCAAGGGCGACAAGTTCTGGCGCAGCATCAAGACCAAGCCGACGCTGACCTACAGCTGGGATGACAAGTCGACCTACGTGCGCAACCCGCCCTACTTCGACGGCATGGGCAAGACGCCGGGCAGCATCGTCAACATCGAGGGTGCGCGCCCGCTCGGCCAGTTCGGCGATTCGATCACCACCGACCACATCTCGCCGGCCGGCTCGATCAAGAAGGACAGCCCGGCCGGCAAGTACCTGGGCGAGCACGGCGTCGAGGCCAAGGACTTCAACCAGTACGGCACGCGGCGCGGCAATCACGAGGTGATGATGCGCGGCACCTTCGCCAACATCCGTCTCAAGAACGAGATGGTGCCCGGCATCGAGGGCGGCTTCACCCATCACTACCAGACCGACCAGCCCGAGCCGATCTTCGACGTGGCCATGCGCTACAAGAAGGAGCACACGCCGCAGATCCTGATCGCCGGCAAGGAATACGGCACCGGCTCATCGCGCGACTGGGCGGCCAAAGGCGTGAACCTTTTAGGCGTGAAGGCCGTGGTGTGCGAGACCTTCGAGCGCATCCATCGCTCGAACCTCGTGGGCATGGGCGTGCTGCCGCTCCAGTTCAAGGACGGCATGACGCGCAAGACGCTCAACCTCACCGGCCATGAGAGCTTCGACGTCGGCGGCATCGATGGCGGGCTGAAACCCGGCATGGACGTGCCGCTCACCATCCATCGCCGCGACGGCACCAGCGAGAAGATCGTTCTGACCTGCCGCATCGATACCGCCGAGGAGATCGAGTACTTCAAGAACGGCGGCGTGCTGCACTACGTGCTGCGCAACCTGGCGCACGCGGCGTAAGCGACGACACCATGGCGACGGGGCTGGTCAGTCACTTCGTCGCCATGGCCGGCAACAATGCCTGGTCGAATCATCGGCTGCTCAGCGCCTGCAAGGCGCTGACGGCGGCCGAGTTCGCCGAGCGGCGCACGGGGTTCTTCCCGTCGCTCAGGGCGACGCTGAACCACATCCTGTGGGTCGACACCTACTACATCGACGCGCTCTACCGCGATCCGACGGTGCTGAAGCGCTACGATGATCCGCCGCCGGATTTTCCTGACGCGCACCAGCTCTACGACGCGCAGCGCAAGAGTGACCGGCGGCTGATCGATTTCTGCGAACGGCAGACCGACGAGAGCCTGGCCGAGGGGCTGGTGCTGCCGCGGCCCAACCGCACGCCGCCGGCCTCGAGCGTCGCCTCGATCCTGGAACATCTGTTCCAGCACCAGATCCATCATCGCGGCCAGGCGCACGCCATGCTGAGCAGCACGTCCATAAAGCCGCCGCAGCTCGACGAGTTCTTCCTGGCGGGCGAAGAGGACCTGCGGCGCGACGAGCAGCGTCTGCTCGGGCTACCGCAGCGCTGATGCGACCGCGCTCCTCCTTTGCCGGTGCGGCCATCGAGGTGAGCGACCTTGGCCGCTCGGTGGCGTTCCATCGCCTGTGGCTGCCCATGCTGGGCTTCCGCCGCGTCTGGGCCGGCGACAATCGCGTGATGTGGTCGCGCGGCTACGATCACTTCGTCATGCGCCAGGCCAAGGAAGGCATTTCCTACGGCCCGGGCGCGCTGTGGCTCGCCGTCTCGGCCGAGAGCCGCGCCCAGGTCGACCAGGTCTTCGCCGAGCTGCGCGACGCCGGCGCCGAGATCCTGCAGCCGCCCAAGGAGCTCGATTACTTCGCGCCGGGCTACTACTCCGTGGCCTTCCGCGATCCCGACGGCGTGCCGATCGAGGTCGCGCACCGCTGGGACGATTTGCCCGAGGTGGCCGACGCCGAGCAGGTGCAGGTGCCCGGTCACGGCGTGACCCTGGGCGGCTACTTCTTCAAGCCGCAGGCCGGCGTGCCGCCCTATCCGGCGGTCATCCTGCTGCACGGCTTCGCCGGCCACGCGCACACCATGGTCGGGCTGGCGCGCACTTGCACCGCCAACGGCTATGCCGCGCTCGCTTTGTCGCTGCGCGGCTGGCTGGGGTCCGACGGCGAGAGCGACCAGGGCCTGCGCCAGCCGCTCGACGTGCTGGCAGCGATCGATTGGCTGGCCAAGCGGCCATTGGTCGACAAGGAGCGCATCGCCGTGGTCGGCGCCTCGATGGGCGGCCAGGTGGCGCTGCTGGCGGCGGCCCACAAGCCGCCGATCCGCGCCGTCGCCTCCTTCTATGGCCCGACCGACCTGGCACGCTGGCGCGAGGCCAATCCCTTCATCCGCGACTATCTCGACGATCTCTGCGGGCCCGAAGGCCTGCCGGTGCGCTCGCCGATCCTGCGGGTGGCGCAGATCGACGCACCGGTGCTGCTGGTCCACGGCGATCGCGACGAGAACGTGCCGGTCGAGCAGGTGCAGGCGATGGCCGCGGCGCTGAAAAGCCACGGCAAAGAGGTCGAGACCTTCATTGTGCCAGGCGGTACGCATTTCTTCACCGAGCAGCAGAACGCGCAGACCCGTCGTAAGCTGTTCGACTTCCTGCGCCGCCATCTCAATCGGAGCTGATCTTTCATGCGCGTGTCCGAAGCCATCAACTCCCGCCGCTCGATGCGCGTGTTCAAGGCCGATCCCGTACCGCAGGCCGATATCGAATGGATCATCTCGACCGCGAGCCGCGCCGCGTCGAACGGCAACCTGCAGCCGTGGAAGCTTTACGTCACCATGGGCAAGGCCAGGCAGCGCCTGTCGACCGCGATCCTGAAGGCGATGGACGAGGGCGATAACGGGCCCGGCGCGGAATACAACGTGTACCCGAAGGAATTCACGGCCGTGTACGACCAGCGCCGCAAGCTGGTCGGCAAGCAGCTCTATACCCTGCTCGGCGTGCCGCGCGGCGATGCCGCCGGGATGCTGAAGCAGTTCCGCAAGAACTACGATTTCTTCGATGCACCGGTCGGCATGATCCTGTGCGTCGAGCGGCGCATGGGAAACGGCCAGTGGATCGACTGCGGCATCTTCCTCGACCAGCTCATGCTGCTGGCGCGCGAGAAGGGCCTGCACACCTGCCCGCAGGCCGCCTTCAGCCGCTACCAGCACGTCGTGCGCCGCGAGCTGAAAGTGCCCGACGACGAGGTCGTGATCTGCGGCCTGGCGCTGGGCTATGCCGATCCCGACGTGGTGCCCAACAGCCTGATCACCGAGCGCGCGCCGCTCAAGGATTTCACGACCTGGTTCCACGACTAGAGCTTCCTCCCCATCGCAAGGCGATGGGGAGGTGGCTCGCAGGGCCGGAGGGGTCATGAGCTTCAGTACTGATGCTCATGACCCCTCCGCCCGCTTCGCGGGCACCTCCCCACGCGACGCGTGGGGAGGAATGAATCACCAAAGTCGAATTGCCGAGGCCGGCGCCAGCGGGCTAAAACCCGCTGAATTCGCGGCAAAAGCCGGCGGGAGGGAACCATGGCCGATGAACTGATCGACGTCAGCGCCGAGTGGGCCAAGCGCGCCTATGTCGACGATGCCAAGTACAAGGCGATGTACGAGGCCTCGATCAAGGATCCCGCCAGATTCTGGGGCGAGCACGGCAAGCGCGTCGACTGGATCAAGCCCTATAGCGACGGCGCGGTGCGCGACGTCGACTACACCGGCAACGTCCATATCCGCTGGTACCATGACGGCGTGCTGAACGTGTCGGCCAACTGCGTCGACCGGCACCTCGCCAAGCGCGCTGACCAGACGGCGATCATCTGGGAAGGCGACGATCCTTCGAAGTCCAAGCACATCACCTATCGCGAGCTGCACGGCG
Organism: Reyranella sp.; assembly: GCA_021732285.1. Taxonomy (GTDB): domain Bacteria; phylum Pseudomonadota; class Alphaproteobacteria; order Reyranellales; family Reyranellaceae; genus Reyranella. Next base: position 26,438 of record JAKFVH010000018.1, on the reverse strand, counting down.
AAGTCTGCCGCATGGCCAATGCCCTGAAGGAGCTGGGCGTCAAGAAGGGCGATCGCGTCACCATTTACCTGCCGATGATCCCCGAAGCGGCCTACGCCATGCTGGCCTGCACGCGCATCGGTGCCATTCATTCGGTGGTGTTCGGCGGCTTCTCGCCCGACAGCCTGGCCAACCGCATCGTCGATTGCGAGAGCAACGTCGTCATCACCGCCGACGAGGGCCTGCGCGGCGGCAAGCCGGTGCCGCTCAAGGCCAACACCGACGAGGCGCTGAAGAAGGCGCCGGGCGTGAAGAAGGTGCTGGTGGTGCGCCATACCGGCGGCAAGGTCGGCTGGGATGCCGGCCGCGACGTGTGGTGGCACGAGATCGCCGCCAAGGTGCCGGCGGAGTGCAAGCCCGAGCCGATAGGGGCGGAGGACCCGCTGTTCATCCTCTACACCTCGGGCTCGACGGGTAAGCCCAAGGGCGTGCTGCACACGACGGGCGGCTACATCGTGTTCGCCTCGATGACGCACCAGTACGTCTTCGATTATCACGACGGCGACGTCTACTGGTGCACCGCCGACGTGGGCTGGGTGACCGGGCACAGCTATATCGTCTACGGGCCGCTCGCCAACGGCGCGACCACGCTGATGTTCGAGGGCGTGCCCAACTATCCCGATTCCAGCCGCTTCTGGCAGGTGATCGACAAGCACAAGGTCAACATCTTCTACACCGCGCCGACGGCCATCCGCGCCCTGATGCGCGAGGGCGAGGCGCCGGTGAAGAAGGCGACGCGCAAGAGTCTCCGCCTGCTGGGCTCGGTCGGCGAGCCGATCAATCCCGAGGCGTGGCTGTGGTACTACCGCGTCGTCGGCGACAGCCGCTGCCCCATCGTCGACACTTGGTGGCAGACCGAGACCGGCGGCATTTTAATCACGCCGCTGCCCGGCGCGACCAGGCTGAAGCCGGGCTCGGCGACGAAGCCGTTCTTCGGCGTGCAGCCCGTCATGGTCGACGCCGACGGCAAGGAGCTGCAGGGCGCGGTCTCCGGCAATCTCTGCCTGATCAACTCCTGGCCGGGCCAGATGCGCACGGTCTATGGCGACCACCAGCGCTTCATCGACACCTACTTCAAGACCTACCCTGGCAAGTACTTTACGGGTGACGGCGCGCGCCGCGACGCCGACGGCTACTACTGGATCACCGGCCGCGTCGACGACGTCATCAACGTCTCAGGCCATCGCATCGGCACCGCCGAGGTCGAGAGCGCTCTGGTCGGCAACGTGAAGGTGGCCGAGGCCGCGGTCGTCGGTTACCCGCACGACATCAAGGGCCAGGGCATCTACGCCTACGTGACCTTGAAGGCCGGCCAGCAATCCTCGGAAGACCTGCGCAAGGAGCTGGTCGCCTGGGTGCGCAAGGAGATCGGCCCGATCGCCACGCCGGACGTCATCCAGTGGGCGCCCGGGCTGCCCAAGACGCGCTCGGGCAAGATCATGCGCCGCATCCTGCGCAAGATCGCCGAGAACGATTTCAGCAACCTCGGCGACACGTCGACCCTCGCCGATCCCGCCGTGGTCGACGACCTTGTGAAGAACCGAGCGAAGTGAACCCGACCATTCTGCAACTCGCGGCCGACCTTGCAGCCGGCCGAACGACCTCGCGCAGACTCACCGAGCAAGCGCTCGCCCGCATCGCCGATCCCAAGGGCGAAGGCAGCCGTGCGTTCATCAAGGTGTGGCGCGACCAGGCGCTGGCCGCGGCCGATGCCAGCGACGTCCAGCGCAAGGCAGGCCTCGTGCCCTCGCCGCTCGCCGGCATCCCGGTCTCGATCAAGAACCTGTGCAACGTCGCGGGCGAGACGACGCTGGCGGGCTCCAAGGCGCTCGACGATACGCCGCCGGCCAAACACGACGCGCCGGTGGTGGCGCGCCTGCGCGCGGCCGGCGCGGTGATCGTCGGCAGCACCAACATGAGCGAGTTCGCCTTCTCGGGTGTGGGCTATAACCCGCACTACGGCACGCCGGGCAATCCGGCCGACCGCAAGCGCGTGCCGGGCGGCTCCTCGTCGGGCGCGGCGGTCTCGGTGGCCGACGGCATGGCCGTGGCGGCGCTCGGCACCGACACCGGCGGCTCGGTGCGCATTCCCGCCGCCGTCTGCGGCATCACCGGCTTCAAGCCGACGGCGCGGCGCGTGCCGATCGACGGCGTGGTGCCGCTCTCGACCTCGCTCGATTCGATCGGACCGTTGGCAAATTCGGTCGAATGCTGCGCCATCGTCGATGCCGTGTTCGCCGGCGAGCCGATATCGGTGCCTGCGCCGGCGCCGCTCGCAGGCCTGCGTTTCGCCGTGCCCATGCACTTCGTTATGGACGACCTCGATCCCGTGGTCGCCACCGCTTTCGAGCGGGCGCTGAAGGCGCTGTCGGGCGTTGGCGTGAAGGTCGAGAAGATCGACCTGCCCGAGCTGAACGAGCTCAACACCATCAACGCCCGCGGCACGTTCGCCGCCTCCGAGGCCTACGCCTGGCACCGCACGCTGATCGAACGGCGCGGCAAGGACTACGACCAGCTCGTCTACCCGCGCATCATGCGCGGCAAGGAGATGAGCGCCGCCGACTACATCGACCTTCTGGCCGCCCGCGCCGACCTGCAGAAGCGCGTGTCGGCTATAACCTCGAACTACGACGCGGTCGTCATGCCGACCTGCGCCATTGCCGCGCCCACCCTCGACGAAGTCTCGACCCCCGACGGCTTCACCAAGAAGAACATGCTGCTCCTGCGCAACACCACCGTCGGCAACTTCTTGGATCGCTGCGGCATCAGCCTGCCCTGCCACGCCGCCGGCGAGCTGCCGGTCGGCTTCTCGCTGATGGGCGAGGCGATGGCGGACAAGCGCGTGCTGGCGATGGCGCGGTCTGTCGCGCCGGTAGTTCGGACTCACTAAGGGAGCGCGGGCCTCCGGCCCGCTCATAGTCTTCCGGACCGCGCGCGTCTCGCGCGCTCATGATCATGAGCGCGCGAGACGCGCGCGGTCCAGAAGAACATGAGCATGAGCGGGCCAGAGGCCCGCGCTCCCAAACTACTTCGGATCGTCGGGCCGCCGCATGCGCCAGACGTTGTCGGTCGTGGTGTATTCGCTGTAGCCCAGACGCGCGACCGGCTTGAAGGCAAGCGTGTCGATGCGGCCGTCCTTGATGATGCCGTCGTCGATGTGCACGCCGACCACCTGGCCGAACACCACCGAGCCGCGCTTGGTCTCGTGGCCCTTCTCGACCGGCAGTTCGATGGTGCGCCAGTACTTGCACTCGAGCGCCACCGGCGATTCCTTGACCCGCGGCGGCTTCACCAGGGTGCTGGGCTCGGCCGTGAGTCCGGCGAGCTTCAATTCGTCGACGCCGAACTCAACCATGGAGGTCGTGACGTTCATCTGCTCCTTCAGGCTCTCGCTCACCATGTTGACGACGAACTCGCCCGTTGATTCCGCGTTCATTCGGCTGTGCTTGGTCGGCGTGCTGCCGTAGGTGCCGGTGATGGCGAAGCAGACGATGGGCGGGAATTCGCTGACTGCATTGTAGAAGCTGTAAGGGGCGAGGTTCACGCGGCCCTGCCGGTCGACCGTGGAAATCCAGCCGATCGGCCGCGGCACGATCAGCGACTTCAGCGGGTCCTGCGGCAGGCCATGATCGCGCTTGGCGGCATCGTAGAACATCGTTTCCTCATCAGCCGAAGTGCCGGCTCGCCTTTTCATGGGCCTCGTCGAAGGCGGCCTCCAGCCGCGCGTTCAGCCCACGGCAGGAGCGTACGACATCGTGCGCCCACACGACATAGTCGCGCAGCCGTTCCGACGACCACCCGGTCGGCGGGCTTGCAATGAGCCCACGCAGGTTCGACGTCTTGTCGGCGAGTTTCAGCAGCTTGGCGCGCCGCGACTTGGCCGGGGTCTTCTCGATCTGCAGGCGCTTGCGCTCCTCCTTGGGCAGCGACTTGTCGTCGGTCACCTCGGCCACCAGCGCCGCCACTTCTAGCCCGAAGCGCTGCTCGAGGTCTTCGTAGGTGGCGTCGGTGTCCTCGAGCGTGTCGTGCAGCAGGCCGCCCATCAGCAGCACCACATCGCTGCCGTCGGTCGCCTCGGCCAAGAGGGCCGCCACCTCGGTCAGGTGGTTGACGTAGGGCTCAGCGCGCTCGCCCTTGCGCCGCTGCGCGATATGCTGGCGGGCGGCGTAGTCGGCAGCGCGGGACAGAAGAACCAGGTCGGTGCTCATCAACTCCTGTTGTGCGACCAGCGGTCCGGCTTGTCGAGCGGCCGCGCCCGGCCCATCTTCCGGCCATGTCACGTACGATGAAGGCGCTGCTGGGCGTCTGGATTGCCGCCCTGGCCGCGGCCGCGGTGTGGATCGGCTGGGATGCCTATCAAGGCGGCAAGCCCGCCATCGGCGGGCCGTTCGCGCTGACCGACCAGCACGGCCGCACCGTCACCAGCGACAGCCTCAAGGGCAAGCCGACCCTGATCTATTTCGGCTTCACCTATTGCCCCGATGTCTGCCCGACCTCGCTGCTCTTGATGCAAAGCGCCATCGAGAAGCTGGGGCCGGACGCGGCCAAGAAGGTGAACCTGGTGTTCATCACCGTCGATCCCGAGCGCGACACGCCCAAGCTGCTCAAGGGCTATGTCGAGAATTTCGGGCCGACCTTCATCGGCCTCACCGGCACGCCGCAGCAGATCGCCGACGCCGCGCGCGCCTATCGCGTCTACTTCCAGAAGGTGCCGGGCAAGGATGGCGGGCCCTACCTGATGGACCACTCCTCGATCGTCTACCTGCTCGATCGCAACGGCCGCTTCGTCACCCACTTCACGCATGAGGCCAAGGCCGAGCAAATCGCTGCGGCTGTGCAAAAGCTTCTCTGAGGGTCACAGTTAAGTCATTGAAAACGCACGATTTGTGCACCGCACTATTGAGATGACAAGCCCCTCCCGCAGCGTACAATCCGCGCCCAATGCTTTATGCCGCGTATGAGTTACAGCGCCAGCTCGCCACGCCCGTCCGCCTCTGGGCCAACGCGCTGGAGCAGGTCTACTCCAGCCCCTACAACCCGCTTTCCGATACCTGGTTCGGCAAGTCGGTGGCGGCGAGCGCCGAGATCATGGCGCGGCTCACCCAGAACTACGGCAAGCCCGCCTTCGGCCTGAAGACCACCGAGATCGGCAACGAGATCGTCGCGGTCAACGAAGAGATCCTGCTGCGCAAGCCGTTCTGCCAGCTGCTGCGCTTCCATCGCGACACGGCACGGCGCGATCCCAAGGTGCTGGTCGTGGCGCCGATGAGCGGCCACTTCGCCACCCTGCTGCGCGGCACGGTCGAGGCGCTGCTGCCCGACCACGACGTGCACATCACCGACTGGGCCGACGCGCGCGAGGTGCCGCTCTCGCTCGGCAACTTCGATCTCGACGACTATGTCGACTACGTCATGGAGTTCTGCCGCTATCTCGGGCCGGACGTCCATGTCATCGCCGTCTGCCAGCCGTCGGTGCCGGTGATGGCGGCGGCGGCGCTGATGGCGGCCGACAAGGATCCGCGCCAGCCCAGGTCGATCACTTTGATGGGCGGCCCGATCGACACGCGCGTCAGCCCGACGACGCCCAACGATCTGGCGATGCGCAACTCGATGATGTGGTTCCGCCAGAACGTCATCTCGACGGTGCCCTTCACCTATCCGGGCGCGATGCGCCGGGTCTATCCGGGCTTCCTGCAGCTCACCTCGTTCATCAGCATGAACCTCGACCGGCACATCAACGCCCACATGCGCCAGTTCGAGCATCTGGTGAAAGGCGACGACGATTCGGCCGACGGCCACCGCGCCTTCTACGACGAGTATCTCGCGGTCATGGACCTCACCGCCGAGTTCTACCTGCAGACCATCCAGGTCGTGTTCAAGGAGCACCAGCTGCCGCGCGGCGTCTGGGTGAGCCGCGGCCGCACGGTCGATCCCTCCGCCATCGAGACCGCGTTGATGACGGTCGAGGGCGAACTCGACGACATCTCTGGCATCGGCCAGACCAAGGCCGCACACGAGCTCACGCCCAACATCCCGGGCGCCCGCCATGTGCACTGGGAGCAGCCGCGCGTCGGCCATTACGGCATCTTCAACGGCCGCAAGTGGCGCGAACAGATCATGCCGCGCGTCCGCGACTTCATCCGCGACAACGACAGCCACTGAGACCGACGGCCGGCGGCAGTGGAGCGGCGCGCCGGATGGCGCTAGCATTGCCGCCATGGACACCGCCCTCGCGCTGCCCGTCGAGATTTCGGACTGGAAGCCCGCGCCGTTCGCGCTGGATGGCGAGACCGTGTTCGCGATCGGCGACGTGCATGGCTGCGCCAGTGAGTTGCGCGTGCTGCTCGATGCCATCGCGCGACTCGCCACCGAAGCGAGAGGCAAGCGGCGGCTGGTCTATCTCGGCGACATGATCAATCGCGGGCCCGACAGTGTGGGCGTGCTCGAGCAGTGGGCCGGCAGCGAAGAGGCCCATGGCGTCGACCATGTCGACCGCGTCATGGGCAACCACGAGATCATGATGCTGCTCACCGTCATCGGCGGGCCGCACGCCCACAAGGCCGAGACGATGTGGCTCTCCAAGCGCATGGGCGGGACTGCGCTTTTGGCCCAGATGCGCGAGCTTGCCAGCCTGCCGGAGGCGCGGCCCGACCAGGCGCTGCTCAAGGCGGCGCTGGGCGACGCCGTCGTCCATAACCTGTGGGGCATGCGCAGCCACGTACGGCTCGGCAACACGCTGTTCGTCCATGGCGGGCTCGATCCGCACGCCGACCCCGACGAGTTTCTGACCAGGCCCTGGACCATCTTCACCGAGGCGCGCTGGGCCTGGATCAACCACGGCTTCCTCGACTGGAAGGCGGGCTTCAAGGGCACCCTGGTGGTGCACGGCCACACGCCGCCCGACAAGCATCGCGAGATCAGCGGCATGGAAGACCCGCACCTGTTCGAGGGCGACCGGCTGGGGCTGGACGGCGGCAGCGCCCGCACCGGCATCGTCACCGCCGCCGAGATCCAGGGCGGCCGCTATCGCATCCTCAAGGCCGGCACGCCTTTCGCCAACCCGATTTCCTCCAGCGCGGAATAACCGGCGAAATTTCCTCCCGCCGGTTGTCGGAAACAGCCCGCTTCGTTCGTCCTAGGCAAAATCGAGGGTGTTTCGATGCTCTACGCCATCCTTTGCTACAACTCCGAGGCCGCCGTCGGTGCCTGGTCCAAGCAGTATCACGACGAGACCATGGCCCGGCTGCACGTGGTCAACGACAAGCTCGCCAAGCAGGGCCGGCTGGGCCCGGTCGCCCGGCTGTTGCCGACCACCGCCGCCACCACCCTGCGCAAGAGCGGCGGCGAGAGCCTGGTGATCGACGGCCCCTTCGCCGAGACCAAGGAGCAGCTTTTGGGCTTCTACATCGTCGATTGCGCCTCGCTCGATCAGGCGATCGAGACGGCCAAGGAGCTGGCCATCGCCAATCCCGGCACCGGCAGCTACGAGATCCGGCCGGTGGCCGAACTGCATGAGTCCCAGCTTCCGGTGCAGAGGAAGCCCGCGGCGTGAACGATCTCGGCTGGATCGACGCGGTCCTGACCGCCGCGCGCCCCCAGGCAGTGGGGGCGTTGCTGCGCTACTTCCGCGACCTCGATACGGCCGAGGAAGCCTTCCAGGAAGCCTGCCTGCGCGCGCTGAAGACATGGCCGCAGAACGGGCCGCCGCGCGATGCGGCGGCATGGCTGATCTTCGTCGGCCGCAACGCGGCGATGGACGACGTGCGCCGCCGCGCCAAGCAGGTGGCGCTGCCCGACGAGGCGGCGATCTCCGACCTGGGCGACGCCGAAAGCGAGCTGGCCGACCGGCTCGACGGCGAGCAGTACCGCGACGACATCCTGCGGCTGCTGTTCGTGTGCTGCCATCCCGGGCTGCCGGCGACGCAGCAGATCGCGCTGGCGCTGCGCATCGTCTGCGGCCTCTCGGTGAAGCAGATCGCCCGTGCCTTCCTGGTCGGCGAGGCGGCGATGGAGCAGCGCATCACCCGCGCCAAGGCGCGCATCGGCGATGCCGGCTTGCCGTTCGAGACGCCGGGCGCGGTTGAGCGGGCCGAGCGGCTCGCCACCGTGTCGGCCATGATCTACCTGGTGTTCAACGAGGGCTATTCGGCGCGCGCCGGCGAGACGGCCACGCGCGGCACCTTGGCCGAGCAAGGCATCTGGCTGGTGCGCCTGCTGCTGCGCATCTTCCCGCAGGAGCCCGAGGTGATGGGCCTGGCCGCCCTCATGCTGCTGCAGCAGTCGCGCGCGGCGGCCCGCTTCGACGACAAGGGCGCCATCATCCTGCTCGAAGACCAGGACCGCAGCCTGTGGGACGGCAAGAGCATCGCCGAAGGCCTGGCGCTGATCGACAAGGCGATGCGCCACCGCCGCCCCGGCCCCTATCAGGTCCAGGCCGCCATCGCCGCTTTGCATGCACGGGCCAGGCGCGCCGAGGACACCGACTGGGCGCAGATCGACCTGCTCTACGCCAATCTCGAGCGCCTGCAACCCTCGCCGGTGGTGACGCTGAACCGCGCCGTCGCAGTCAACAAGGTGCGCGGGCCCGCGGCGGCGCTGGAGATGATCGAGCCGCTCGGCTCGAAGCTTTCGAGCTACTTCTACTTCCACGGCGTGAAGGGCGCCCTGCTGCAGCAGCTCGACCGCCGCGCCGAGGCACGCACCGCCTTCGACCGCGCGATCGCACTCGCCAGCACCCCGGCCGAGGCGGCGCACATCCGCCAGCACCTGGATCACCTGGACAAGGAAAGCGCTTAGCTGGGAGCGCGGGCCTCCGGCCCGCTCATGATTCATGAGCGGACCGGAGGTCCGCGCTCCCAAAAAAGTTTGAGCGGCCTGTCGGCCCCCGCCCTGACCGTTCGTCCTTGGGGCATGCCTAACGGCACCAACGAACGGAGACCCTGATGACCCAGTCCCTTCCGCCGGTCCTCGGCGGCGTCGCGCCCTATCTCGGCGTCAGCAATGCCGGCAAGGCCGCCGACTTCTACGCGAAGGCGCTCGCCGCCACCGAGGTGCTGCGTATGCCGCCCGACGACAAGGGCCGCTACATGCACATCCATCTCGTGGTGAACGGCGGCTCGCTGATGCTGGCCGACGCCTTCCCCGACCACGGCCATCCCCTGGAGACCCACGGCGGTTACACCCTGCATCTGCAGGTCGACGATGCCGACGCCTGGTGGAAGCGCGCGGTCGCCGCCGGCGCCGAGCCGCTGATGCCGGTCACCGACATGTTCTGGGGCGACCGTTACGGCCAGTTTCGCGATCCCTTCGGCGTGCGCTGGTCGGTCGGCACCACTCCCAAGAAGGGCTGAGTCATGAACACCAAGGCCGCGCTGTGGACGGGCCGCGTGCTGAGCGGCCTGGTCATCCTGTTCCTGACCGTCGATGGCGCCATCAAGCTGGCGCCGATCCAGCCGGTCACCGACAGCCTGCGCGAGCTCGGCTACCCGACCAGCGACTCCTTTGCCCGCTTCCTGGGCGTGGTGACGCTGGTCGGCACCGCCCTCTATGCTTGGCGGCGCACGTCTCTCCTGGGCGCGGTGCTGCTGACCGGGCTGATGGGTGGCGCCATCGCCACCCATCTCCGGCTCGACCATCCGCTGTTCAGCCACACGCTGTTCGGCGTCTATCTCGGCCTGCTCCTGTGGGGTGGACTGTGGCTGCGCGACGAACGGCTGCGCCAGCTGATGCCGCTCAGCCAACCAGCGCCGTGATCCGCTCGGCGAGCTGCTTCTGCTGGTAGGGCTTGGACAGGCGCGGCAGGTCGATGCGGGTGCGTGCCGGCAGGTCGGCATAGCCGGTGGCCAACAGGATCGGCAGGCCGGGCCGCAGCCGGCGCGCCGCCTCGGCAAGCTGCACGCCGGTCATTCCAGGCATGGCGTAGTCGGTGATCATCAAGTCGATCGGCTTGCCGCTCTCCAGCACTTCCAGCGCCGCGGCGCCGGACGCGGCCTTGACCACCTCGTGCCCGAGATCCTCCAGCAATGCGGCGGTGCTGAGGCTGATCAGGAAATCGTCGTCGACGAACAGGAGTTTCAGGCGTCGCTTGCCGGGATCGGCGCCCAGCTCGGCGTCGGCCGTCGCCGCCACCGCCTTGCCGTCGGCCACCGGCAGCCACAGCTCGGCGCGCGTGCCGCGGCCGACCTCGCTGTGGAGCCGCAAGGCGCCTTTGAGCTGCAGCGCCAGGCCATGGATCATCGACAGGCCGAGGCCGGTGCCCTTGCCGACCTCCTTGGTCGAGAAGAACGGCTCTATGGCCCGACCGAGCGTCTGCGCATCCATGCCCGAGCCGGTATCCGACACGCTAAGACGCACGTAGTCTCCCGCCGCCAGATCCCTCGCCGCGGGCACGCGCTCCAGCGACACTGCGATCACAAGCCGGCCGCCGTCGGGCATGGCATCGCGCGCATTGACCGCGAGATTGAGCAGCGCGAGCTCGATCTGGTTCTGATCAGCCAGCGCCGGCGGCAAGCCGGCCGGCAGGTCGAATTCGATGGCGATCGAGGGCCCGAGCGAGCGGCGCAGCAGGTCGCCCATGCCGCGGACCAGCTCGGCGAAGTCGGTCGGCTTGGGCTGCAGGGCCTGACGGCGAGCGAAGGCCAGCAGGCGCTGGGTCAACGCGGCGCCGCGCTGGGCGCCTTGGGTGGCGCCCTCGATCAACCGATCGATCCCCGGATTGGGGGGCAGCCGCTTGCGCAGAAGCTCGAGATTGCCCAGCACCGCCGTCAGCAGGTTGTTGAAGTCGTGGGCCACGCCGCCGGTGAGCTGGCCGATCGATTCAAGCTTCTGCAGTTGGCGCAGCTGCTCCTCGGTGCGCGCACGCTCGGCGATCTGCGCCAGCAGTTCGTCGTGGGCGTGCTGCAGCTCGGCCGTGCGCTCTTCGACGCGGCGTTCGAGCTCGTCGTTGGCCCGCTGCAGCCCGAGCTCGCTCTGGCGCAAATGCTCGAGCAGCGAGCGCGTCTCGAGCTGGCGGCGGCGGCCTGCCACCGTGGCGCGCACCAGGCTGATCAGTGTCATGGGATGGAACGGCCGCTCGATGAACGACACGTTGCCCAGCGCCTCCAGCCAGCGGCCGGCGATCGGATTGCGCTCCGGCCCGCCACCGTGATGGGTGACCAGAACGAAGGGCAGGTCGGACCAGGCGGGCTGGCTGGCGAGCCACGTCGTCAAGGGTTTCAGGTCGGCCGTGCGGATCGCCTCTTCGGTGATGAAGACGAAAGCCGTGTCGTCATCCAAGGCTTCGACAAGACCGCCAAGATCGCGGCAGGCGCGGCTTGCGATGCCGGCTTGCTCGATCAGGGAGATCGCGACTGCGGCATCGCGCCCATGCGGCGCCAGCACCAGAGCGCGCAGCGACTGCACGGCGGCACCGCCGTTCACCCGGCCATACCCGGCCGGGCCGGCGCATGATCGTCCGACAGGATGGGCGTGCCGCGCAGCACGCCGTGGAACTGCGACAGCGGTTCGCCGACATGCAGCCCGCCGTCGATCCAGAACTCGCGGATCGTGTCTTCGTGCCGGCCTGTGCGCTTCTTGATGACCGAGATGGCCCGGCGAACGGCGCCCTCGGCCTCGAAGAAGCGCAACAGGATGACCGCGTCGGCCAGATAGGTGACGTCGACCGGAGACTTCATCTCGCCCACCAGCCCATGCTGCGCCACCGTAAGGAAGGTCGAGACGCCGTGCCGATTGCAGTACTGCAGCAGCTCGTGCATGTGCAGGATCAGCGAATTCTCCTGCGGCATTGCCGCCTGGAAACCGTTCAAGCTGTCGATGAGGACGAGCTTGACCTCGGCATCCTGCACGCAGCTGCGGACGCGTTGCGCGAACTCTCCGGGCGACAGTTCGGCGGCGTCGAGCTGGCTGATCACCAGCCGGCCGCTGTCGCGCATGGCGGGCAGATCGAAGCCGAGCGGCTTGGCGCGGTCGAACAACAGACCGAGCTCCTCGTCGAAGACGAACATGGCGGCTTTGCCGCCCTCGCGAACCGCGTGGGCGAGGAACTGCAGGCTGATCAGGCTCTTGCCTGCGCCGGTCGGGCCGAGCAGCAAGGTGCTCGACCCCGCCTCGATGCCGCCGCCCAACAGGGTGTCGAGGCCTTCGACGCCCGATTTCACCTTGCCGCGGACCAGGTCGCGGCGATGCTCGGCCGCCACCAGGCGCGGAAAGACGCGAGGCCCGCCGGCACGGATGACGAAATCGTGGAAGCCGCCGCGAAAGGACTGGGCGCGATACTTGACGACACGCAGGCGCCGCCGCTCGGCGCCGTAGTCGGGCGTCAGCTCCTCGAGACGGATGACGCCGGCGGCGACGCTGTGCACGGTCTTGTCGAGCGTGTCGGCGGTCAGGTCGTCGAGCAGCAGCACGGTCGATGCGTGGCGCGCAAAATAGTGCTTGAGGGCCAGGATCTGGCGGCGATAGCGCAGCGAGCTTTGCGCCAGCAGGCGGATTTCCGACAGCGAATCGACCACGACGCGCGACGCCTTGGCACGTTCGACGGCGTCGAAGATGGCCTTGGTCGTCTCGCCGAGCTCGAGGTCAGATGAATAAAGCAGGCTCTGCTGCTGGTCGGCATCGAGCAGGCTCTCGGGCGGCACCACTTCGAAGATGGTGATGTTGTCGCCGAGATCCCAGCCGTGCGACGCCGCACCCGCCCGCAGCTCCTGCTCGGTCTCGGACAGCGTGACATAGAGGCCGCGCTCGCCGCGCTTGGCGCCCTCCAGCAGGAAGCTGAGCGCCATCGTCGTCTTGCCGGTGCCCGGGCTGCCTTCCAGCAGGAAAAGGCGTCCGGGCGCGAGACCGCCCAATAGAATTTCGTCGAGACCGGGCACACCGGTCTGGGCTTTGATCGTCGCCCCGCTCATCGTCCTCTCCAACACCTCTCCACCCGCTCATTGGGCAAAACGGCGCGGTAGGGCTCCGCGGCGCGCCCTTCTAAACGCTTAAGGGGTGTCGGGGTTCCGGCCGTCCTAGCCCGTTGGAGTGGTGGTATATTGTTGCACCACGTCCAGAAACGCCGCGCCATAGCGTTCCAGCTTGGCATCGCCGACTCCGTGGATTTCACGGAAAGCGCGCGGGCTGCTCGGGCGATGGGTTGCGAGCTCAGCCAATGTGCGATCGGAGAATACTACGTAGGCGGGAATCTTTTGTTCCTGCGCAAGCTTTGTGCGCAGCGCCTTGAGTGCATCGAACAAGGCGGCATCCGCCTCGCCCACGACCGCCGACGCCGCGGCGGCCTTGCGGTCGCGCTTGGATCCCTTGGCCGCCGCACCCGTCGCCATGTCCTTGCGCAGCTCGATCGTCGCCTGGCCCCTGAGCACGCGCCAGCCCTCGTCGGTCACCCACCAGCGGCCATGTTCCATCAGATCCTGGGCGATCAGGCCGGTGGCCGAGAGCTGGCGGAAGATCGAGCGCCATTCGCCGGCCTTGCGGCCGGCGCCGACACCGAAGGTCGGCAGGCGGTCGTGGTTGAACTTCAGGATGTTCTCGGTGCGCTCGCCCAGCAGCAGCGACACCAGGTGCTCCATGCCGAAGCGCTCGCCGGTGCGCACCACGGCCGACATCGCCTTCTGCGCGTCGACCGTGCCGTCGAACAGCTCGACGCCTTCCTGGCAGAGGTCGCAGTTGCCGCAAGGCTGCGAGGCTTCTCCGAAATAGGCGAGCAGGGTCTGGCGCCGGCAGCGCGGCGCCTCGGCCAGCGCCAGCAGAGCGCCCAATCGCTGGCGCTCGATACGCTTGCGTTCGTCGGGCGATTCGCTCTGCTCGATCTGCAGGCGGCGCAGCTGCATGTCGCCCAGGCTGTAGAGGGTGAGCGTGTCGGCCGGCAGCCCGTCGCGGCCGGCGCGGCCGATCTCCTGGTAGTAGGCCTCGACATTGGCCGGCAGGTCGGCATGGCAGACGAAGCGCACGTCGGGCTTGTCGATGCCCATGCCGAAGGCGACGGTGGCGGTCATCACCACGCCGTCCTGCTGCTGGAAGGTGTCCTGGTTGGCATCGCGCACCGCCTTGTCGAGGCCGGCGTGGTAGGGCAGCGCATTGACGCCGGCCGCCTTCAGCGCCTCGGCCAGCTCCTCGACCTTTCGCCGCGAGGCGCAATAGACGATGCCGCTCTCGGCCTCGTGGCTGCGCACGAAGCTCAGCACCTGGCGCGAGGAGCGCTCCTTGGGCTTGAAGGCGAGCCTCAGGTTCGGCCGGTCGAAGCTTCTGACGAAGACGCGCGGCGGGGCGGCGAACAGCTTGTCGACGATGTCGTTGCGGGTCGGTGCGTCGGCGGTCGCGGTGAAGGCGAGCGTCTGCAGCCGGCCGCCGATCTGACGCGCCACGTTGCCCAGGGTTAGGTACTCGGGGCGGAAATCGTGGCCCCATTGCGAGACGCAGTGGGCCTCGTCGATCGCCATCATGGCGACGTCGCTCTCGGCCAGCATCTCGACCGTGTCGGGGCGCGCCAGCCGCTCGGGCGCGACATAGAGCAACCGGAGCTCGCGCCGGCGCAGCAGGCCCATCACGCGGGAGTTCTCGGCCGGCTCGTTGCTTGAGTTCAGGCTGCCCGCCGCCACGCCTGCCGCCGTCAGCGCCCGCACCTGGTCGCGCATCAGGGCGATCAGCGGCGACACCACCAGGGTGAGGCCGGGCCGGGCGATGGCGGGGAGCTGGTAGCACAGCGACTTGCCACTGCCGGTCGGCATGACGGCCAACACGTTCTCGCCTGCCAGCACGGCGTCGACGATCTCTTCCTGGCCGGGTCGGAAGGCGCTGAAACCGAAGACCGAGTGCAGCAGGGCCGATGCGTTGGCGCGGGAATCGAACATGTGCTGTCACAGTAGCGCCCGCAGGCGCTGGCCGGGGAAATTCTTGCTCGAACTTGTCAACAGTCTGCGGGAGCGGCGGAATGCACTACCAACTTATAAGTGCATTCTCGACATTTTTTCTATCGCTCTGGCGACTGCATCGCGCGTGCGTACTCTACGTCACCCTGCGACTTCATTCCGCCCGATTTGATTCACGTTGGGTTCGCCGCGGTCCCACGCACTTGCCACAGGCACGATCTCGGCATTCGTGCCGTACTGCCGATGGGGGAGTTCAACTGGCGTGGAGTCGATGAATGCGTAAGTGGACCTCTCTCGGACTGGCGATCGCTGCGACGGCGATGGCGACAACACAAGTCGCCGCGCAGCAGGCCGGCCCGTCATGGAACGGCTTCTATGCCGGTCTCAATGCCGGCGGCATGTTCGGCGACACGTCAGCGTCCTTCGCGGGACCTGCCGGTCCCGGTGGCTTCTCGGGTGCAGGCAGCGGCTTCGCCGGCGGCGCCCAGGCCGGCTACAACTATCTCCTCGGCCCCGTCGTGCTGGGCGGTGAGATCGACTTCCAGGGCTCGACCTTTGCTGCAGCTGTGAACGGCGGCAGCAACTTCGGTCCCTTCAGCACGACCGAGCGGACGCCGTGGTTCAGCACCATGCGTGCACGTGTCGGTTATCCGGTGGGCACCGTGATGCCCTACCTCACCGGCGGCGCGGTGTGGGGCCAGCGCAGCATCGACGGCCCGATCTCGGCCAGCGCCAACTACTGGACCTGGACCGCGGGCGGCGGCATCGAAGGGCTTGTAACCGAGCGCTGGTCGATGAAGCTGGAGTATCTCTACATGGGCACGCCGAGCACATCGTTGCTGCCCGGCACCAACGAGACCGCGAACAACAATCTGATCCGGGTTGGTGTGAACTATCACTTCTAGAGTCGAAGCCCTTCCTCCCCATCGCGGAGTCCGCGATGGGGAGGTGCCCGCGTAAGCGGGCGGAGGGGTCATGAGCACCAACGACGACGCCCATGACCCCTCCGTCGCCGTATGACGGCGCCACCTCCCCAGCGAAGCTGGGGAGGCAGGCAAAATCGAGATAAATCGTACAGGCAGGGACAAAGCGCCTAGGGTCTGTGCGGCCGCGGATGTTCCGCGCTCAGCATGCCGCCATGAGGGGATCCGATGTCGCAGAAACACCGCCGCAGCAATCGCGAGATGAAGAAGCCCAAGCAGAACAAGCCGAAGGTCGTCGTTTCCACCTCGCCCTTCGCCTCGGCCAATTCCAACCCCGCCAAGGCCATCGCCGCCAAGCGCAAGTAGGCGGCTGGGCAACCGACGGATCGCAGGCTCGAAAAATGATGTCACGCCTCTCGACTCTTGCCGCCGTTGTTGGCGTCGTTCTCCTGGCGCCCGCCATTGCCCAGGCGCAGACCACGGCCGCGCCGAACAGCTTGCCGCCCGGCCTGGGTTCGGGCACTCCTCCTGGTGGATCAGCCCCGGTCGGTCGCATCGACAGCGGCCCGGCGGCAAACAAACCCGCCTTCAAGGAGCTGCGCCTCGACAATCAGTCCGGCGCGTTGAACTCCTTTGTCAGGGTCGGGCCGTCCACCAACAGCCAGGGTCAGGGTTCGGCCGAGAGCCGCAGTACCGGCTCGGGCTCCTCGGGCACGAACACGGGCAGCCCCAACGAACGCCGGTCACCGGAACTGTTCAAGCTCGGCGGCAACGTCAAGTTCTAGTGCCGCGCTGCCTGCCCACCATCCAGGGTCATCACCACGCCGCTGATGTAGCTCGCGCGGTCTGACGCCAGGAACACCGCGAGGTCGGCGACCTCGTCGGGCTCGGCCGCTCGGCCGAACGGCATGTGCTTGGTGAGCTCGGGCCAGCGCTCGGGATCGCCGAACTTCTGCTCGGCCTGGCCGCGCAGCAGGGTGAGCATGCGGTCGGTGCGGGTGGCCGGCGGGTTGATCGCCACCACGCGCACGCCGTGATCGACGCTCTTTGAGCCGACGGCGCGGGTGAAGGCCATCAGGCTCGCATTGCCCATGGTGCCGGTGACGTAGTCGTAATTGTAGCTCTCGCCGGCGAGACCGATGATGTTGACCACCGCGCCCTTCTTGCGCACGTACATCTTCTCCAGCATGGCGCGAGTGGCGTTGATGTAGCCGAACACTTTTAGCTCCCAGGCCTCGCGCCACTTGGGCTCGCTCATGGCGAAGATGTCGCCGCGCGGGATGGCGCCGGCGTTGTTGACCAGGATGTCGGCGTGACCCACGGCATCGACCACCGAGCGCACCGTGTCGCCCTTGGAGAAGTCGGCGGGATGGATCTCGACCGGCACGTTGTGTCGCGCGCGGATCTTTTCCCGCGCGGATTCGAGGGATTCCTTCGAGCGCGAGGCAATGTGGACGGCGCAGCCTTCGCTGGCGAAGGCCATGGCGCAGGCAAAGCCGATACCGCGGCTGCCGCCGGTGATGAGGACCGTCTTGCCGGAGAGCTTCATATCCATTGGGCGTTTCCTTTCGGTGCGGACGTTAGCATAGGATGCGCGCCCACACGGAGGGACCCGATGATCAAGGGAAGCTGCGCCTGCGGCCGCGTCCGGTTCGAGATCGAGGCCGCGCGGTCGATGACCCACTGTCATTGCGTGAATTGCCGCAAGCTAATGGGGGCGAGCGTCGCCACGTACGTCCATGTCGAGAAAGACAAGTTCCGCTGGGTGGCCGGCGAGGACAACATCAACACCTATGAATCGTCGCCGGGTGGCTTTCGCAAATTCTGCCGGACCTGCAGCTCGTTGGTTCCCAACCAGGCCCCGTATCTCACGTTTATCAGCATCCCGGCGGGCCTGTTCGATGACGATCCCGGCGTGCGGCCACGCCTGCACGTCTTCACCTCGTCAAAGGCGCCGTGGCACGAGATCACCGACGACCTGCCGCAGCATCCGAAATGGGTGCCGGGGTTCGAGCCGAAACAGAGCTAACCTGCCTCCCCACGCGAAGCGTGGGGAGGAAGGCCTTAAAGCCGATAGGTACTGTCGATCCGCGCCTTGCCGTCGTCGGTCTTCACGCGGCCGTCCTTCACCATCTGGATGAGATGGGCCAGCATCGAGCGGCCGGCGGCGGCGTGCAGGTGGATCGGCGTGTCGGCGTAGTTCTTGGCGACCATCTGCGGGACGGTCTGCGGCCCTTCCTTGAGCCGCGCCATGATCTGCGCCTCGCGGCTCAGGCGATGCTCGATATAGGACTGCACGAAGGGGTTGGGATTGCGGATCTCCGAGCCGTGCGTCGGGATGTAGAGCGTCTCGTCGCGCGGCAGGAGCTTGCGCAAGCTCGCGAAGTAGTCGGCCATGTTGCCGTCGGGCGGCGAGATCACCGCCGTCGACCAGCCCATCACATGGTCGCCCGACAGCAGCGCCTTGTCCTCCTTGAGGGCAAAGCAGAGATGGTTGGAGATGTGGCCGGGCGTATGCACCGCCTCGACGTTCCAGCCGTCGCCCTGGATGACGTCGCCGTCGTTGAGCTTGACGTCGGGCGCGAACGACAGGTCGCCCGCCTCCTCCGACTTCTCGTCGCCCGGCGGCCGGGGATGCGGACCGAACGAATAGACCTTGGCGCCGGTCGCCTTGGCGAGCGCGGGTGTGGCCGGCACGTGGTCGATATGGGTGTGGGTCACCAGGATGTGCGTCACCGTCTCGCCGCGCACGGCGCGCAGCACGGCATCGACGTGCTCCTGCATGTCAGGCCCGGGATCGACCACCGCGACCTTGCCGTGGCCGACGATGTAGGTGCCGGTCCCCTTGAAGGTGAAGGGGCTGGGATTGTGCGCGACGACGCGGCGGATCAGAGGCGTCACCTCCATCGCCGTGCCGTAGTCGAACTTGAATTCCTTGATGAAGGGAATGCCGGGCATGCGGATCCTTTTAGGGCGCGGGCGGGCTGAGCTTGTAGAGCGCGTTGCGGATGTCGGAGCTGACATAGACCGTCCCGCCGGCGCCGACCGCGACGCCCGTCGGCACCAGGCCCGGCGGTCCGCCCGGGAACGGTGGCAAGCCGATATCGAGGTTGGAGGCGATCACGGTCTTGGCGCCGGTCGCGGGATCGATGGCGACCACGCGCTTCTGGCCGACCTCGGCCACGAACAGCCGTCCGTCGGGTCCGACGGCGATGCCTTCGGGACCGGCGAGACCGTCGGCCACGACGCGGCGCGCGCCGCTTGCGACATTGATCTCGGCCACCGCGCCGGCGGCGATCTCGGTGACATAGACCAGGTCATCCTTGCCGCGCGCCAGCGCCACCGGCCCGCGCAGGTCCTTGGCGACGGTGGAGCGCTGCTTGCCGTCGGCGCTGACCTTGACCAGGTTGGAGCTCGCGAGCTCGGCGACATAGAGCGTGCCGTCGGCCGTCTCCAGCGCATCGACGGGGGCTGCGAACTCGCCGAAGCTCGCCACCAGCTTGCCGCTCTTGCGGTCGACCTTCTCGACGGTGTTGGAGAACCAGCTGGTCAGCAGCACGTGCCTGGGCCCGACCGAGATGCCGAGCGGATAGGCGTGCGTCTCGCCGTGCACGCGGATAACGTCGTGCACCGCGCCGGTCTGGCCATCTACGGTGCGATAGCTGAAGACGTCGGCGACGTGGATCGTGTCCTTGCCGCCTTCGGAGACGACGGCGAGATCAGCGGGAATGGCGAGCTTGCCTTCGACGATGGTGCGATGCCCGCCTGTCTGCTTGTCGACCAGGTAGATGCCGTTGTCGGTCATCGAGGTGACGAACAGCCGGCCACGCGAATCGAAGGCGAGGTTGTCGAGGCCGGGCTTCATCGAGGCCACCAGCTTCTTGGCCTTGCTGGTGAGGCTCACGCTCCAGATATTTCCGGTGCCGGTGTCGACGACATAGACGTTGTCGCGGTTCTGCGGATCGATGTTGGCCGCCGCCGGGATCTTGAAGCCGTCGGCGATCACCTCGATGCCGCCGGTCTCGAGGTTGATCTTGACGACTTGGCCCTTGTACCAGAGCGGGCCGTAGAGGAAGCCGTCGTCCTTGTGGATCTCGAAGCCGTTCAGGCCGCCCATCTTCTCGGCGATGCGGCGCAACTCGGTGCGCGGGAACGGCTTGAAGTCGGGCTTGTCGACGTTCTTGAGATCGACCTCGTAGAGCGCATCGCCGATGAAGACCTCGGAGACGAACAGGCGGCCGTCCTTGCCGAAGGCGATCGAGTTCGGCCCGCCCATGCCGTTGGCGACCTCGATGGTCTTGCCGTTGGGCCGGCGGATATAGACCTTGCCCAGCAGGAAGGCGGTCCACGCCATCGTGCCGTCCTCGGCGAAGGCGATGTCGTCAGCCATGCCGATCGGCGGGTCGACGAAGCGGTCGACTTCGCCCGAATCGATCTGCACGCGGTAGATGGTCTGGCCGACCACGGAACCGGCGAAAAGCTGGTCGTCCTTGTTGAAGGCAAGGCCGTGGATGCCGTGGAACCATGAGCCCGCCACCAGGAACTGCTGATCGTATTCCTTGGCGACCGGCGCAGCGACCGGTGTCGGCGCCTGCTGGGCCAAGGCGCCGCCGATCAGGGCGGACGCAAGCGCCAGCGAGGTTATAAACCGGCCGCACTTCATCTCGTTTCCTCCAAGCCTTCTGCGGCGCGGACTTTAGACCGCGAGCCGCAAGACTGTCATCCCGAGGCCGAAGGCCGAGGGACCTTTAATGCCGCAGGAAAGGTCCCTCGCTACGGTCCGCGCGGAGTACCCTCCGCGCTGGATGACAGTGGCGTTGTTTCGGCTAACATCGATCAATCGAAGGAAAATGCGCATTCCGCAGGAGGAAAACCATGGCAGGTCCGCTTTCCGGGCTGACGATCGTCGAGCTGGCCGGCATCGGCCCCGGCCCGATGTGCTCGATGATGCTGGGCGACATGGGCGCCGACGTGATCCGCGTCGACCGCACCAAGGCGCATGTCATGGATCGCCTGGCCGATCCGAAATTCGCCGTGCACAACCGGAGCCGCCGCTCGGTCTCGGTCGACCTGCAGAAGAAGGAAGGCGTCGAGGTCGTGCTGCGCCTGATCGAGAAGGCCGACGGCATCACCGAGCCGTTCCGCCCCGGCGTCGCCGAGCGGCTCGGCCTGGGGCCCGATGTCTGCCTCGCGCGCAATCCCAGGCTGGTCTATGGCCGCATGACCGGCTGGGGCCAGGAAGGCCCGCTCGCCAAGGCGGCCGGCCATGACATCAACTACATTGCGCTGACCGGCGCCCTGCATGCGATCGGCGGCAAGGACAAGCCGACGCCGCCCTTGAACCTGGTCGGCGATTTCGGCGGCGGCGGCATGCTTCTGGCCTTCGGCATGGTCTGCGGCCTTCTCGAGGCACAGCGCTCGGGCAAGGGCCAGGTGATCGACGCCGCCATGGTCGATGGCGCGGCCCTGCTGCTGGGCGGCATCTACGGCATGGCGGGCGCCGGTCTGTGGAACGACAGCGACCGCGAGACCAACATGCTCGATGGCGGCGCGCACTTCTACGGCACCTACGAGACCAAGGACGGCAAGTTCGTCTGCATCGGCTCGATCGAGCCGCAGTTCTATGCCGAGCTGCTGCAGAAGACCGGCCTGGAAGGCGAGAACCTGCCGGCGCAGATGGATCGCAAGGCGTGGGCCCAGCTCAAGAGCCGGCTGGCCGGCATCTTCCGCACCAAGACGCGCGATGAGTGGTGCGCCATCATGGAAGGCAGCGACATCTGCTTCGCGCCGGTGCTCACCATGAAGGAAGCCTCGCAACATCCGCACGCCAAGGCGCGCGACGCTTATGTCGACGTCTCCGGCTTCCCGCAGCCCGCCCCCGCGCCGCGCTTCTCGCGCACCAAGGAGAGCATCAAGGGCCCGGCCGCCAAGCGCGGCCAGCACACCGACGAGGTGCTGAGCCAGCGCGGCTTCTCGGCCAAGGAGATCGGCGAGCTGAAGGCGGCGGGGGTCGTGGGGCCGCAGTAGGCCTTAATAAAGACGCGACTCCTTGTTCATGCTCCTCTCCCCCGCTAGGGGGAGAGGTTGGGTGAGGGGGTTGCACGGGCTTTGGAAGCCCCCTCACCTAGCCTCTCCCCCTTGCGGGGGAGAGGAACATGAGTGTCCAAGGACTGACGATCATGACCGGTGAGACACCATGATCCGCGCCTTCGAGCTGGCGGTGCAGCAGCTTGGCGATCCCAAGCTGCGCGTCTTCATCTGGTGGTCGCTGCTGCTCAGCCTTGTGCTGCAAGTCGGCATCGGCGTGCTGGCCTGGTGGGGGCTGAAATCCTTCGCCAACTTCGAGTGGAAGTGGGTCAACGACGTCATCATCTGGGCGAGCGGCGCAGGTGTTGTCGTGCTGGCGCTGATGCTGTTCCCGGCGAGCTTCGGCATCGTGATCTCGATCTTCCTGGAGTACATCGCCGACGTCGTCGAAGCTCGCCACTACCCGCAGCTCGGCAAGGCGCGCGGCATCCCGGTCTGGACCGGCATCTGGACGGGCGTGGTGTTCCTGGTGGCCGTGGTGGCGCTGAATCTCGTGATGCTGCCGCTCTACATCGCGGCGATCTTCATCGCCGGCCTGGGCGCGGTGCTGTTCTATGCCGTCAACGGCTGGCTGACCGGACGCATGTACTACGAGCTGGTGGCGCTGCGCCGGCTGGACCCGGCCGACGTAAGAGCCTGGCGGCGCGCCAACTCGGGCGTGCTGTGGCTGACCGGCATCGTCATCGTCTTCCTCGGCACCATTCCGATCCTGAACCTGATCGTGCCGGTGCTGGGCGTGGCGGCCATGGTGCATGTGGCACAAACGCTCAAGCCGCCCAGCTTGCCCGGCCGGCCCTTTAATCCACCGGCGCCGCCGCGCTAAACTGCCGCCATGAAATGGGGAATTGGGGGCTTCGCTGCGCTTCTGCTCGTGACGGGCTGCAATAGCGACAGCCCGCCGCAATACTCATTGGCCGGCGGCGAAAAAGGCGTGTTCAGCTCGCGCAATGCCGGCTCGCCGATCCCGCTCGACCGCATAAAAGGTCTCGACGAGAACCAGCTCGTGGCGCTGCTGGGCACGGGAGCGCTCGATCGCAAGGACGATCCCGCGCGGGCGCTGCGCTATCAATCCGACGCCTGCGTGCTGTTCGTCTATCTCTATCGCAAGGGCGGCACCGCCTGGCAGGCCGAGTTCGCCGACGCCTACGACCTGCATCTGCGGCCACTGCCCGTCGATCAGTGCGCGGGCTCGGTGGCGGCGCAGAAGAAGCGGATCGCCTGACTCAGTGACAACCGAGGCAAGTAAGCGCCACGCGCGCTGACGGATCGGCGCGGCGCTGGGTGGCGTTCTTGGCGTACGGCGTCCCCGGCAGCTCGTTGGTCATGCGCTCGAGGAAGACGTCGGCCTTGGCGGTCTCGCCCAGCATCAGCCAGCCGTCGGCGAGCGCGCCCAAAACCTCGCCACGGCCATGCTCGCTCATGCTGCTCCAGTGGGGCTGGCTCGCCTGCAGCACGAACTCGAAATCGCCGACGGCGATGCGCGTCAAGCGATCGGCCTCGCTGCGATCGACGCGGCGCAGCGCGCGCGCCGCGGGCATCAGGCCCGCCGCGCGCGGCACGCGCACGGCGATGTCGTTGGGCGCCAGCGCCACGGCGCGCTCCATGTCGGCCAGGCCCTCGGTGAAGAGCTTCTGGCCGCCGGCAAAGTCGCCACGCTGGAACGCCTGGCCCGCCATGAACAACCGGCCATCGCCGCGCCACACCAGCGCCTCGGCATGGTCGGGCTCGCGCGCCAGCGTGTCGGCGATCAGCTTCATGGCGCGGTCGAAGGCCACGCTATCGCCGTCCATGCCGGCGAACATGTCCTCGCGCACCTTGAAGTCGAAGCGCTGCTGGGCGAGCGCGGCGAGACTCATGGTGAAGACCAGCAGCAGGAGGATGATCGCGCGCACGGCTAGCTCCGCAGCACGGCCGGGCGCCAGGCGCGCAGCAGCAGATTGGCGAGCCAGCCCAACCCGATGCCGGTGACGGCCCCGCCGACCCCGCCCGACAGGACGATCCAGAACGGCTCGGCGCGCAGGTGCGGCATGACGCCGGACAGGACGCCGAGCGTGTAGCGCACGACGAAGATCGACACGGCGAAGCCCAGGACGAACCAGCCGCCAGCCACTTCCAGCCGGCCGTCTTCGGGTCGCAGGCGGACGGCTCGGCGCGAACCGATGGCCCAGCCCAGCGGCAGCGCGGCGAGCAGCGCCGCGGCCCAGCCGGCAAGGGCGAGGCCCGGTTGCAGCGACTGTGCGATGCCGGCCAGCGACGTCGCAACACCGACAAGGGGCAGGATAGCGAGCCGCGCCGGCGGGATGACGCGCGGTTGTAACCCGCGCCAGCCCAGCCACAGCACGAACAGCATGAGCGGCCAGACCCACAATGGGGTGTTCACGACGATCTGGTAGGCGGAGGGCATGGCCCACCATCGCCGGCGCCCTCGCCTGGAACCATCGCAGTTGCGCGGAAAGGCTGGCGTTTTTCGCGAACTGCCCGGATCATCGTTCACGATGCGCGAAACGCCCTATCTCCATTCGATCCCCCGTCAGTTTCCCTGGGTCGTGGGCTTCGCCATCGTCATGGCGGTGACCGGGCCGTTCGGCTTCTACGGCTATGTCAGCCTTGGTGTGCGGCTGATCTTCTTTGGGACGACCGCCATCCTGATCTGGTTGCAGGCCCTGGGCTTCGCCCTGCTGCTGTCGCAGGTCGAAGCGTTGCAGCGCTGGTCGATCGCCGCGCGCATGGCGCTGGCCGGCGTGCTGGCAGCCATCCCGGGCACGATCGAAATTATCGTTCTGAACAACTGGCTGGTGCGGCCCACGCCGTTCCGCGTTGCCCTGGAGATCTATCCGCAGACGGCTTTCCTGACCGTCGTCATCTCGGTGATGATCGGCCTGTTCATCGAGCAACGCCTGCGCAGCACTGCCGACAACGAGCGGGCGCGCGTCGCCGCCCTGCCGGCGGCTGACGTGCCCAAGGACGCCACCCCCGACTTCTTCCGCCGCGTGCCGCCCGCACTCGGTCGCGACCTTTTGGCCCTGGAGATGGAGGACCATTACCTGCGCATCCACACCGCGCTCGGCAGCGACCTGATCCTGCTGCGCCTGCGCGATGCGCTGGCCGAGCTGGGACCGTCACGCGGCCGGCAGGTCCATCGCTCGTGGTGGGTCGCCGACGGCGCCGTCGCCTCGGCCGAGCGCGACGCGCGGCGGCCGATGCTGGTGCTGCGCAATGGGCTGCGCGTGCCGGTCAGCAAGACCTTCCGCGACCAGGTCAAGCAGGCAGGTTGGCTTGGCTGAGGTGCGCATCGCCCTTCTAGGCGCCGGCAGCATGGGGACCGTGCATGCGGCCGCCTACGCCAACATGCCGGACGTGTCCGTGGTCGGCGTGTTCTCGCGCGACCCGGCGCGCGCCGCCGCCGTCGCCGCCATCTGCAAGGCTGAGCCCTTTGCCGACGTCGCCCAGTTAATCCGGCGTGCCGACGTCGACGCCATCGATGTCTGCCTGCCGAGCGAGAATCACTGTGACGTGGTGATTCCCGCGCTCGAGGCGGGCAAGCATGTGTTCTGCGAAAGCCCGCTGGCGTTGGACCTCGGCCAGGCAGAGCGGATGCGCGACGCGGCTCGCCGGGCCGGCCGGCTGCTGCAGGTCGGCCTGCTCATGCGCTCGGTCAGCGCCTACAGCCATGTCGAGGCGGTGGCGCGGTCGGGCGAACATGGACGGCTGCTCAGCGTCACGACCTGGCGGCTGGGTTCCTACCTGCACGCCGACGCGCCCGATCGCAAGGCGCACTATGGCGATCCATCGACCGAGCTGATGACGTTCGACTTCGATTTCGTCCTCTGGCTGTTGGGTCAGCCGCAGTCCCTGTCGGCCAGTGCGGCGCGCCTGCCCGACGGCCGGCCGGGCGAGATCTCCGCCGTGCTGAGCTATCGCCAAGGCCGTCACGCAACCGTCATCGCGAGCGGCCTGATGCCAATCGGCTCGCCCTTCACCGTCGGCTTCCGCGCCCTCTTCGAGCACGCGGTCTTCGAGCATCTCGCCACCTTCAGCGGCGGTCCGCCGAAGACCAGTTTCACCGTTGCCGCCGGCTCGACGCCCGCCCGTCCCGTGCCGGTGGCGGAGCGCAACCCCTACGAGGTCGAGCTGCAGCGTTTCGTCGACTGCATCCACGGCCGCGCCGATCCGGCCTTGCTCGACGTCGATCGGGCCATCGAGGCGCTGCGCCTGTCGCTAGCGACCATCGAAAGCTTCACGAGCGCGTGAAGCGAGTCATCCGGAGCGCCACCTCCCCGCGTCTAACAAAAGACGCTTCAGGAGAGGAGGAGATCGATGGCTTCCCGGAAAAGGCTCGGATATCTCGTCGGCGTGTCGCTGCTGGCGCTCGCCACGGGTGCGGCGACGGCAAAGGCGGCGACCCTGGTCGGCCTCACCGCCGACAACAAGCTGGTCAAGATCGACACCGCCACCATGGCGGCCTCGGCGCCGATGGCGATCTCGGGCGCCGACCAGGTCGTCGGCATCGACGTGCGGCCGGCCG
>JAKFVH010000086.1 GCA_021732285.1 Reyranella sp. | reverse complement strand
CGACCAGCTCTGCCTCGACAACATCGCCCGCTTCAAGCGGCCGAAGGACTACAAGTTCATCGAGGCGCTGCCCAAGAACAACTACGGCAAGATTCTCAAGACGGAGCTCAGGAAACTGCTCTAGGGTTCAGCATTCCTCCCCGCGCTTCGCGCGGGGAGGTGTCCGCGAAGCGGACGGAGGGGTCATGAGCACCACGATTGCTGCTCATGACCCCTCCGTCGGCGTAAGACGCCGACACCTCCCCAACTTCGTTGGGGAGGAAGGCCCCGCCTTAAGGAGGAACACATGGGCAGCATGATCGACTTCAAGCGTCCCGACGGATCGACCTGCAAGGGCTACCTGGCCGAAGCGGGCAGCGGCAAGCCGGGCATCGTCGTCATCCAGGAATGGTGGGGGCTGAACGACCAGATCAAGGGCGTCGCCGACCGCTTCGCTGCCGCGGGCTACAACGCGCTGGCGCCCGACCTCTACAAGGGCCGCGTCACGCAGAAGCCGGACGAGGCCAACCACATGATGACCGGCCTCGATTTCGTCGGCGCGTCGGACCAGGACATTGCCGGTGCGGTCAAGCATCTCGCCGCCGTGAGCCGCAAGGTCGGCGTCATGGGCTACTGCATGGGCGGGGCGCTCACCATCGCCGCCGCGGCGCGCCTGTCCGGCATCGCCTGCGGTGTGCCGTATTACGGCGTGCCGCCCGAGCAGCTTGCCGATCCCGCCAAGATCAAGATTCCCATGCAAGGCCATTTCGCCAACAAGGACGACTGGTGCACGCCCGAAGTGGTGAACGCGTTCGAGAAGAAATTGGCATCGGGCGGCACCAAGCCAGAGGTCTTCCGCTACGACGCCCAGCATGCCTTCGCCAACGAGAAGAGCCCGGCCTACGACGCGCCGTCGGCCAAATCGTCGTGGGATCGGATGATGACGTTTTTGGGCAAGCACCTTTGATGGGAGCGCGGGCCTCCGGCCCGCTCATGAATGATGAAGCGGGTCGGAGGCCCGCGCTCCCACCATGAAGCATCCCATCATCGGCCTCGCCATCGTCGGGCTGGGCGCGTCGATGGCGCCGCTCGACATCGCCGTCAACGTTGCGCTGCCGGCGATCACCGGCCACTTCCGGCTGGCGCTCGGCGACGTGCAGTGGCTCGTGATCTGCTACGTGCTGGTCTACGGCTCGCTGATGCTGGTGTGCGGCAAGCTGGGCGACCTGCTCGGCCACCGCCTGATCTTCCGTATCGGCATGCTGATCTCCGCCGTCGGCTGCGCGGCCTGCGCCGCCGCCCCCGACTGGCCGCTCTTCCTGTGGGCGCGCGCCGGCCAGGGCATCGGCACGGCGCTGGCGATCTCCTGCACGCCCGCCCTTGCCACCTCGCTGTTCCCGGAGAGCTCGCGCACGCGCGCCCTGGCGGGCCTGGGCATGGCGATGTCGCTCGCCTCGGTGATCGGTCCCTTCCTCGGCGGCATCCTGGTCGAGCTGTGGGGCTGGCCCGCGGTCTACTGGGTGCGCGTGCCGATCGCGCTCGTCACGCTTGCGCTTTCGGGCCTGCTGCCGTCGCCCAAGCCCGACGCCCGGCCGTTCGATGCGGTGGGCGCCGTGCTGTTGGCCGCGTGCATGAGCACGCTGTTGCTGTCGCTGGTGTTGGCGCAACGCCCGGAGGCGCCCGCCCTTCCAGTCCTCGCCCTGTTTATCGCATCGCTGGCCGTCCTCTTCGCCTACGTACAGCGCGCCCGGCGCGTGCCCGAACCGATCATCCGTCCGGCCCTGTTCGCCGATCCCGCCTTTGCTGTTCCCAACGTCATGGCCGTGCTCTCGAGCCTGGCAGGCTTCTCGATCCTCCTGCTCACGCCGTACTACCTGGTGAATGTCCTGAAATTGTCGGCGCTGCTGAGCGGCCTGGTGCTGGCACTTTCCTTCGTCGGCAGCCTCGCGGGCGCCCCCTTGTCGGCCTGGCTGGTGGTACGGATCGGCCAGCGGCCGACCGCCTTCGCGGGCATCGCGGTGGTCGGGCTCGGGCTGCTGCCACTCGCCTTCACCGGGGCGGGCACGCCCGTGCTCCTGGTGGCGGTGCTGCTGATTGCCCAAGGGGTGGGCCACGGCGTGCTCAACGTGGCTTACACCGACATCGTGACGTCGACGCTCTCCATACGCGACCGCGGCGTCGCCGGCAGCCTCGCCCTGCTCACGCGCACCGTGGGCACCGTCAGCGGCGCCTCGCTGCTGACGACACTGCACGCCGCGGGCGCGGCCGGGCTTTCGGGAGTCGACGGGTTCCTTGCCGGCTATCGGTACGCCTTTCTCGCGGCGGGCAGTGGCGTGCTGGTGGCGCTGGTGCTGTCGCTTGCCGTTCCGCGTGCCTGGTCGAGGCGATAGGGGGGCTCGATGTTCGCAATCCGCTTGGTGAAAACGACGATGGTGGCGTCGCTCGCGCTGTTCGCGCTGCTGACCGCCTACAACAACGTCGCCGACTATGGCTCGAACTACGCCTTCGTGCGCCATACGCTCACCATGGACACAACCTTCCCCGACAACGCCCTGAAGGGCCGGGCGATCACCTCGCCCGTCGCCTGGACGCTGGCCTACTGGCTGATCATCCTGATCGAGGCGGTGGTCGGCGCCATCCTGGCCTTCGCGGCCTGGCGCCTTGGGCGCGCCGTGCGGCAGCCTGCTTCATTCAACGCCGCCAAGCCGTATGTCGTGATCGGCATCGGGCTCGGCTTCCTGCTGTGGTTCACCGGCTTCATGGTGCTGGGCGGCGAGTGGTTCCTGATGTGGCAGTCCAGGCAGTGGAACGGCCAGGAGGCGGCCTTCCGTTTCTACATGACGCTGCTCGCCGTCGGCATCTTCGTCAGCCTGCCGGACGGCGACGTCACGTCAGCTTGATGTTGCCCTTCTGGATGATGGTGTCGAACTGGTTTCGGCGCTGACCGTCAGGCGGCCTTCGAAAGCGTGCGCTCGACGATGCCGGGGTCACGTTCAAGCAGAGACAGCAGGACTTTGGCTGGCCCGTCCGGCTTGCGCCGGCCCTGTTCCCAATTGCGCAATGTGCCCACCGAGACGCCGATACGACGGGCGAACGCTTCCTGCGACAGGCCGGTTCGAGCTCGAATCGACGAAACGTCGACACGATGCCGCAAATGGACTTTGGTTCCGGGCACGGGCTTGCCCTTGGCATAGGCACGCGCCTCGCCGAGACCTCGCATCAAGCCATCGAAATCCTTTTTGTTCACCTGCGTCCTCTAAAAATCGGGAGCGCGCCACTCATGCTCTTCCGGACCGCCGGCTTCCAGCCGGCTCATGATCATGAGGCCGGCTGGAAGCCGGCGGTCCAGAAGACCATGAGCGCCACGAAGTGCGCGCTCCCAGCAATGACTACGTCAGCTTGATGTTGCCCTTCTGGATGATGTTGCCGAACATCTTGCTCTCGTCGGTGATGCGGCTGCGGAAGTCCGGCGCGTTCAGGTAGGTGACGTAGCAGCCGCCGAGATGCAGCTTGTCGATGATGTCGGGCGCGCGCACGGCATCGCCGATCGCCTTCTCGAGCTTGGCGATCACCGCCGGCGACGTGCCCGTGGGGGCGAGGATGCCGAACCAGGAATCGCCTTCCTCCTTGCGATAGCCCGCCTCGCGCAGGGTGGGCACGTCGGGGAAGTCGGGATGGCGGACGTTCGACAGCATGGCCAGCCCGATGAGCTTGCCCGCCTTCACGTGCGGCAGGCAGGTCTGGTCGAACTGCACCTGCACTTCGCCCGCAATCAGCGCGTTGGTGGCAGGCGCGCTGCCGCGATAGGGCACGTGCGTCATCTTGATGTCGGCCTCGAGCTGCAGCATCTCGCCGAACAGGTGGGTGATGGTGGCGAGCCCCGACGAGCCGAAATTGATCTTGCCCGGGTTGGCCTTGGCGTAGGCCACGAACTCCGCGACGGTGCGCGCCGGCACCGAGGGGTGGATGGCCAAGATGCCCCACGACGTGCACATGCGCGAGACCGTCACGAAATCCTTGTCGGGATCGAACGGGATCGGCTGCAGATGGCGGGTGATGCAGACCATGGCCGTGGTCGTGGTCAGGAAGGTGTGGTTGTCGACCGCCTGGTTCTTGACGAACTCGCCGCCGATCATGCCCGAGGCGCCGGCCTTGTTGTCGAAGATGATGGGCTGGCCGAGGCTCTGGGCGGCGCGATCCATGACGATGCGGGTCGAGACGTCGGACGGGCCGCCGGGCGGGTAGGGGATGACCATGCGCAGGGGCTTGCTTGGCCATTCCTGCGCGTTCACTGGCGCGATCGCAGGGGCGGCGACAGCGGCCAGGGCGGTAGCGGTGAAAGCACGACGACGCATCGTTTCCTCCGTTCATTCTTGCCGCGAGCATCCCACGCGCCTTGCCGCGCGGCCAGAACGCGACAAGACCGGCAGCAGATTTCGCTTGTCAATGAAAATAACTGTAGTAATATATGGTCATGATCGCTTTTTCCCTCTCGCCGAACCCCCAAGCCCTTGCGGGTCCGCACCGGCAGCAACACCACGGTTTCTGCCGGAAATACCGGGAATGCCGGAAAGTCCCTTTTTTGCTGGCAGTGCAGGCGCGCATGAAACGGTTCTCCGACCCGCGGGTGGCATCGCTGTTCAAGGCTTATCCACCCGCCGTGCGCGCCAAGCTGATGGCGCTGCGTGAGCTGGTGCTCGACACCGCGGCACGGACGGCGGGCGTGGGGCGGCTCACGGAAACGCTGAAGTGGGGCCAGCCGAGCTACCTCACCGAGGAGACGGGCAGCGGCACGACGGTGCGCATCGATCGCCTGAAGGCGGGCGACGGCTATGCCATCTACTTCCATTGCCAGAGCGGCCTGGTCGGGCAGTTCCGCGAGCTCTATCCCGATACCTTCACGTACGAAGGAAAGCGGGCGATGCATTTCGCCGCCAAGGATCGCCTGCCGGTCCGCGAGCTCAGCCACTGCATTGCGCTCGCCTTGACCCATCATCTACGAAAGAAGGCCAAACGCGGAGGATGAGATGGCGGGACGCCTGAAGGACAAGGTGGCGATCGTGGTGGGCGCGGGCTCGAGCGGCCCGGGCTGGGGCAACGGCAAGTGCACCGCCGTCACCTTCGCGCGCGAAGGCGCCAAGGTGATGTGCGTCGACCTCAAGCGCGCCGCTGCCGAGGAGACAGCGGGCCTGATCGCCAAGGAAGGTGGCGAGGCTTTTGCCTTCGAGGCGAACTCGGCGAAGAACGCCGACGTGAAGGCGATGGTCGATGCCTGCATGACAAAGTGGGGCCGCATCGACGTCTTGGACAACAACGTCGGCATCGGCTCGACCGGTGGCCCGATCGAGCTCAGCGAAGACGAGTGGGACCAGGTGTTCGACGTCAACGTGAAGAGCTTCTTCCTGACGGCCAAGCATGTCATCCCGGTGATGGAGAAGCAGGGCAAGGGCGCGATCGTCAACGTGAGCTCGATCGCCTCGATCCGCTCGCCGAAGGGCGTGAGCTACATCGCCTACAACGCGAGCAAGGGCGCGGTGAATTCGCTGACGCTCGCCATCGCCTCGCAGTACGCCGACAAGGGCATCCGCTGCAACGCCATCCTGCCCGGCCTGATGCACACGCCGATGATCGACTTTTTGGCCGAGCAGTACGCCAAGGGCGAGAAGGACCACAATCAGGCCTACGACAAGATGATCGCCATCCGCAATCGCGCCTCGCCGACCGGCAAGATGGGCACCGGCTGGGACACCGCCAACGCCGCGCTGTTCCTCGCCTCCGACGAGGCGGCCTACATCAACGGCCACCTGCTGGTGGTCGACGGCGGCATCACCGTCCGCGCGTGAGCACGAAGCGGGAGACGAAGGGGCTGGTCAGGATGATCAGGAACAGGCGGAACAGATGATGAGTGGCCACCATCGCCACCTCGACGCCGAGCGCCAGGCCGATCAGGCTCATCTCGGCGAAGCCGCCGGGGGCGTAGGAGAGCACCGTCGCATCGATGCTGAGGCCGGTCAGCGCATGGGTGAGCTCGGCGAAGGCCACGGCGCAGCCGATCAGCAGGATGGCTGCACCGACCGACACGCCGATCTCCTTGTGCAGCTGGTCGATGGCGGTGCCGACGAAGCGGCAGCCGATGCCGCAACCGACGACGACCTGTGCGGCGGCCACCAGCTCGCCCGGCGGCTTGGAATCGGTGAAGCCCGCGAGATGGGCGATGGCGCTCACCAGCATCGGTCCCATCATGAAGGCGGCGGGCAGGCGCAGGAGGCGGCCGACCACGGCGCCGATCAGGCCGCAGGCGATCAGGATCGCCCAGTCGCGCCAGTCGTTGTGGGTCGGATGCGGCATGGTGAGCACGCTGGTCGCCGCACCGTTCACCAGCCGGTACCAGACCGGAATCGTCAGCACGACGGTGAGGATGCGCAGCGCATGGGCAAGCGCGATGGCACGCTCCTGCCCGCCCATGGCGCCGCCCATGATGGTCATGTCGTTCAGCCCGCCCGGCATGGCGGCGAAGTAGCAGGTGACCTTGTCCCACATGGTGAAGCGGCGGAACCAGAAGTAGCTCAAGGTCGCGCCGGTCATGGTCATGCCGGTCAGCACGGCGAGGCTCACCGTCCACTTGGCGAGTTGATTGATGAGGTCGGGCGAGAAGCCCGAGCCCAACAACACGCCCATGATGATGACCATGCCCTGGCGCAGGCGGATGTTCATGCCGATGCGCAGGCCTGCGAAGGCGGCGACGGTGGAGAAGACGCAGGCGCCCAGCATCCAGGCGAGCGGCATTTTCAGCCAGTTGAAGACGAAGCCGCCGACCGTGCCGATCACGATCGCGAGCACGAGCGGCTTCAGGCCCTCGTGGCCGATGATGTGTTTCTTCTCAGGCTTTGCTGGGAGCGCCTTGCTCAAGGGTCGAACTGCTCCTTGAGGATGCGCTCCTCGAGATCGTGCTCGGGATCGAACAGCAGGGTGAGGTCGATGTCGGTCGCTTCGGTCACCGTGATGCGGGCGACGTTGGCGATCTCGACGGAATCGGCGGCAGCGGCGACAGGCCGCTTGCGCGGATCGAGCACGGTGAGCTCGACCTTGGAATGGCGCGACAGCAGCGCGCCGCGCCAGCGCCGCGGCCGGAAGGCGTTGATCGGCGTCAGCGCCAGCAGGCCCGCGCCCAGCGGCAGGATCGGGCCGTGAGCGGAGAGGTTGTAGGCGGTCGAACCCGCGGGCGTCGCCACCAGCACGCCGTCGCAGTAGAGGTCGGGCAGGCGCTTGCGGCCGTCGACCGAGACGGCGACGCGGGCGGTCTGCCGGCTGGAGCGCAGCAGCGACACCTCGTTGATGGCGATGGCCTCGTGGGCGCGGCCGCGCGTGTTGACCGCCAGCATGCGCAACGGCGTCAGGCTGACCTGCCGCGCGTTCCTGAGGCGCTGCAGCAGGCCCGCTTCCTTGAAGGTGTTCATCAGGAAGCCGATGGTGCCGAGGTTCATGCCGTAGATCGGCGTGCCGCGATGGATGTTGCGATGGAGTGTCTGCAGCATCAGACCGTCGCCACCCAGGGCCACGACGATGTCGGCCTGGGCCGGCGGCACCGCGCCATAGCGCTTCTCGAGCCGCGCCCGGGCGCTGCGGGCGGCTTGTGTCGTCGCCGCGACGAAGGCGAGGCGGGGCGCGGAATTGGAGGGGGAAGCCATCAGGATGTCTGCAATGCCACTAATGCAAGTTTCGTACTATAGCCGTCTGCCGTAGCCGTGCGATAAAATCGCCCTCCTATAAGAACCGAGGAGGAACGCGATGGAGCTGGTTCCGCTGGGACCGGGATTCGGCGTCGAGGTCAGGGGCGTCAGCATGCTCGACGTCGCGTCGGACGCCGACGCCTACAAGGCCGTGCGCGCCGCCTTCGAGGAACATTCCCTGCTGGTGTTCCGCGACCAGACCATCGCCGACGACATCCAGGTCGCCTACAGCCGCGCCTTCGGGCCGCTCGAGCTCACCAAGGTGGCGTCGCTCGGCGCCGGCGGCTTCTACTCCAAGCTGACCAACATCGGCGAGAAGGGCGAGATCCTGCCGCCCGATCATCGCCAGGTGCTGGTCGCCAAGGCCAACGCGCTCTGGCACACCGATTCGTCCTTCAAGAAGACGCCGGCGCTCGCCTCGGTGCTGACCGCGCGCGTGCTGCCGGGCGAGGACGGCGACACCGAATTCACGTCGACGCGGCTCGCCTGGGAGAGGCTGCCGGCCGACCTGCAGGCGAGGTTGAAGGACGCCGTCGCCACCCACTCCTACGCCAACAGCCGCGACCAGATCCATCCCGACCTTGCCAACGCCGAGGAACGCAAGGCCCTGCCGCCGGTGCGCTGGCGGCTGAACTGGCGCAACCCGGCCAACGACCGCCGCGCGCTCTATGTCGCGAGTCACGCCTATGCCATCGACGGCATGGACGACCGCGACGCCCGCCAGCTTCTGGCCGAGCTTCTGGACGAGGCCACCCGGCGCGAGTTCGTCTACACCCATCGGTGGCGCCAGGGCGACGCCGTGATGTGGGATAACCGCGCCATGCTCCATCGCGGCCGGCCGTGGGACTACCGCAAGGAGCGGTCGATGATCCGCACGACCATATCGGCGACCGACGCGGACGGCCTCGCCGAGGTGAGGCCGCCGGCGCTGCACTAGAAACGGGCGTTCACAAGGGAAGGTCGAGGCGGCGGCTTGCAGGGAGCGAGAAGGTAGTTTGCCGCTCTACCAAACGGTTGCAAAATGGTCTAGTGTAGCTCGTGCTCCTAGAGGGCATTCGAGCGCGCACAAGGTTGCCGGTGCGCGGGCAGGTAAGCGGCAATCATGGCAAACCGTTTGGGATGGCGGTTTCAATCAAGGCGTCAGGCGCGCGTCGTCGTCATCGGCATGATCGCTGATGGCGAGGATCCACAATTGGCGTTGTTGTGCCGTGAAATGCAGCTTGAGCGGGGAGGCCTGAGATGTCGGGATCTAGCGGCATAGGGGTAAGGTCGGTCGCACGGAACACCAGCGCATCGCTGAGCGCTGCGGACCAGCAGAACTTATCGAGCATCCTGTCCGGGGCAGCCTGGAACAGCACAACCATCACCTACAGTTTTCCGACCTCTTCGTCCGTCTATGGCACGCAGAGCAGCTACGGTGATCCGGCGCCGTACAACAACTTCAGCGCGCTGACGACCCAGCAGCGGAACGAGACACAGCGCGCGCTTTACCTGATCGGCACCTACACGAACCTGACCTTCACCCAGATAACAGAGACGACCAGTACGCATGCGGCGCTCCGGCTGGCAAATTCTTCCTCACCGCCGACTGCCTACGCTTACTATCCGGCGACGTCTGTACGCGGCGGCGACGTGTTCTTTGGCGGAACCGGCCGGAATCCAGTGATGGGCAACTTCGATTCCGGCCAGGCCGTTCTTCATGAGATCGGCCACGCCGTTGGCCTCAAGCACGGTCAGGACAACAACACGTATGGCGTGATGAATGCCAACCGCCTCGACATTGAATTTTCCTTGATGAACTACGCGAACTATATCGGGTCGACGGACGGTTTCTCCACGGCGAGCACCTCGTCGCAGACTTACATGATGTATGACATCGCTGCGCTTCAATACATGTATGGCGCCAACTTCAATCAAGTCGGGGCCAACAATACATATACGTGGTCGTCGACGACCGGCACTGCGTTCATCAACGGCTCTTCGCAGGGAACGCCCGTCGACAATCATATCTTCTCGACGATTTGGACCGCGGGTGCGACTTCGACCTACGATTTGAGCAACTTCA
Source organism: Reyranella sp. (assembly GCA_021732285.1). GTDB lineage: Bacteria > Pseudomonadota > Alphaproteobacteria > Reyranellales > Reyranellaceae > Reyranella. Next base: position 33,989 of record JAKFVH010000086.1, on the reverse strand, counting down.
GCCAAAACCAGGTCATTGATATGCAGCCCGGCGGTTGGATGCTGTTCTCATCGGCACAACTCGCCGACCTCAATGCCCGCGCCCAGTCGAAGCCATTCGGCGAGATCTACGCACGCGGCAATATCTACAATGCCCTGCAATACAATGGCGACACACGTTCGCTGATCGGCAATGTCTTCACAGGGTCCGGCAACGACAGCATCACCGGCAACGCGGCCGACAACGCGATCCATGGCGGCGCCGGCGCCGACACGCTGAATGGCCTTGGCGGCGCCGACTTCCTTGACGGCGGGACCGGCAACGATTTCTTGATTGGCGGCACCGGCGCCGACAGCTTCTACGTCACGTTCGGCTACGGCCAGGACACCGTCGCCGATTTTAGCCATTCCGACGGCGACAAGATCGATTTCACCTCGTTTGCCTACGTGCACAACCTGTACCAGGTCTACTCGCGGTCGATGCAGGTCGGTGGCAATACCTTCATCGACCTGGGCGGCGGCGACACGCTGACGCTGTCCAATTTCACCAGGACGAACCTGGTGGCCAGCGATTTCAAATTCCAGTTCGTCAGCGTCACGGAGTCGGTCGGCGCGACGGCCACGACGCAGGTCGGCAACGGCTACTTCCTGGATTCGTCCAACGGCGCGCTGGGGCCGCAGCTGCGCCTGAACGGCTCCGCCTTCACCGTGGGCTCGAACGGCAATTGGCGCATCATCGGCGCGGAACAGCAGCCCAATGGCTATGCCATGTGGTGGAAGAACGGCGCGGCCGACCAGTTCGTGATGTGGAACGCGGACTTTGGCGGCAACTACGTCTCGAATGGCCCCATCGTCAACGCGATCAGCTACCGCCTGCAATCGCTCGAGGGGGCATTCGGGCAGGACCTCAACGGCGACACCATCATCGGTACTGTCTCGACGGTGAGGGAGAGCGCCGGATCGACGAAGCTGGCCGTGGTTGGCGACATGTATTTCATGTACCAGGGCAGCGGCTCGTCGGGCGCGACGCTGCGGCAGAACGGCGACTACGTCGTGTGGGGTTCGAGCCCCTGGTCGGTGCTCGGCGTGGAGCGCTGGAGCGGCGGCTACCAGGTCGTCTGGCAGAACGGCACCGCCGACCAGTACGCCATCTGGACGACCGACATCGTCGGCAACTTCTGGTCGTCGAGCTCGCTGCTCAATTCGTCCAGCTACGCCCTGCAGTCGCTGGAGACCACCTTCGGACAGGATCTCAACGGCGATGCAACGATCGGTACGGTGTCGACGGTGATCGAGACGGCCGGAGCGACCAAGCTCGCCCGGGTCGCCGATTTCTACTTCATGTATCAGGGCAGCGGCACGACGGGCGCGGTTCTGAAGCAGAACGGCAGCCCCGCCATGGCGGTAGGCAGCACCTGGACGGCGCTGGGCGCGGAGCGCTGGAGCGGCGGCTACCAGGCTGTGTGGCGGAACACCTCGACCAACCAGTTCGCCTTGTGGACGACCGACCTCGGTGGCAATTTCCTGGCTTCGAGTGGCGTGATGTCGTCGGGTAGCTACGCGCTCGAATCGCTCGAATCCAGCTTCGTGCAGGACTTCAACAGCGATGGAACGATCGGTGTCACCTCGACGCTGATCGAGCAGGCCGGAACGACCAAGCTGGCCAGGGTCGCCGACTTCTATTTCATGTATCAGGGTTCCGGCTCGACCGGCGCCGTGCTGCGCCAGAACGGCGACTACGTCGTCGCGGGTTCGAGCGCCTGGACGGTGCTCGGCACGGAGCGGTGGAGCGGCGGCTACCAGGTCGTGTGGAAGAACGGCTCGGCCGACCAGTACACGCTGTGGACGACCGACCTCGGCGGCAATTTCCTGTCGTCGAGCAACGTGATGACGGGCAACAGCGCAGCGTTGCGGGCGCTCGAGACGAGCTTCAACCAGGACTTCAACTCGAGCGGCGTCGTTGGTTCGTCCCAGCTGCCGGAGATGATGGACCTCGCCGTGGACAACTGGACCAACGATCCCAACGCCGCGGACGTGTCGCTCTTCACCAACTACATGGCTTCCGCCTTCGCCACGCCGGCCGGCGAAGGGGCGGGCGTTGTCGCCCAGGCGCCATCGTCCGACCAGGATTTCCTGACAAAGCCGATCGGCTAGGGCCTGTCGTCAATTGAGCCAAATGATAGCAGCGGCGAGGTGGATAGCGGCGAGGAAATTTCTGGCGGTCTTGTCGTATCGGGTGGCGATGGCACGGAATTGCTTGAGCCTGCAGTAGAAGTTCTCGATGAGATGTCGGGCCTTGTAGATGTCTTTGTCGTAAGGGCGCGGGTTTTTTCGGTTGCTCTTGGGCGGGATGACGCAGGTCTTGCCTGCTGCCTCGAGAGGTTGGATGACGCGCTGGTCGGCATCGAAGGCTTTGTCGGCCAGCAGAGTATCGGCTTGCATGTGGGGCAACAGCGCGTCAGCTCCCTGCAGATCATGGGCTTGGCCCGGGGTCAGGAAGAAGCCGACTGGATTGCCCAAGGCATCGACCAAGGTATGGATCTTGGTGCTCAAACCGCCTTTGCTGCGGCCGATCGCTTGATCGTCGCCGTGTTTTTTTGGGCGCCGGCACTATGCTGATGGGCGCGCACGATGGTGCTGTCGATCATGGCGTATTCGTTGTCCGCGTCGGCCGCCAGAAGTTCGAACATCGTGCGCCACACGCCGCTCTTGGCCCATCGGCTGAACCGCGTGTGAACCGCCTTCCAATCGCCGAAGCGCTCGGGCAGGTCGCGCCAAGGAATGCCCGCGCGATAGCGGTAGATCACGGCATCGACAAACAGCCGATTGTCCCGGGCGGTCGCCCCGACGTGACCGTCACGTCCGGGCAGAAAATCTTTGATCCGATCCCATTGGTCGTCGCGAACGGCGTAACGGCGCATCTGTCAGCTCCCCGGCAGCTGACTTGCCAAGAATCATGCTCCTCCTCTCTTGGGTAGTTCAGTCCGGCGCAAAAGCAGCCTCGCCGGCGACAACGCAAGATCGATTCGCCCCGCCCGGCGATCCGATTCTAATATTGCGCCGATGCTTCCTCTAATTGAGGACAGGCCCTAATCGGATCCACGGCCGGCCCTTCATAAGAAATTGCGGCAAGTCCGGGGCGGTGCGGCGGCGCGCAGGGGGCGGGAGATATTTTGCCGCTCTACCGGCCGGTTGCGGAATGGTCTAGTATGGCCCGTGTTCTTATAGAGTAGCGTTCGAGCGCGCAAAAAGGTTGCCGGTGCGCGGGATGGGTGAGCGGCAATCGTGAGTTCGGGGGGATTGCCGTGTACGGCATCCCGCATTGGGACGATTTCATGACAAACCGTTTCGGCGGCGGTTTCGGTCGAGGCCTCAGGCGTGGGACGACGGATGACGCCGGGCAGGGCGGCTTCGACGATTCGCGGTTGAATGGCGTCGACACGAGCGGCGATGGAGATAGTCCGTTCGGCTTCTCCTCGAGGGCAATGTGGGCGGTACCGCCCGCAGCAGAAGTCGGGTCGACTTCATCAAGCAATCAACAGCCTGCGGCGTCCGACGCAACGGCTGCTGCGGCAGTGCCCGCTGCCGAAGACGTGATCACGCCCTTCGCGCAGGCGGACTCGTCTCTGGTCCGCGTTGACCAGATGCGCGCCGATGTCCGCTTCAACTTCCTCAACGGAAGCGGCCTGTCGGTGGTGGTGATCGACACCGGCATCGATCTCAATCACGGCTTCTTCGGCGGCGACGCCAACCGCGACGGCATCTCCGATCGCATCGTCTACAACTACGACTACTATTACGGCGATTCGAACGCCTCGGACTTCAACGGTCACGGCTCGAACGTCGCCAGCATCATCGGCTCATCCGACCCCACTTACACGGGCATGGCGCCTGGCGTGAACATCATCGCGCTGAAGGTCTTCCCGGACGGAAGCGGCTCGGCTTTCACCTCCGACATCCAGGCAGCTCTGAACTGGGTGGTCGCCAACCGTGCGGCCTACAACGTCGTGTCGGTGAACATGTCGCTCGGCACGACGACCTTCAATAATTCGCCGGGAACGACCTCCTATTCCACCCAGATGGCCAGCCTTGTTTCCGCCGGCACGGCTGTCGTCGTGGCGTCCGGCAACAGCTACACGGGCTCCCAAGGGGTCGCGTCGCCTTCGTCCGATCCCAATGCGTGGTCGATCGGTGCCGTATGAGACCGCAACGCCGGCGGCCCTTATAGCTGGGGCACCGGGGCGAGGGACAACAGCACCGGCCCCGATCGCATCATCTCCTTCTCCCAGCGCAGCACGTCGATGACGACGATCTTCGCGCCGGGCGGCGAGATCGTCGGCGCAAACTGGAACGGCGGCACCGTCTCCATGTCCGGAACGAGCCAGGCCGCGCCGCACGTCGCCGGGCTTGTGCCGCTGATGCAGCAGCTGGCCATGACCTACGGCGGCCGCTTCCTTTCGGTCGCCGAACTCAAGTCGACCATGCTGGCTGGCGCGGCGACGATCTACGACGGCGACGACGAGAACGACAACGTCGCCAACACCAACGCCTTCTACAAGCGGGTCGACGCCTATGGCTGGGCCGGCCAGGCGCTGAGCCTCATCTATAACGGCACCACGGGCACCGACAGCTTGATGGGCACGGTCCTGGGCGACGTCATTCACGGCAACTCTGGCAACGACGGCCTGAACGGCATGGCGGGGGACGACGTGCTGTTCGGCGACGCCGGCAACGACTTCCTCAACGGCTCCAGCGGCAGCGACACGTTGTCCGGCGGCAGCGGCGCCGACACCTACTACTTCTCGTTCGGCTACGGCCGGGACACCGTCGCCGATTTCGTCCATTCCGACGGTGACAAGATCGACTTCACCGCCTTCGACTACGTGCACAACCTGTACCAGGTCTACTCGCGGTCCATGCAGGTCGGTGGCAATACCTTCATCGACCTGGGCGGCGGCGACACGTTGACGCTGAGCAACTTCACCCGGACGAACCTGGTGGCGAGCGATTTCAGCTTCCAGTCGGTCAGCACCACCGAATCGGTCGGGCTGACGGCCGTGTCGCAGGTCGGCAGCGCCTATTACCTCGATTCGTCCAACGGCGCGCTGGGTCCCAAGCTTCGCCTGAACGGCTCGACCTTCGCGGTGGGCTCGAACGGCAGCTGGCGCATCATCGGCGCGGAACAGCAGCCCAATGGCTATGCCGTGTGGTGGAAGAACGGGGCTGCCGACCAGTATGTGATGTGGAACACGGATTTGGGCGGCAACTACCAATCGAATGGCCCGCTCGTCAACGCGATCAGCTACCGCCTGCAATCCCTCGAGGTGCCGTTCGGGCAGGACCTCAACGGCGACACCGTCATCGGTACTGTCTCGACGGTGAGGGAGAGCGCCGGATCGACGAATCTGGCCGTCGTTGGCGACATGTATTTCATGTACCAGGGCAGCGGCTCGTCGGGCGCGACGCTGCGGCAGAACGGCGACTACGTCGTCTGGGGCTCGAGCGCGTGGACGGTGCTCGGCGTGGAGAGATGGAGCGGCGGTTACCAGGTCGTCTGGCAGAACGGCACCGCTGACCAGTATGCCATCTGGACGACCGACCTCGGCGGCAATTTCCTGTCGTCGAGCAACGTGATGTCGGGCGGCAGCTACGCGCTGGAATCGCTGGAGGCCTCCTTCGGGCAGAATTTCAACGGCGATTCAGTGACCGGCGTCTTTTCGTATGACGTCGAGACCGCCGGAACGACCAAGCTGGCCAGGGTCGCGGACCTCTACTTCATGTACCAGGGGTCCGGCACGAGCGGCGCCATGCTGCGCCAGAACGGCAACAATGTCGTTGCCGGGTCGAGCGCCTGGACGGTGCTGGGCACGGAGCGCTGGAGCGGCGGCTACCAGGTCGTGTGGAAGAACGGCTCGGCCGACCAGTACACGCTGTGGACGACCGACCTCGGCGGCAACTTCCTGTCGTCGAGCAACGTGATGACGGGCAACAGCGCGGCGTTGCGGGCGCTCGAGACGAGCTTCAACCAGGACTTCAACTCGAGCGGCGTCGTCGGTTCGTCCCTGCCGCTCGAAGCCAACGATCCGAATCCTGGTTACGTGTCGCTCTTCACCAACTACATGGCGGCCGCCTTTGCCACGCCGGCCGGCGAAGGGGCGGGCGTTGTCGCTCAGGCGCCAGCGTCCGACCAGGATTTCCTGACGAAGCCAATGGGGTAATCTCGGTGCCGAGGCCCTAGGCCTCGGAGGTGGCGGTAAATGACCTGGCGTACGGGCAGGAGATGACAGGGCAGGCCTCTGACGGTGGTCCGCAGCGCGGCGGGCTGGCCGCTCTTGTGATGCTGCTGCGCCTGCAGGGCATCGGCGTCGATCCGGCGCAGCTTCGCCATCAGCTCGGGACCGATGCCGTCGACGTCCCCAAGATGCTGCGCGCCGCCCAACAGCTCGGGCTGAAAGCGCGCGAGACCAGGACCCGATGGGAGCGTCTGGCGCGCACGCCGCTGCCCGCCATCGCCGTGCTGCGCGACGGCGGCTTCCTGCTGGTCGGCCGTGTCGGCGAGGACCAGATCCTCGTCCAGGCCACGGGCTCCCAGCGACCGCAGATGATGACGCGGCCCGAGTTCGAGGCGGTCTGGGACGGCCGCCTCGTCCTGATGACCCGGCGGGCACGACTGACCGACCTCACGCGGCGGTTCGACGTCACCTGGTTCCTCGGCGCCATCCACAAATATCGCCGATTGCTGGCCGAGGTCGTCGTTGCCTCGTTCTTCCTGCAGCTGTTCGCCCTGATCTCGCCGCTGTTCTTCCAGGTCGTCATCGACAAGGTGTTGGTCCATCGCAGCATGAGCACGCTCGACGTGCTGGTGATCGGCCTGGTCGCCATCGCCGCCTTTGAGACGGTGCTTGCCATCCTGCGCACCTACCTGTTCTCGCACACCACCAACCGCATCGACGTCGAGCTGGGCGCGCGGCTGTTCCGCCATCTGCTCGCCCTGCCGCTCGCCTATTTCCAGGCGCGGCGCGTCGGCGACTCGGTGGCGCGCGTGCGCGAGCTCGAGAACATCCGCAACTTTCTCACCGGCTCGGCGCTGACGCTGGTCATCGACCTTTTCTTCACCTTCGTCTTCATCGCGGTGATGTTCTTCTACTCACCGCTCTTGAGCTGGATCGTCGTCGGCTCGCTGCCGCTCTACGTCGCGATTTCGGCCGGCGCCTCGCCGCTGTTCCGCCGGCGGGTCGACGAGAAGTTCCAGCGCGGCGCGGAGAACCAGGCCTTCCTGGTCGAGAGCGTCGCCGGCGCCGAGACGCTCAAGGCCATGGCGGTCGAGCCCCAGATGCAGCGCCGCTGGGAAGAGCAGCTGGCAGGCTACGTCGCCGCCTCCTTCCGCGTCACCAGCCTCGGCAACGTCACCAGTCAGACCGTGCAGCTCATCAGCAAGCTGGTCACGGCGGCCACCCTCTATTTCGGCGCCAAGCTGGTGATCGACGGCGACCTCACGGTCGGCGAGCTGGTGGCGTTCAACATGCTGGCTGGCCGGGTCAGCGGGCCGGTGCTGCGGCTGGCCCAGATCTGGCAGGACTTCCACCAGGCCCGCCTGTCGGTCGCCCGCCTGGGCGACATCCTCAACACCCCGGCCGAGCCCATCTACAATCCCGGTCGCACGACGCCTCCCGCCATCCGCGGCGACGTCACCTTCGAGCACGTCACCTTCCGCTACCGGGTCGACGGACCGGAGATCCTGCACGACGTCAACCTCAGCGTTCCGGCCGGCCAGGTGCTGGGCATCGTCGGGCCTTCCGGCTCGGGCAAGAGCACGCTCTCCAAGCTCGTCCAGCGACTCTATGTCCCCGAAAGCGGCCGCGTTCTGGTCGACGGCGTTGACGTGGCGCAGGTCGACCCGGCATGGCTGCGCCGCCAGATCGGCGTCGTGCTGCAGGAGAGCGTGCTGTTCAACCGCTCGATCCGGGACAATATCGCGCTGGCCGATCCCGCCATGTCGATCGAGCGTGTCGTCGCGGCAGCCAAGCTGTCAGGCGCGCATGAATTCATCCTCGAGTTGCCCGAGGGCTACGATACGGTGGTGAGCGAGCGTGGCGGCACCCTGTCGGGCGGCCAGCGCCAGCGCATCGCCATCGCCCGCGCGCTCACGGCCGATCCGCGCATCCTGATCTTCGACGAGGCGACCAGCGCGCTCGACTACGAAAGCGAGCGCGTCGTGCAGCAGAACATGCAGCAGATCGCCCGCGGCCGTACGGTGTTCGTCATCGCCCATCGGCTGTCGGCCCTGCGGATCGCCGACCGCATCGTCACCATCGAGCGCGGCCGCATTGTCGAGGAGGGCACGCACGACGAACTGATCAAGACCGGCGGCCGCTACGCCACCCTCTATCGCCTGCAGGCCGGCTTGCATGAAATCCGCTAGGAATATCCTGTCGTTTCCGCAGCGCCGCCCGGAACGCCGGCGCGACGAGCTCGCCTTCCTGCCGGCGGCGCTCGAGATCGTCGAGACGCCGCCCTCGCCGATCGGCCGCGCCGTCGCCATCACCATCGCCGTGCTGTTCGTCGCCGCGCTCGCCTGGGCGAGCATCGGCACGGTCGACATCGTCGCCACCGCGCTCGGCAAGATCATCCCGAGCAGCCGCACCAAGACCATCCAGCCGTTCGAGACCGGCGTCGTGCGCGCCATCGCCGTGCGTGACGGCCAGAGCGTCAAGGCGGGCGACGTGCTGGTCGAGCTCGATCCGACGATCACCGGCGCCGAGCTCGGCCGCCTCAAGAGCGACCTGTTGTCGGCCCAGCTCGATGCCGCGCGGCTCGGCGCCGCGCTCGGCAAGGGCGATCCGCAAGCCGAGTTCAGGGCCCCGGCGGGAACGCCCGCGACCCTGGTCGAGATGCACCGTCGCTTCCTGGTCAGTCAGGTCGCCGAGCAGAAGGCCAAGCTCGCCGCCATCGACGGGCAGGTGGCGCAGAAGCAGGCCGAGCTCGCCACCATCAAGACCTCGATCGACAAGCTCAAGGCGCTGATCCCGCCCCTGGAGGAACGGGTCGAGATCCGCCGGCACTTGGCCAGCAAGGAGCTGGGCTCGCGACTGGTCTACCTTTCGGATCTGCAGGAGCTCATTGGCCAGAAGCAGGAGGTGCTGGTCCAGCAGAGCAGGCTGACCGAGGCCGAGGCCGCCATCGGCGCCCTCGACCAGACGCGCAGCAAGACCGTGGCGGAGTATGAGCGCGGCCTGTTCGACGAACTCGCCAAGGCGGAGCAGAAGGCAGCGGGGCTCGCCCAGGACATCATCAAGGCCGAGCAGCGCTCAAGCCTGCAGAAGCTCACCGCTCCGGTCGACGGCGTGGTCCAACAGCTCGCCATCCATACGATCGGCGGCGTCGTCACGCCGGCGCAGTCGCTGATGATCATCGTTCCGGCCGACAGCCAGCTCGAGATCGAGGCGATGGTCTCCAACCGCGACATCGGCTTCGTCGAGGCCGGCCAGGACGCCACGATCAAGGTCGACGCCTTCAATTTCACGCGCTACGGGCTGCTGCACGGCAAGGTCCTGAGCGTGTCGACCGACGCGATCTCGCGCGACAAGCCGCAGGACGGCCGCGCGCCCGACAAGCAGCAGGGCGCCGACGCAGCCAGCAGCGAACCCAAGGGCCAGGAGCTGGTCTACGCCGCCCGCGTCTCGCTCGACCGCACGCGCATGCAGGTCGAGGACAAGGCCGTCAACCTGTCGCCCGGCATGGCCGTCACTGTCGAGATCAAGACCGGCTCGCGCAGCATCCTGAGCTATCTGCTGTCACCGCTCGCTCGCTATCGGCACGAGAGCCTGCGCGAGAGATAGCGGCGTTTTGGCGGTTCGGCTTGGTGTCGAATGGCCAGTACACCGGGCAATACGGCCTGGAAGCCTGTCGAGAGCTCAGCGGTGACGCCTCGGGCAACGTCGCCTGAGCGGTCTTACTCCGCCGCTTCCAGCCGCTGCTGGTTCTGCTTGGCCGCGACCTTGGCGCGCGCCAGATCCTCGCCGCGCCGCTTGCTGAGCGCCGCACCGCCGCCCGCCGTCTCGGCGAACAGGGCGAGCTTGTCGAGATCTTCCTCGACCACCGGCGACAGGGCGAGGTCCATGTACTCGTGGCGCTTGGGATCGTGCAGGACCTTCTGGCCGATGCGCCAGCCCTGCCAGGCGAGCTTGCCGTAGATCTTGAGCTTTCTGAAGGTCTCGAGCACCAGCTTGAAGTGGAACACGCCGATCGGCTCGATCGGCATGCCGTAGCGGCGGTCGCGCCGGTACTTCATGCGGATGATGCCGCCTTCCAGCGGGTGGATGTTCTCCGCCTCGAACATGATCTTGAACATGGTCATGAACTGGGCCGGCTCGGCCGGGTTGCGGCCGGGGATGGCGCCGTGGCGGCGCGCCACCGTCTCGATGTGCTCGGGCGTGTAGTAGGTCCGCCAGGCGTCGCGATAGGTCTGCTCGTACTCGGCATCGCTCATCTTGGGATGATGGACGACGCGGTGATTGAGGTCGTACTTGTTGAGGTCGGGGTCCATCCAGACGCCCTTCTTCCACAGCGTCTGGTGGTCTTCCGAGCCCGGCAGCGGCGTCAACATGAAGAACTCGAGGATGTCGAGCGGCAGCTCGTTCTTGATGATCTCGAGGTCGCGCATGATCGATTCGCGCGTGTCGCCAGGGAAGCCCAGGATGTAGCCCGCCCAGGTCGAGGCGCCGCTGGCGTGCCACGCCTGCAGCATCTTGCGGTATTCGGTGATCTTGTTCTGGCGCTTCTTGGCGGCCAGCAGGTTGTCCGGATTGACGTTCTCCAGCCCGATGAACACGCGGTAGACGCCGGCCCAGCGCGCCTTCTGGATGAAGTTCGGGATGCGATGGCACTGCGTGTCGACCTGGATGATCAGGGACACTTCGATGCCTTCGTTCTCCTTGAGCTCGATCAGCCGGTCGAAGAAGTCTTCCCAGTGCTTGTTGCGGGCCATGTTGTCGTCGGTGATGAAGAACGACGTGATGCCCTGCTTGTAGTTCTCGCGGACGATCGCTTCGAGATCGTCGGCATTGCGGAAGCGGCTCTTGCGGCCCTGCACGTTGATGATGGTGCAGAACGAGCACTGGAACGGGCAGCCGCGGCCCAAGTCGAAGCTCGACTTGCGGCCCTCGTTGCGCGCCAGCGCCGCCGGCGGCAGGCGCGGCGTCGGGGCACCCTCGATGCCCGGCAGGTCGTTCATGTAGTTGTAGAGCGGCTTCAGCGTGCCGTTCCAGGCGTCCTTGAGGACGATATCGAGACGGCCTTCTTCGGCCTCGCCGGCGAAGATCGAGATGCCCATGTCCATGGCCGCCTGGATCTCGGGCGGCACGACCGGCAGCATCGACAGGCAACCCGCGGCATGGAAGCCGCCCATCGCCACCGGCAGGCCGGCCTTGAGGAAGTGGCGGGCGAGGTCGACCGCGTGCGGGAACTGGTTGGACTGCACGCCGACCAGGCAGATCAGCGCCTTGCCGCCGCTACGGCGGATGTCAGCCATGATGCGGTCGGGCCGCACCCGGACATTGGTCTCGTCGAACGGCTTGATCAGGATGTCGACGTCGGGTCCCAGCGCCTGGCGCTGGCGGCAGTCCTCGCCCAGGCCGTAGAGCGCGGCCAGGGTGTTGGACGGGATATGCGACCGCAGCCACGTGATCGGATAGCCGTCGTCGTCATAGTGCGTCGGCTTGATCAGAATCAGGTGGAATTTAGTACGCTTTTGCACGGTACCGCCCATCGCGGAAATTCTCCAAAGGCACATCCGCGTGCGGCTCTCTCGAGCGACTGCCACCGCTTAACGGCATCCCCCGGCCACAATGCGCTGGGCTGCCTTACAACGCAACCGCAGTGGACGGATATCTACAATTTCTCGTGTGCAAAATTGCACAAGATGTGGGGCCATAACAGGGCAAGCCACGCGATTGGCGAGACTGGCCCATGCCCAGGCGGTAATTGCAGTCCGCGGCCCAAAAGCGCACGGTGAACCGCCCTGAGAGGCGCCAGAGACGCCGGCCGGGGGAGGGAACGGACAAGACGTGAGTCTCACTCTGCGCGTACCGGCGCTGGCGCCGTTCCAGGTCCGGAGCTTCCGCTATCAATGGCCGGCCGACCTGCTGGCCTCCTGGGCCTTCGAGATGGAAGGCGTGATCCTGGGCTGGTTCGTGCTGGTCTCGACCGGGTCGGTCCTGGCGCTGGCCGTCTTCGGCGCCCTGCAGTTCCTCGGCACCCTGATCTCGCCCCTGTTCGGCATGGCCGGCGACCGCGTCGGCAACCGCAGGGTGCTCCTGACCATGCGCGCCACCTATCTCGCCGTGGCGGCATGTCTGGCGGCGCTGTTCCTGAGCGGCCTTGCCGCCCCGTGGTTGGTTTTCGTGCTGGCCACGATCATGGGCCTGGTCAGGCCGTCCGACATCACGCTGCGCAACCTCCTGGTGGGCGAGACCATGCCGTCCGACTACCTGATGCGGGCCATGGGCGTGTCGCGCACGACGGCGGATTCGGCCCGCATCGTCGGCGCGCTGTCGGGGGCGGGGCTGGTGGCCCTGCTGGGCTCGGGCATGGCCTATCTCGGCGTCTGCCTCTTCTACGCAGCGAGCCTGGCATTGACGTTCAATGTCGGCGTGCGGCGGCTGCGCGTGGTGGGCGAGGAGCCGACCCATGCTGCGCCATTGCGCGCCCTGCGCGAAGGCTTCGCCTATGTCTGGTCGACGCCAGACATGCGGGCGGTGATGCTGATGGCCTTCCTGGTGAACCTCGCGGCCTATCCGCTGATCGGATCGATGCTGGCCTATGTCGCCAAGGACATCTACGGCCTTGCCCAGACCGGCCTCGGCTGGCTGATCGCCTGCTTCGCCGGCGGCGCGCTCACCGGCTCGATCGTCATCTCCACGCACGGCGCCCGCATCCGGCCCGCCCGCACCACGCTGGTCTCAGCCGTCTTGTGGTTCTCCCTCAATCTCGCCTTCTCCTGGATCACGACGCCGCTGCTGGGCGAGATCGTCCTGTTCGTGGCGGGCTTCGTGCAAAGCTTCTGCATGATCCCCATGGCGGTGCTGCTGCTGCGCGTCGCCAACCCGGCGTTCCGTGGCCGCGTCATGGGCGTGCGCATGCTGGCGGTCTACGGCATGGCGATCGGCCTTTTGGTGGCCGGGCCGCTGGTCGAGCACACCGGTTTTGCCGTGACGGGCACGATCTTCAGCCTGGTCGGGATCGTCTTCACGGTCGTGATCGGCGTGTCCTGGCGCCGCCACCTCTGGGACGTCGGCGCCGACGCCAACGCGCGCTAGACGGAACCTCGCGGCGATTGCCGCGTTGGCAGGCGATGCATGGCCGCGCCACCAAGATCGCCGCCCTGATAGCAACCCTCACGACAGGCATCTTCGTCGCGGATGCCCGGGCCGACGATCCGCCTCCTCCGCCCTCGGCGACCGAAAGCGAAAGCCGCAGCATCTTCATCTTCCAGGTCGAGAACGACGTCTTCAACCGGTTCAGCCCGACCGACCGCGACTACACCAACGGCGTGCGCATCGGCTGGCTGTCGCCGGCGCTCACCGCCATGCCGCCGGGCATCGTCTCGCTCACCACCATCCCGACCTTCTTCGGCGAGCCGCAATCGGACTCGGTGGTGCGCCGCGTCGGCGTGTCGTTCGGTCAGAACATCTACACACCCGACAACACGTTCACCTCGCAGCCGATCTACAACGACCGGCCCTATGCGGCGTGGCTCTATGCCAGCTTCGCCCTGCAATACACTTATAAGCGGCGCGACGAGAAGACCGGTCAGCAGGAGCCGGTCCGGCTCGATACGCTGCAGCTCGACCTCGGCGTGATCGGTCCGGCAGCGGGCGGCGAGTTCGTGCAGAACAATTTCCACAACATCATCGGCGTAGCCCGGGCCAATGGCTGGGCAAACCAGCTGCACAACGAGCCCACGATCGGCATCGGCTTCGAGCGGCGTTGGCGTACCGCCCGCACGGTCTTGATCGAGGATCCCGAGCTCGAAGTCGATTTCATCCCGCGCATCGGCGCGGCGCTGGGCAACGTGGCGATCTACGGCGACGTCGGCGGCACGGCCCGCATCGGCAAGAACCTGCGCGACGATTTCGGCCCGCCGCGGCCGCGCCCGGCGCTGCCGGGCTCGGAAGCCTTCATCGGTGACGGCAGCTTCGGCTGGTACCTGTTTGCCGGCGTCGACGGCCAGGTGGTCGGCCGCAACATCTTCCTCGACGGCAATACCGACGGCTACAGCCTGCGCGTCTCGCACCGGCCGTTCGTCGCCGAGGCCCAGGCGGGCCTTGCCGTCACGTATCACGGCGTGCGCCTCACCTACACGCAGGTGCTGCGCACGCCGGATTTCTACGAGCAGAACCGCTGGACGCAGTTCGGCTCGATCAACGTGACGTTCAGATACTGACGGCCTGCTGCCGACGGGACGTCAGATGCGTCCCATCAGCAGCAGGATGATCACGATGATCAGGATCACGCCAACGCCGCCGCTCGGGTAGTAGCCCCAGGCGTTGCTATGTGGCCACGTCGGCAGGGCACCAATCAGGATCAGGACGAGGATGATCAGGAGAATGGTGCCCAGCATGTGCGCTCCTTAGCCGAGGTTCTGCTCGGCGAATGACCAGTTGGCGAGCTTGTCGAGCCAGGCCTGGACGTGGTCCGGCCGGCGGTTCTGGTAGTCGAGGTAGTAGGCGTGCTCCCACACGTCGGCGACCAGGAGCGGCGTGCCGCCATGGGCGATCGGCGTGTCGGCGTTGGCCGTCGTCTCGATGGCGAGCTTGCCGCCCTTGGCCACGAGCCAGGCCCAGCCGCTGCCGAACTGGCCGACGGCTGCCGCCTTGAAGGCCTTGTTGAAGTCCTCGACGCTGCCGAAGCTGTCCTCGAGGGCCTTCTTGATCTTGCCGGCCGGGGCGCCGCCCTTGGGCGCCATGCTGTGCCAGTAGAAATCGTGGTTCCAGGCCTGGGCGGCGTTGTTGAAGATCGCCTTGCCCTTCTCGTCCTTGGCCGACTTCTTGACGATCTCCTCGATGGTCAGGGCGGCATAGGCGGTGCCCTCGATGAGCTCGTTCAGCTTGTCGACGTAGGCCTTGTGATGCTTGCCGTAGTGGAACGAGATGGTCTTGGCGGAAACGACGGGCGCAAGCGCGTCCTCGGCGTAAGGCAGCTTGGGGAGGGTGAAGGGGGGCTTTCCTTTATCCAAAGGCATGACGCGTACTCCGGCTGGCCCGACGAACAAGTCGGGTGGGCTGTGGATGGTGGGTTGAACGTCCGGTGGACGCCGACGTTGCAGCGCTCCCGGACGGTGGCAGGTTGCCACAGGAACCTTGGCAGAAAGGTGACGGTGGCGGCCTGCGGCGTCTCGGCGCGCAAGCCGGTTCCCGGCCTCTTCATCGCGAGACGAGCAGGTCGAGCCCGTCTTGGACAGAAATTTTTCCCGAAGGGCGAGCAAGTGAGAACCAGTCGCTGGTCGCGAGGCGTTGCCGGTTAGATTTTTCAGCGAACGGTTCTCACTCGCGCACTCAGTGGTTGCATCGCAAGAATCACGGAGTATCTCTCTAGGCGAACGCGTATCCGAGGAGGCTGCCATGCAGGGCAATCCACAAATCGTCGCCGAGCTGAACAAGCTCCTGAAGAACGAGCTCACCGCGATCAACCAGTACTTCCTGCATGCCCGCATGATGGGGCACTGGGGCTTCGAGCGGATGGCCAAGAAGATCTACGAGGAATCGATCGGCGAGATGAAGCACGCCGACAAGCTGATGAAGCGCATCCTCATACTCGACGGCCTGCCCAATCTTCAGGATCTCGGCCGGCTCGCCGTCGGCGAGACCGTCGTCGAGTGCCTGCGGGCCGATCTCCGACTGGAGAACGAGGCGCGCACCGCGCTGGTCGCGGCGGTCACGCTTTGCGAATCGACCAAGGACTATGTCAGTCGCGAGATCGTCGTCGACATCCTGGAGGATGCCGAGGAGCACATCGATTTCCTCGAGACCGAGCTGTCGCTGGTCGACAAGGTCGGCGAGCAGAATTACCTGCAGACGCAGATCGGCGAGGGCAAGGAGTCGAGCTAGCCGCTGGGGGCGCGCCACTCCAGTGGCGCGTCATGGTCTTCCGGACCGCGAGCCTCCGGCTCGCTCATGAGCGCGCTGGAAGCGCGCGGTCCACAAGAAGCATGAGAAGACGCGCCACTTACGACGGAGCTTTGCTCCGTCTCTAGTGGCGCGCGCCCAGCGCTAATCAGCAGCGAGAAGGTTCGGCGCCGCGGCTTGCTCGTGGGCCCGGGTCTGGGCGATGCGCTCGCGCATGTCGCAGGCGCAGCTGCCGCATTGAGGGTTCTTGCCGCAGGCGCGGAAGACATCGGCGGGACGGCGGGCGCCCGCCCGGACGGCGGCGTCGACTTCACGTTCCCGAATGGCTTGGCAGATGCAGATGAACATGCCGGTGCGCCGCGTTCCCCATCCAGATGCGACTTACTCGCAGGCGCAAAGATAGAGGCCGGACCCGGCCTGGTCAAGCGGCAGCTAAAACCCTGGCAACAAATACTTTTCCAGCTTTGCCCGCAGCTCGCTGTCGATCGGATGGGGCGTCTTGTCCCTGAGCCGCACGACCGTCATTTCAGCCGCGGCGATGCAGGTGCCGTCCTTGAAGGCGCCCGAGCCCACGGTGAGCGAGCTCGTGCCGATCTTCATCACGCCGGTGCCGAGCTCGACCTGGCCCGGCCAATGCGATTCGGCCAGGAAACTCACCGTCATGCCGGCCGAGATGCCGCGCGTGCCGTCCGTGTTCCTGGTCAGGCCCATGTCGCGCATGAAGGTGAGGCGCGCGGTTTCGAGATAGGCGCAGATCGCCACGTTGTTGACGTGGCCGGCCGCGTCCTGGTCGGAGAAGCGCACCGTATCGGTGCACCAGTGCGGGTAGATCGAGCGATCCTGTAGTCGTTTGTCGCGTGACATGGCGCGAGTGTAGCATCCCGCCGCCATGGCACATCCCATCTTCACCGAGGACCACGACCTCATCCGCGCCCAGCTCCGCCGCTTCGTCGAGGAGAAGGTGAAGCCGCACGGGCCGAAATGGGAGGAAACGGGCTTCGTGCCGCGCGAGGTGCTGCGCGAGATGGGCGAGCTCGGCTTCTTCTCCCTGCGCGTGCCCGAGGCGATGGGCGGCGCGGGCCTCGATGCGCGCGCCTCGGTCGTGCTGGCCGAGGAGGTCGGCCGCTCGACCCACGGCGGCTTTGCCATCACCGTCCTGGTCCACACCGACATGGCGAGCCCGCATCTGGTGCGCTTCGGCACCAAGCGCCAGCTCGAGAAGTACCTGCCGGGCGTCATGGCGGGAAAGATCATCACCGCAGTCGGCGTCACCGAGCCCGCCGCCGGCTCGGACGTGGCCGGGATCCGCACCCGCGCCGTGCGGGACGGCAACGACTATGTGCTGAACGGCACCAAGATGTTCATCACCAACGGCGTGCATGGCGATCTCTATTTCATCGCCGCCCGCAGCGATCCCGAGGCCAAGGGCAGCCGCGCCATCACCATGTTCATCGTCGAGAAGGGGACGCCGGGCTTCAAGGTCGGCCGCGCCCTCGACAAGACCGGCTGGCGTTCGTCGGACACCGCCGAGCTGATCTTCGAGGATTGCCGCGTGCCGGCCGAGAACGTTTTAGGCGAGCCCAACCGCGGCTTCTATTCCATCATGGCCAACTTCCAGACCGAGCGCCTGGTGATCGGCGCCATGGCCATGGCCGAGGCGCGCGAGGCGATCCGGCTCACCTACGATCACGTCAGCCAGCGCACCGCCTTCGGCAAGCCGTTGTGGGACAAGCAGGCGATCCGGCAACGGCTGTCACGCCGCCTGGCCGAGGTCGAGGCGGCGCGCCAGCTCGTGCATCACACCGCCTGGCTCGATGCAGAGGGCCAGGACTGCGTCGCCCAGGTGTCGATGGTGAAGGCGCTGGCCGGCGACCTGGTGAACCAGGTCCTCTACGACTGCGTGCAGTTCCACGGCGGCATGGGTTTCATGCGCGAGACCGCGGTCGAACGCATGGCGCGCGACGCGCGTGTCCAGTCGATCGGCGGCGGCGCGTCGGAGGTCATGCTCGAGGAGATTGCCAAGCGGTTTGGGGTGGTGCTGGCTGATTAGCTAAGCCGTCATCCCGACCGGAGCCGAGCGTAGCGAGGCGGAGTGGAGGGACCTGTTTTGTCGATGCATCGGCAAGAACAGGTCCCTCGACTGCGTCGCCCTCCGGGCGGCTTCGCTCGGGATGACGGCTATTTCGGCGCGACCAGGAACGGCCCGATGGCCACCAGCTTGCATTCGACACCACCGGTCTTGTCGCACTCGGCGAGCGCGTCGGCCACCGCCGCTGCCTCGCTTTGCCGGCCGAATACCAGGCCGACCGGACCGTTGTCGGCCAGCGCCAAGGCGCGCCAGTCGTTGTCGATCAGGTAGCGCTCGATGGCGGCCCGCCGGCCGGCATCGGCTGACGGGGCGTGCTCGGGCGTGAAAATGCCGGTCACACGATGGAGCTGCGGCACGCGCACCACGACCTGCTCGTCGACCGAATAGACGACGCACGGCCGGCCGCTGATCTGGCCGCAGGACTGCAGGTTGCGGCGGATCGCGTCGGCGTCGCTCTCGCTCGGCGACCACCATTCGAGAGGACCGTGCCCCAGCACCAGGGCGCGATGCCGCGTCTGCCTCATGTAGTGCTCCGCGAGGTTCTCGCGGCCGCGCTCGGTCACCAGGGGCACCGTGGCCGCGTCGAACAAGACGGGCGGTGACAGCTTGGCCGCGGGCACGTAAGGCGGCGGCGGCATGGGCGGCAACAGGAACGGCCACACCACCTTGTTGCCGACGGCGTAGATCACGCAGCGGTCGAACTCGCGCCTGATCGGCACCTCGCGCTCGACCTGCGCATTGCATTCCTCGAGGGCACGGCGGCGGGCCGACGTCTCGTCGAGCATGCGTGTCGCCATGGCGAACCAGCCGCGCACGTTGATCGCCAGGGCCTTGTCGTCCTCGGCCTGGCCGTAATCCTCGAGCCGTCGCTCGCGCCATTGCGGCACGAACGGAACCTCGGAGGCGACGTAGGGCCGAGGCGTCGGCGGTGCAGCGGCGGGAGCCGGGGCGGCGGCCGGCGGGGCCGCGACAGAAGGAGGCGCAGCTGCCGGCGGTACGGCCGGCGCGGGTGGGGCAGCAGGGGGAGCCGGCGCTATCGGAGCTGCCGGGGGTGTTGTCGCTGCAACGGATGAGGGCGTGGGCACCTGCGCCACGCGAGTCGAGGCCGGCGCCCCCGATCGGTCGTGCAGCAGCCAGGCGCCGCCGATCGCCAGGCCGGCCACCACGGCGGCGACGCCGATGATGACGGCGAGCCGCGTCGTCTTGTGGCGGTCCGCCGGCGGCGCGGCGACGACCGGCGCCGCGCGGAGCGTCAGGCGGTAGGCGTGGATGGCGCGCGGGATGTTCTTGACGTGCTGTTCGCCGAGATCCTCCGCCCCCAGCGTCAGCTTACCCTCGATCTGCTCGTAGACGGCGGCGGAGACGCAGATGCCGCCGGGCTTGGCGATCGATTCCAGGCGCGCCGCGACGTTGACGGCATCGCCCATCAGGTCGTCGCCGCTTTCCACGACGTCGCCGAGATTGACACCGATGCGCAGCACGAGCTGGTCGTCCGGCCCGGCCTGGTCGTTGGCCGCGCGCATCGCTTCCTGGATTTCCAGGGCGGCGCGGACCGCTTCGACCGGACTGGCGAATTCGGCAAGAAGCCCGTCGCCGGTCAGCTTGAAGACGCGTCCGCGATGGTGCTTCACCATGTCCTGGGCGGTGGCCATGCGGGCGCCGAGCAGGGCGAGCGCATGCTCCTCGTCGCGCGCCGACATGGTGCTGAAGCCGACGACGTCGATGTCCATGATCGTGGTCAGGCGCCGGACGAGGTCGGGTTCAGTCATGGCGGACAGGCTAGAGCGGAATGCGATGAGATGGAACCGCCCGCGGTTCCATCTCATCGCATTCGCGCGCACCGGAGATGCGTGTTGCAGGAGGCATGATGGGTCCAGCTGATTCCAGCTGGACCCATCATGCTCTAGCCGAGAGGTGCCGGACAGGCCATAGGAGGTCCTTGCCTCGGCGGCCACCCTCTGCGAAGACCGAACTGCATGCACGCCAAAGCCCCGCGTTACTGGGATGATTACGAGATCGGCCAGAAATACGATCTCGGTTCGACCAGCTTCACTGCCGACGAAATTGTCGACTTCGCCCGCCAGTACGACCCGCAAACCTTCCATGTCGATCCGGCCGCCGCCCGGCAATCGATGTTCGGCGGGCTCATCGCCTCGGGCTGGCACGTCACCGCCAAGCTGATGCGGCTGTTCGTCGACAACTACATCGATCAGCGCACGGCGCTGGGCTCTCCGGGGGTCGACGAGGTCCGCTGGCTGAAACCGGTACGGCCGGGCGACACGCTCAGCGCCTCGGTCGAGTGCGTCGGCAAGGTGCCGTCCAAGAGCCGTCCGGAGATGGGGATCGTCCACGAGCAGTGGCGCGTCACCAACCAGAAGGGCGAGCTGGTGATGACTCTCAAGGGCACCAACATGGTGCGACGGAGGCCGGCATGAAGCGCGCCGTGCGCGGGCTCGACCATGTCGTGGTCATGGTCGACGGCATCGATGCGGCCGAGGCGGCGTACGCCAAGCTCGGCTTCCAGGTCCAGCCGCGCGGCTTCCACAGGAAGCTCGGCACCGCCAACCACCTGATGATCTTCGACACCGACTATTTCGAGATTTTGGGCATCGTCGAGGACACCGAGTTCAACGCCGAGCGGCGCGAATGGCTGAAGGGCGGCGGTGGCCTCGCCAACGTGGCGCTGGCGACCGACGGTGCCGACCTCGCCTTCGACGACTTCAAGGCGGCGGGCCTGCAGCCCGACGCGCCGTTGTTCTTCGACCGTGCGGTCGAGGTCGCCGGCAAGACCGAGCATGCGCAGTTCCGCACCGTGCGCATCCCCAAGACGCACATGCCGGTGGTCGGGTTCTTCGTCTGCGAACATCTCACGCCGCAGTTCGTCTATCGCAGCGAATGGGCGCAGCATCCCAACCGCGCGCGCGGCATCCTGGGCGTCACGGTGATCGCCGAGCAGCCGGCGAAGTGGACGGCCGAGCTCGAAAAGTATTTCGGCAAGGGAGCCGTGCGCGGCGAGGGCGGCGGGATCGTGGCCGATACCGGTACGCAGCCCATCCACTACATGAGCCGCCAGGACTATCTGCGGCGCTATCCGGGAATCACGCCGGTGCGTCTGGTCGACCATCCGGCGCTGCTCAGCATCAAGGTCGAGAACCTTGCAGCTTGCGAGGCGCTTCTGAGGAAGAACGGCGTCAAGGTGAGCCAGCCCGATTCGGGCCGGCTGCTCGTGCCGCCGTCCGAGGCGGCCGATCTCACGCTGGAATTCAGGGAGAATTGATCGGGTGAGTCTCGACCTGACGGACCGGCGGATCTACGGATTCGCCACCGAGGAGCATCTGCGTTTCGCCGACGTCGACGCCAACGGCCACATCAACAACGGCGCCTTCCTGCAGCTCCTGGAGAATGCCCGTGTCTCCTACATGCGGGCGATCGTCCGCTCCGGCCTGCCGCGCTTTCGCGTCGTCGTCGGCCGGCTGGAGATCGACTTCAGGCGCCAGATGTTCTTCCCCGGCCGCGCCACGGCCTGCGCCCGCCTGCTGGAGGTGCACCAGCGCAAGTGCGTGATCGGCCACGGCCTGTTCGACGGCGAGGGCAATTGCACCGCGGTGCTCAAGGCGATCATGGTCTCGCTGAACGAGGAGACCCATCGCAGCATGCCGTTCGAGCCCGCGGTGCGCGCCGCGCTCGAGAAATACGCCGCTTCCAAGGATGGGATGGGCTCATGACCGATACGCTGATCCCCGAAGGTTTCCGCCAGCTTCCTGTGCCCGACGATTTCGTCGGCCTGATCGGCCCGCTCTGGTTCAGGGTCGAGGGCGAGAAGATCCGGGTCGGTCTGCCGCTGGAGCCGCGTCACGGCAATCCCATGGGCTGGGCGCATGGCGGCCTGCTGGTCACCGTGGCCGACATGGTGATGGGCGTGGGCTCGGGCCACGCCACCGGCATCCGCTGGCCGCATCCGACGGTGTCGCTCAGCACCGAGTTCGTGCGCGGCGCGAAGCTTGGCCAGTGGCTGGAAGGCACCGCCCGCATCGCCCGGCGCACCATCAACTTCTGCTTCTGCAGCTGCGACCTGGTCTGCGGCGGCGAGATCGTCCTGGTCGCGTCCGGCGTGTTCAAGGTGCCGGATGTCGAGAAGATCCCCGAAGCGATGCGGGCGCAGGCGATGGGGAAGTGGGAGTGACGCGCATCACGACGATTCAGGCGCCTCTCCCCCGCTAGGGGGAGAGGTTGGGTGAGGGGGTTGCACGAGCTGTCGAAGCCCCCTCACCTAGCCTCTCCCCCTAGCAGGGGAGAGGAACTTGAGTCGCCTCCGTGAAAGACGGATTCACTTCTTCTTCCGCCGATAAATCCGATACCGGTCGAAATCCATCAGGTGCTCGTAGTTCTCGAACGCGTCGGCGAACACCCGGTTCTGCATGAAGTACTCGAGATAATCAAATTCCTTGCCCTGACAGCGCGGGATGCCGGGGATGCGGTCGACGATCAGGAGGTCGGGCTGCTCGCGGGCGAAGTCCTCGCTCACCTGGTCGAACACCAGCTTCTCCGAATCGCCCATCGTGTCGGGCGGATTGTAGAGCGCCGGGAAGTCGTCGCAGGTCGCGTAGACGCCCTGCAGCACCCACATGGAGAGGAACCGCATGGTCATGCGGCCGCCGATGTAGTTGATCAGCGGCCACAGCGGGTAGATGCCGGGCGACAGCGCCATGATCGTGCGATGGGGCGCGTTCTGCTCGATGATGTGCTGCAGGCGTCCGCCAATCGACGCCTCGAACTGGCGCTGCTTGTAGAAGGGCGGCGTGTAGAGCGCCGCCTGGAAGTAGAGCAGCACCATCAGGGTGGCTGAGATCACCGCCACGGGAAGGTGATGGCCGCTGCGGCTGATCGGCAGGTAACGGTCGACCGTCTGCGACACGGTGAGCGCCGCCAGCAGGATCGCCGCCGACAGCGCCGGCAGCACGTGATAGGGCCAGCCCTTGGCCTGGGCGATGGCCGAGATCGCCGCCCCGATGCCGAACACGACCAGCACGCGCGCCGCCACGGTCTTGGTGAAGATCACCGCGATCAGGCCGAAGATCACCAGGGCGAGCAGGGTCGGCCCCAGCACGTTGCTGGTGAGCACATCGCGCCAGCCCGAGTCGCCGATCGGCGCATAGGCCTCGACGGCGAGCGGCATGACGAACTCGCCGTACTCGCGGAAGATCGTGTACATCGACACGAAATGCGCGACCGCGACCAGCCCGATCGCCCACGGGATGGGATCGCCGAGCGTGGTGCGCCAGCCGCGGCGGATCAGCAGATAGAGTTCCAGGGCGGCGGGGATGGCAAGATAGTGCGGCTTCATCGCCAGCGCGACGCCCGCGACCAGGCCGATGGCGATCGACGAGCCGCGGCCCAGCGTGACGCCCTCGGCGCGCGCCATCGAGGCGATCATGTAGGGCGCGCAGGCGACGAACAGGATGTGCTCGCGCTGGCCGAAATGCTCGTTGGGCAGCACGGTGAACAGGAACAGCAGGACCGGCGGCAGCAGCGCCTCGGTCAGCGCATGGTCGGCCGACGGCACCAGCTTCACCAGGCGCCGGCAGGCCCAGAACGAGGCGAAGATGCCGGCCACCACCCAGGCGGTGAACCAGAACGAGGGATCGCCCGGCAGGATCTTGGAGGTCAGCACCGGCAGGGCATGCACCACGAAGGTGAGCGGCAGGTTCTCGTCGATCACCTCGACGTAGAGCCGCTCGCCGTTCACCCATCGCGTCGACACGTCGAGGATGGCGGCGACGTCGTGGTTGATGGGCGGGAAGAAGTAGCCGGCCAGCCACAGGATCGGCAGCGCGATCAGCGGCAGGTACAGGAGCCGTTCGATGCTCGGCGGGACTGTCGGGGGCTTGGTCGCGGCGGTTGGCAAGGCAGGACGAAGATATCATAAGCAGGCGGTAAGAAGACACTCGCGAGAGGCGGACAGGGGCGTGGAACGGGTCGAATACGAACGCATGCACGCGGTCGAGGACCGCATGTGGTGGTATCGCGGCCTGCGTACGCTTGTCGCAGAGCTTTTCACACGCGCTCTGTCGCGCTCGCCGAGCGCAGGTCCGGTGCTCGATGCCGGCTGCGGCACCGGCGGCATGCTGCTGAAGCTCGGGCCTGCGGTGGCCGGTAATCCCACGTTCGGACTGGAGTATGACCAGGTCGCGGCGTCCTTCGCCGCGGCCAAGGCCGGGCGGCCGGTGGCGGCGGGGTCGGTCACCGAAATGCCCTTGGGCAGCGGCGCGCTGGCCGGCTACCTCTCGATCGATGTCCTTTGCCACGGCGGAGTCGAGCCGGTGCTTGCCCTCAAGGAGGCACATCGCTGCCTGCGGCCGGGCGCGATCGCGATTTTCAATCTGCCGGCCTATGGCTGGTTGTTGTCGGCGCATGACCGGCGCGTGCACAATGTGCGTCGCTTCACCGGCCGCCAGGCGCGGGCCTTGCTCACGGGCAACGGCTTTCGCGTGCTGAGGTCCAGTTACTGGAACACCCTGCTGTTTCCCCTGATGCTGATCCACCGACTGCTCGAGCGTGACGACGCTGAAAGCGACGTGCGCGACTTTCCCCGCTGGCTCGACGCCCTGTTCTCAACGGCTCTTGCCGTCGAGCGGCTGGCGATCGCAGCCGGTATCAACCTGCCGTTCGGCGGCTCCCTGATCGTGGTCGCTGCACGCAATGACTGAAGCCGCCGCACCTGCGCTATCTGTGGCGCTTTCCGTGGTCGTTCCCGTCTACAACGGCGCCGGCACTGTCGGCGAACTCGTGGACGCGTTGCGCGGCCTCGATATCGAGGGCGGGCTGGAGATCGTCCTGGTGGTCGATTGCAGCCCGGACAACAGCCTCGATGTCTGCAAGCAGCTCGCCGCCGAGCCCGGCGCGCCGGTCACGGTGCTGAGCCTCAGCCGCAATTTCGGCGAGCACAATGCGGTCATGGCGGGCCTGGCGCAGGCTCGCGGCGCCTTCGCCATCACCATGGACGACGACCTGCAGAACCCGCCGGGCGAGGTGAAGCGCCTGTTCGAGCATGCGCGCGACGGCAACTACGACGCGGTCTACACCTACTATGCCGAGAAGCAGCATGCGGCCTGGCGCAACCTCGGCAGCCGCTTCACCAACTGGTGCGCCGACCGGCTGATCGACAAGCCGCCCGGCCTCTATCTCTCGAGCTTCCGCTGCATCTCCGCCTTCGTGCGCGAGCGCATCACCGCGAGCTACGAAGGACCCTATCCCTACGTCGACGGGCTGGTCTTCCAGGTCACCCAGAATGTCGGACGCCTGCAGGTCGATCATCTGCCGCGTGTCGAAGGTCGTTCGAACTACACGCTGCGCCGCCTGATACGGCTGTGGCTGTCGATGTTTCTCAATTTCTCGGTGATGCCGCTCAGGCTCGCCACGCTGTTCGGCCTGGGCTTCGGCGCGCTGGGGGCGTTGGCCGCCGTCATCGTCGTCGTCGAGGCGATCATCTCGGACAAGCCGCCGCAAGGTTGGGCGTCGCTGATGGTGGCGGTGCTGGTGCTGGCCGGCGTCCAGCTCGTCGTGGTCGGGCTGATCGGCGAGTATCTCGGCCGCATGTTCCTCGCGGTCAACCGCAAGCCGCAGTATCTCGTGCGCGAAGTCTTTTATCGCGGCGATGGCGGCTTGCGGATCGAGCGGCCAAAAGTCGACACGCGCGCGGCGGGGCAGCCGCATCGCGAACCTTCTCGAGGGGAGTCCTGACGATGACCGTCTACTACGTGGCGCTGGGCATCGGCATCCTGGCCGGCATTGCCGGACAGATGCTGCTCAAGGCCGGCGCCGACGCCCCCGACTTCTTCAGCCAGCTGCTGCGGCCCTCGACGTTGGCGGGCCTCGCCCTCTACGGCTC
Organism: Reyranella sp.; assembly: GCA_021732285.1. GTDB lineage: Bacteria > Pseudomonadota > Alphaproteobacteria > Reyranellales > Reyranellaceae > Reyranella. Next base: position 7,910 of record JAKFVH010000086.1, on the reverse strand, counting down.
GGCGGCCTTCCTCTACATCATCGCGCTGCGGAAGATCCCCGTGTCGGTCGCCTTTCCCAGCGTGTCGCTCTCCTATGCGCTCGTGGCGGTGCTCGGGCACTTCCTTTTCGGCGAGCCGTTCGGCATCAAGCAGATCGGCGGCATCGCCCTCATCATGGGCGGTGTGGTGCTGATCAATCAGACGTGACCCTCTGATTTCCTCCCCCGTCTTACGGGGGAGGGCAGGGAGGGGGAAGGCAACAGGACCGGTCGATGACTTACGAGCAGATCAAGTACGAAGCCAAGGACGGCATCCTCACCATCACGCTGAACCGGCCGGATAAGCTCAACGCCTTCACCGGCAAGATGCTGTCGGAACTGCTCGATGCCATGGACCGCGCCGACCGTGACGACGATGTGCGCGCCGTGGTGTTCACGGGCGCGGGCCGCGGCTTCTGCGCCGGCGCCGACCTCTCGGGCGGCGCCAACACTTTCAACGCCGAGAATCGCGGTCCGGTCGATCCCGGGCTCGACGGCCATCGCGACGGCGGCGGCCTGTTCACGCTCCGCCTGTTCGATCTGCTGAAGCCCACCATCGCGGCCTGCAATGGCCCTGCTGTCGGCGTCGGCGTCACCATGCAGCTCGCCATGGACGTGCGGCTCGCCTCGGAGGCCGCGCGCTACGGCTTCGTCTTCACCCGCCGCGCCATCGTCATGGAGGCCTGCTCGAGCTGGTTTCTGCCGCGCCTGGTCGGCCCGCAGCAGGCGCTGGAATGGGTGATGACGGGCCGCGTCTTCCCCGCCGAGGAGGCGCTCAGGGGCCGGCTGGTGCGCTCAGTGCACAAGGCCGACGAGCTTCTGCCCGCGGCCTATGCGCTCGCCCGCGAGATCGCCGACAACACCGCGCCGGTCTCGGTGGCGCTCAATCGCCAGATGATCTGGAAGATGCTGGGCGCCGACCATCCGATGGAAGCGCACAAGGTCGATTCCAAGGGCATCTACGCCCGCGGCAAGTCGGCTGACGTGAAGGAGGGCGTGACCGCCTTCCTTGAAAAGCGCCCGGCGAAGTTCCCCATGAAGGTGACGACGGACATGCCGTCCTACTTCCCGTGGTGGAAGGAACGGCCGTTCAAGTAGGCTGGGGGCGCGCGACTCCAGTCGCGCGTCTTTGTTGGGAGCGCGGGCCTCTGGCCCGCCCTCATGAACATGAGCGGGCCAGAGGCCCGCGCTCCCAGCCCTACTCGCCGGTAAACCGCGCCGCGCGCTTCTCCAGGAAGTGGGCGACGCCTTCCTTGAAGTCGGCGGTCTGGAAGGACAGCTCCATCTCGTGGTTGGCCTGGGTGGTGGCCTCGGCCAGGGTCTGGAACTCGGCCTCCCAGATCTGCCGCTTCATCACCGCCACCGAGCGTGGCGAGACGGTATTGGCGAGCAGGGTGGCATAGGCCCGGGTCTCGGCCATCAGCTTGTCGTCGGGGATGACGCGGCTGACCAGGCCCATCGCCAGCGCTTCCGGTGCGCGGAACTTGCGGGCTGAGCACAGCAGGTCCATGGCGGCTGGCAGGCCGACCAGGCGCGGCAGCAGCCAGCTCACGCCGTGCTCTGCGATCAGGCCGCGCTGGGCGAACGACGTCGTGAAGACGGCCGATTCGGCGGCGAACCGCAGGTCGGCATAGAGCGGGATGACGAAGCCCAGGCCGGCCGCCGGTCCGTTGATCGCGGCGATGATGAATTTCGGGATCGCCGGGAAGTAGGAGTAGTTCATCTTGAACTCGGGAAGAGTGCTACCCCCTTGCAGTGACTGTGCGGCCTTGGTCGTGCGATCGGCGGTGCCGGCGCCCGCGCCGATGGCCTGCAGGCCGCCCATGTCGGCACCGGCACAGAAGCCGCGGCCGGCTCCCGTCAGGATGATCGCCCGGACCTCGGGATCGGCGCCCGCGGTGTGCATGGCGTCCTTGAGATCGAAATGCATCTGGCGCGTCCACGCATTCAATTTCTCGGGACGGTTGAGTGCGATCGTGCAAATACGGTCGGAAACTGTGTACAAAACCGTGTCGTATGCCATCTCGGGGCTTCCTCATGTGCAATCTTGTGGAGTGCATGATGGGCAAAAGGGCGCGACGATACAAATGGGACCCTATCGCTACAAATGGCACCCGAATGGAGGGCGGGGCCGAGGACCACTGAACTATGATCCGCCGCGTGAGCAGGGGGTGCTCGCCAAGAGAGAGTTGTCCGCACACGAACGGTTTCATGGTATCTTGCAGGGACAAGGCAAAAAAACCGCCGAGGTTAGGGAAAATGGCAAAAAGGGAATTCGCCCACCCGAACGAAATGCACAAATACGTGGGCCAGGAAATTGGGGTTAGCGACTGGGTCGAGGTTACACAGGACAGGATCAACCAGTTCGCCGAGGCGACGGGTGATCACCAGTGGATCCACGTCGATGTCGAGCGGGCCAAGAAGGACATGCCGGGCGGCAAGACCATCGCCCATGGCTTCCTGACGCTGTCGCTCATTCCGATGCTCAACCACCAGATTTCGCACATCAACAACGTGCGCAACGGCATCAACTACGGCTGCAACAAGGTGCGCTTCACCAGTCCGGTGCCGGCGGGCTCGCGGGTGCGCGCCCGCGCCAAGCTCCTTGCCGCCGATCCGATGGACAAGGGCGGCGTGCGGTTGACCAACCAGGTCACCATCGAAATCGAAGGACAGGAGCGTCCGGCCTGCGTCGCCGAGACCATGTCCATCGTGTACGGCGTCTGAGGGACCCGGTCGTGCTGAAGCGCGAAGACCTGACGTCCGAGAACGTCGACCAGATCGTCGCCGACGCCCACAAGGCCGGCTACCACTTCTTCCTGTCGGCTGCGGAGCGCGAGGCGCGCTTCAAGACGGCGATGGAGCGGCGCCAGCCCGGCGAGGAGCTCTGGGTCTTCGCCTACGGCTCGCTGATGTGGAATCCGGCCATCGAGTTCGCCGAGCAGCAGCCCTGCCGCGTCGACGGCTGGCGCCGTTCCTTCTGCTTCTGGATGCCGATGGGCCGCGGCACGCCCGAGCTGCCCGGCCTGATGCTGGCGCTCGAGCAGGGTGGGGCCTGCGAGGGCATCGCCTATCGCCTGGCGCCCGAGCAGGTCGAGAGCGAGCTCGGCCTCCTGTGGAATCGCGAGATGCTGGCCGGCATCTATCAGCCCGCCTGGATCCCCATGACGCTGCGCGATGGCCGCACCGTCACCGCCATCACCTTCGTCGTCGACACCGCGCACTGCCAGTATTGCGGCGACCTGCCGATCGAGCGGGCGGCCCATCACATCGCCTTCGCCGAGGGTCGCCGTGGCGCCTGCCGCGACTATCTCGCCAACACCGCCGCTCACGCACGCGCCCTGCATATCCACGATCCCTACATCGAGGAGTTGGTGGATCGGGTTTCCGACCTGCGCGATGGCGCCTACGCCATCCCGACGGTGCAGACCGATGGCGAGGCCGTCGGCGAGGCTTAGAGTCGCGGAACAGAAACACCGGCAAGCGTGCGGCAGTTCACATGCCGTGACATAGTCGCGGCGTGTCTCGTCTCGTCGCTCGCTGGTTGGCGCTGCCGCCCAATCTTCGCGGAATCCTGTGGGTCGGCCTCTCCGGGGTGGTGTTCGCGCTGCTCAACGTCTTCACGCTGATCCCCTCGCAGCATCTCAATCCTTACGTCATGGCGTTCCTGCGCTACCTGTTCGGCGCCATGTTCCTGCTGCCGCTGGTGATCCGGCTCGGCCCTTACCGCTCGCTGCACACCAACCGGATCGGCCTGCACATCTCGCGCGGCGCGCTGCATACGATCGGCATCGTGCTGTGGTTCGTGGCGCTGCCGCTCACCACCCTGGCCGAGATCACCGCCCTTGGCTTCACCGGCCCCATCTTCGTCACCATCGGCGCCGCCCTGTTCCTGGGCGAAGACGTGCGGCTCAGGCGCTGGCTTGCCGTCATCGTCGGCTTCATCGGCGCCATGATCATCATCCGGCCGGGCTTTTCGGCGCTTCATATCGGCGTCATCTGCATCCTGGTCTCGACGCCGATCTTCTCGGCCTCCAACCTGATCTCCAAGGCGCTGGCCAGAACCGATTCAGCCAACACCATCGTGATCTGGCAGAACATCGTGATCGTGGCCTTCGGCCTGCCCTTCGCGATCTGGTTCTGGCAGACACCGTCATGGACCGATCTGGCGTGGTTCGTGGCGGCCGGTGCCGCCGGCACATTGGGCCATATCTGCCAGCAGCGCGGCTATCAGCTTGCCGACATCACGCTGCTGCAGCCGATCGGCTTCCTGTCGCTGATCTGGAACACGCTTTTGGGCTACTTCCTGTTCTTCCAGTCGCCCGACGTCTGGACCTTCGTCGGCGCGGCGGTGATCTTCGCCAGCGCCATGTACATCTCGCACCGCGAGGCGGTGCGGCGGGCGCAGATCAAGACGGCGGATACGAAGGCAGGGCCGGAGGCTTAAAAGCTCTTCCTCCCCAGCGGAGCTGGGGAGGTGTCGGCGTCATACGCCGACGGAGGGGTCATGAACAGCAGTGCTGATGCTCGTGACCCCTCCGTCCGCTTCGCGGACACCTCCCCATCGATGACGATGGGGAGGAAGCGTCGTTAGCCTCCCGTCACGCTCATATGGCGTGGCACGGCCGGGCCCGAGTGGCGGCGATCGATGATGAAGTCGTGGCCCTTGGGCTTGCGCGCGATCGCCTCGGTGATCGCCTGGTCCAAAAGCTCGTCGCTCTCCGAGGCGCGCAGCGGCGCACGCAGGTCGGCGGCATCTTCCTGGCCGAGGCACATGTAGAGCGTGCCGGTGCAGGTGAGGCGCACGCGATTGCAGCTTTCGCAGAAATTATGGGTGAGCGGCGTGATGAAGCCCAACCGTCCACCGGTCTCCTCGACCTTGAAGTAGCGCGCCGGTCCGCCGGTGCGATAGTCGGTCTCGGTCAAGGTGAAGTGCTTGGCGATCTCGGTCCGCGCCAGCGACAATGGCATGTACTGGTCGAGCCGTGCCGCATCGCCGATCTCGCCCATCGGCATGACCTCGATCAGGGTGAGGTCCATGCCGCGGCCGTGGCTCCAGCGGATCAGCTCGTCGAATTCCATGTCGTTGACGCCGCGCAGCGCCACCGCGTTGATCTTGATGTGGAGGCCTGCATCCTGGGCGGCGTCGATGCCGCGCATCACCTGGTCGAGATCGCCCCAACGTGTCAGCTCGCGGAACTTCTCTTTGTCCAGCGTGTCCATCGACACGTTCAAACGCTTCACGCCGACCGCCACCAGCTCCTTGGCATACTTGGCGAGCTGGCTGCCGTTGGTGGTGAGGGTGAGCTCCTCGAGCGCGCCGCTGTCGAGATGACGGCCCAGCCCGCGGATCAGCGACATCACGTTCTTGCGCACCAGCGGCTCGCCGCCGGTCAGACGCAGCTTCTTCACGCCGCGGCGCACGAAGGCCGAGCACAGCCGCTCCAGCTCCTCGAGCGACAACACCTCCGCCTTGGGCAGGAAGGTCATGTCCTCGGCCATGCAATAGACGCAGCGGAAGTCGCAGCGGTCCGTCACAGAGACGCGCAGATAAGAGATATGCCGGCCGAACGGGTCGATCATGGTGCCGTAACATAGGCACTTTCGGCGGGTTTTTCGAGCCCCGTGGTGCCTAGGAGCTTGAGGAGATTATCTATTGTGTCGGCCTCGGCGGCCGGTTTGTCGGTCCGGATGCGGTTGATTCGCGGGAATCGCATGGCCAGGCCGGATTTGTGGCGGGTCGAGCGGGCGATGCCGTCGAAGGCGATCTCCAGGACCAGCTCGGGCGCCACCTCGCGAACCGGCCCGAAGCGGTTGGTCGTATGGTCGCGCACCCACTTGTCGAGCCAGCGCAGCTCCTCGTCGGTGAAGCCGAAATAGGCCTTGCCGACCGGCGCCAGCTCGCGCTTGCCCGCCGCCTCGCGCCAGCAGCCGAAGGTGAAGTCGGAATAGAAGGAGCTGCGCTTGCCGTGGCCGCGCTGGGCGTACATCAGGACGCAGTCGACCAGCATGGGATCGCGCTTCCACTTGAACCACGGCCCCTTGGGCCGGCCGGCGAGATAGGCCGAATCGCCGCGCTTCAGCATCAGCCCCTCGATGCCGTCGCTGGTCATCTGCTCGCGCAATTGGGCGAGATGGGCCCAGTCGGTGAAGACCACCAGGGGCGAGACGTCGAAGCGCGCCCTGGGCTTCTCGGCGTTCCAGGCCTCCAGCCGCGCTCGGCGCTGGTCGAAGGTGAGCGCCCGCAGGTCCTCGCCCTCGAGCCACAGCACGTCATAGAGCCGGATGTGCGCCGGATGGTCCTTCAGCATCTTGGGCGTCACGACCTTGCGGTTGAGCCGCTGCTGCAGGTCGTTGAACGGCGCCACGGTCTCGTCGCGGCGGACCAGAAGCTCGCCGTCGAAGACGCCCTCGAAGTTGATGGCCTCGATGATGTCGGGGAAGGCGGCCGACACGTCCTCGCCGGCGCGGCTGTACAGCCGCTTCACGCCGCCTGACGCCGCGACCTGCACGCGGATGCCGTCCCACTTCCATTCGGCGCGGAAGTGCGCCGGATCGAACGCGTCGAGCTCGGCGCGCTCGATGGGATTGGCCAGCATCGGCGGCAGGAAGGCGCCGCCGGCATTGCTGCTGGGCCTGGGCGCGTCATGCAGCAGCCAGTCGAACAATGGCCGGTAGGGCGGTGTCAGCCCGTGCCAGATCTCTTCCACGGCATCGATGGGCTGGTTGCCGATGTTGGCCACCGCCTGCTTGGCCAGGCGCGCCGACACGCCGACGCGCAACGCGCCGGTCAGCAGCTTCAGCAACGCCCAGCGCCCGGTGGCATCGAGCGAATCGAGCCAGCGCTTGAGGATCGCCGGCGTCTGCATCTTGGTGGCTGTCTGCAGCGTGTCCACGACCTCGCCCAGCGTCGGCGGCGGCCCGGCATTGGGATCGGTCTCCCAGATCAGCGACAGCGTCTCGGCGAGATCGCCGACATAGTCGTAGGAGAGATGGAACAGGTCTGGCCCGATCTTGTCCTCGCCGAAGCCGCGCAGCAGCGCGGGCTTGGCGGCCGGGAAGTCGAGGCCGCTGGTCAGCGCCGCCAGCGCCCAGCCGCGATCGGGATCGGGCGTCTCCTTCAGATACGTCTCGATCAGCCGGAGCTTGGCGTTGCGCGCCGGCTGGTAGGAGAGCGCATCGAGCAGGGCGGCGAAGGCCTGCATCAGGCGTCCTCCTCTTCGCGGCCGGCGAGATGCAGCGCCTCGGCATCGATGCCGAGCGAGCGTGCCATGTGGACCAGGGCCTCCTCGCGGCCGTGCGTCACCCAGACCTTGGGCGCACCGACATCCTTCAACGTCTGGCAGAGTTCTAGCCAGTCGGCATGGTCGGAGACGATCAGCGGCAGCTCGGCGCCGCTCTGGCGGGCCCGGGCGCGCACGCGCATCCAGCCCGAGCACACGGCAGGTACCGGATCGGCGAAGCGGCGCGACCAGCGGTCGGCGAGGGCCGACGGCGGGCAGAGGACGATGGCGCCGTGGAAGTTTTCCAGGATGGCGTCGGAGACGTGGGCGATGTCGCCGAGGTCGACGCCTTGCTCCTGGTAGAGCTTGCAGAGGGCCATCAGGCTGCCGTGCAGCCAGATGCGCTTGTCCCAACCGGCGGCGCGTAAAAGCCTGATGACACGCTGGCACTTGCCGAGGGCGTAGACGCCCACCAAGTGCGTGCGTTCGGGGAAGGTCGCGACCGAGCGCAAGAGCTTGCCGATCTCGCCCATGTCGGAGGGATGGTGGAACACGGGCAGAGCGAACGTGGCCTCGGTGATGAAGACGTCGCAAGGGATCGGCTCGAAGGGCGGGCAGGTCGGATCGGGCCGGCGCTTGAAATCGCCCGACACGACAATGCGTTGGCCC
>JAKFVH010000117.1 GCA_021732285.1 Reyranella sp. | reverse complement strand
AAAGACTGGACGACATCCCGAAGCCCGCCTGGATCGCCCTTCTGGTCGTGAGCTTCATCCTGTTCTGGCCGATTGGCCTCGCCCTTCTCATCTACCTGAAATGGAGTGGACGCATGTTTTGCTCTCGTCACGGCCGCTACGGCCACTGGTATGGAGCAGAGGATCGCTCTGGCGGTCGTGAAGCCCGCCGCGAGGCGCGCGAGGAATGGCGCGCCTGGAAGCACCGCCATCGCTGGGGCGGCCCGAGCAGCGGCAACGTCGCCTTCGACGAGTATCGCGAAGAGACGCTGCGCAAGCTCGACGAGGAGCAGCGCGAGTTCCGCGACTTCCTCGACCGGCTGCGCGCCGCCAAGGACCGCGCCGAGTTCGACGAGTTCATGAACGAGCGGCGCAACCGGCCGCCCGCCGCCGAACCGCCGGCTCCGACTCCCTCCGCTTAAGACAGCCGGCTCTCCGCCCCTCCCGTCGCCCCCGACGGGAGGGGTTTTTCATGTCAGTGGTCGAGCTTCATCGGGAGTTTCAGCTCGACCGAGCGCTCGGCGAGATCGAGCAGCACGGCAAAGGCATAGCGCGCGTTCTGCTCGAGCGGCGCGTTGTCGGCCAGGGCATCGCGCCCCCAGGCGGCGACGATCTCGGCATCCGCCTTCCATGTCGCGGCATTGAGCTCCTCGAGCTGGCGCCTGAGCGTCGCCGTCGAGCCCACGACCACGCGCCGGCCGTCAACATCCTCGCCCTCGAAGGTGAAGTCGAAAGGGTTGGGCAGCCACAGCTCGACATTGCGCACGAGATGGGAGTAGCGCGACCGAAAGCCCGCGACGTTGCTGCGCACCAGGGCGGGGTCGTTGTCCCATTCCTCGGGCAGGCTGGCCGGCCGGCGCACCGCCGGGTGCTCGGCATAGGCCGCCCACAGCACCAGCGAGCCGAAACCGTCCCATCCCGGGCGGCCCGTGTAGTAGGGCGCATCGAGGTCTTCGCTCCAGTCGAGCGGTGAGGCGATACGGTCGCCGAGCGACTGGTTGAGCTCGACGCGCCAGGTGAGAATCGCCTGGAGGATTTCCTGGATATCCAGGTCGGGCTCATCGGAGGCGACACGACGCCCGATGCGGAACTGCGTGCCGCGCTCGCGAGCCGTTCTCTCCGAAACATTTTCCCACTCACCGGCATAGTAGCGCGTGAGCGACCCGACATAGACGTCGAGGGCCATGAACGAGGGGTCCTTTTGCTTTGTCTGGGCGGTTGTCCGCCTCTGCCACTTGCAGTTGTTTTAGGCGGAATTTGAACCCGCGAAAACAACCGAAAGCAAATACCTGAATGACAACGCACGCAGCGGCATTCCGTTGCGCAGGACAGCGTTGCACGCCGTGAGGGGAATACTATCCATAATAGTATTCCACTCAGGATATTCCACGAGAAACTAAATGGCGCGGAATGGCTATTGAGGCTCGAGATTGAGGCTTTTGACCACCTCGATCCAGATGGGCCCCTGCTCGGCCAGGTATTTTTCGAAGAACACGTGATCCTGCGCCGCATTGTCGATGCCGAAGGTGTCGAGGATTTTCTGGATGCGCTCGCTCTTGCCGGCCTCGACCATCATGTCGGAAAGTTTTAGCACGATCTCCTTGGGCATCGCCGCCGGCCCGACCAGGCAGATGAAGCCCTGGACCTGGAAGGCGACGTCGGTGATGCCCTGCTCCCAGAACGTGCCGACGTCGGGCAGCTTGCGCATGCGTGACTTGGTCGGCACGGCGATCGGCCGGCCGTTGCCGCTCTGCAGGACCGCGGCCGCGGCGGCATAGCTGCCGCTGCCGCCCTGGACGGCGCCCGAGGCGACGTCGATCCACATCGGCGCCTCGCCGCGATAATGCACCGCCTCCATCTTCAGCCCATAGTGGCGGTTCAGCGCCTCGACGGCGCAGTGGCTATAGGAGCCCGCGCCGTAGGTGCCCATGCTCACCTTGTTGTTGCGGGCCCAGGCGGCGAATTCCTTGAGGTTGTTGGCCGGCACGTTCTTGTTGACGATGAACGGCAGGTGGCCCGCATCCATCCACGAGATCGGCACGAAGTCCTTGTCGGGATCGTAGGGCAGCTTCTTGAACAGCACCTTGTTCATGATCATCGTGGTCGAGATCGTCCACATCAGCGTGTGGCCGTCGGGCGGCGCGCTCTTGACCTGCTCGGCGGCAATGGCGCCCGAGGCGCCGGCCTTGTTCTCGACATGCACCGGCTGGCCGGTCTTCTGCGAGATCGCCTCGCCATAGGCTCGCGCGAAGGTGTCGGTGAGGCCGCCGGCGGGATAGCCGCAGATGATTTTTATGGGCTTGCTGGGCCAGGTCTGGGCGATGGAAGGGGCCGGCAGGGCCGCGACGGCGGCGACGGCAGAACCATAGCGCAGCAACTCGCGACGCGACGCACGCACGATCATGAACATCCTCCCTGCGGCGCGTCTCTTTGGTGGATGACGGTCTTGGCCGTCTTGGCTCGCGCCAGCTTTCAGAATGGCTGCGATTTCGGCGCCCGTAAAGGCGGCTTCATGGCCGTCATAAGGCAGCCAATTCATTGCGGCTCGATGTTCAGGCTCTTGATGACGTCGAGCCAGACCGGGCCTTCCTCGTCCAAGACCTTCTTGAAATAGGTGCGGTCGCGTGCCGCCTCGTCGATGCCGAAGGTGTCGATGATCTTCTGGATGCGCTCGGTCTTGCCGGCCTCGACCATGAGGTTGGAGAGTTTTTGGACGACGTCGTCGGGCGTGCCGGCTGGCGCGGCGCAGCCGACCCAGCCGCGCACCTGGAAGGCCTTCTCAGGTAAACCCTGCTCGTAGAAGGTCGGCACGTCGGGCAGCTTCCGCATGCGCTCCATGGTCGGCACGGCGATCGGCCGGCCGGCGCCGGTCTGCAGCACCGCGCTCGCCGAGGCGTAGCTGCCGCTCGCCCCCTGGACGGCGCCCGAGGCCACGTCCTGCCACATCAGCGCTTCGCCGCGGTAGTGCACCGCCTCCATCTTGAGTCCGTAGTGGCGGTTCAGCGTCTCGGTCACGACGTGGGCGTAGGAGCCCGCGCCATAGGTCGCGAGCGACACCTTGCGGTCGCGCGCCCAGGCGGCGAACTCGGCGACGTTCTTGGCCGGCACGTCCTTGTTGATGATGGTCGGCAGGTGGCCGGTGTTGAACCAGGCGACCAGCGCGAAGTCCTTGTCCGGGTCGTAGGGCAGCTTCTTGAACAGGACCTTGTTCATGATCATCGTGGTCGAGTTCGTGAACATCAGCGTATAGCCGTCGGCCGGTGAGGACTTCACCATCTCCGCGCCGATCGCGCCTGCCGCACCCGTCTTGTTCTCGACCACGACCGGCTGGCCGACCTTCTGGCTGACATACTCGCCATAGGCGCGGGCGAAGACGTCGGTCAGGCCGCCCGCCGGATAGGTGACGACGATCTTGATCGGCTTGCTCGGCCAGGCCTGCGCAATGGCGGGCGCCGGCAGAGCGGCGAGCGCAGCAGCCGAGCCGTAGCGCAACACATCGCGACGCGTCGGACGAACGATCATCTCTGCCCCCAGGGATTTTTACGCCGTCTTGGTCGCCCCCGACTTCAACATCGCGTCGATCTCGGCGCCGGTGTAGCCCGCCTCGCGCAGGATCTCGACGCTGTGCTCGCCCAGGCGCGGCTGCAAGCGCGTCACCTCAGGCTTGGTCTTGCTGAAGCGCGGCGGGATGTCGGGCATGCGCAGCTTGCCTTCGGTCGGATGGTCGACTTCCTTCCAGAAACCAGTGGCCTGAAGCTGCGGATCGACGAAGAGGTCGTCGAGCGTGTTGACCGGCCCGTGTGGCACGTTCGAGGTTTTCAGCAGCTCGACCCATTCGGCATTGGTGCGCGTGGCGCAGATCTCGGCCAGCGTCGCGTAGTAGTGCTCGACGTTCTTCAGGCGATTGGCGAGCGAGGTGAAGCGCGCATCGGCCGCGAGATCGGGCCGGCCGACCAGGCCGCAAAATTCCTTCCAGTGCCCGTCGGTGTAGGGCAGCAAGGCGAAGAAACCGTCCTTCGAGGGATAGGGCCGCCGCTCCTTGTTGAGCACGCGCTTGTACCCGGCCGTCTCGAGCGCCGGCCTAAAAGTCTCGCCGTAGAGATGCTCGACCATCACGAACGAGACCAGGGTCTCGTACATCGGCACTTCGACCGCCTGCCCTTTGCCCGTGCGCTCCCGTGCGAACAGCGCGGCCAGCAGCGCGGAGACCACGCCGTTGGAGCTGGTCTTGTCGGCGACGATGGTCGGCAGGAAGCGCGGCTGGCCCGCCACGACGCTCTGCAGGGCAGCGAGGCCCGATCCCGCCTGGATGATGTCGTCGTACGCCGCCTTCGGTCCCATCGGACCGGCGGAGCGATAGCCGTAGGTCGCAAGATAGACCAGGCGCGGATTGATCTTCTCGAACGCCTCGTATTCCACGCCCAGCCGCTTGGCGGGCTCGGGGCGATAGTTGTGCATCAGCACGTCGGCGGTCTCGGCCAGCTTGAACAGCGCGTTGCGGCCGGCCTCCTGCTTGAGGTCGAGCACGATCGAGCGCTTCGAGCGATTGCAGCCGAGATAGAAGGCCGCCATGCCGGGATTGCGCGCCGGTCCGAGCTGACGCGTGGTGTCGCCCTCGGGCGGTTCGATTTTCACCACATCGGCGCCCAGATCGCCCAATTGCTGTGCCGCCCACGGCCCCAGCACGACCGTCGTGCAATCGAGAATCCGAACACCGGCCAACGGACCCGCCATGTACGCTTCCTCTTTTCTTCCAATGGTTTCATTCGACTAGCACACAGACCCAGGCCCGGCCACAGATCGGTCACGCCCTGCAGAATGGATGCTGTCGGCCACACCCACGTACCTCTTTGCATCGGGAGACGCACCAACGTCACCCCCGAGGAAACAGGAGGCTGTGATGCGTGGAGTAGCGATGAAGACGATCCTGGCCGCGGCGATCGCGGGCTCCAGCTTGTTCGTTGCCACCCAGGCCAGTGCCCACGACTACGACCGGTGGGATCGCTGGGAGCGCAAGCATCACTGGAAGGACTCCCGCGACTGGGACCGGCCATCGCGCGTGATCGTCGAGCGGCCGGTCTACGTGGCGCAGCCCGTGCGCCCGGTCTACGTGGCGCCGGTCGCGCCCATGCCGATGGTGCCGGCCTACGGCTACGGCGGCGGTGGCGGCTACCCCCAGGATCCGAGCGTGAACTTCAACTTCAGCTTCCCGATGCGCTAGCCCTCACCCGCGCACGGGGCCCTCCCCCTTCGCAGCCCCCGCGAAGGGGGAGGGTTTTGGGCCAGTTGACTCCTGTCGTTTGCGCCCTATTGTGGCGCCCATGCTGCGACTGACGACGCTTCGACTTATTGGCTGATCCGCCGCTCCAGGCCTCGAGATTACTCGAGGACAGGGGCCCTGCGGATCGCTTGTCGTTCGTCTCAAACAACCCACCAGTCGCCGCCACCCTCTCCGTACGTATCGCAGTGTTCGCCTAAGAGCCGTTTGGCCGTGCGCGGCGCGAGGAGTCTATCGATGTCACCCCAGAAACCCATGATGCCGACCGCGGGCGAGAAGTACGTACCCTTCAAACCCATCGACCTGCCGGACCGACAATGGCCGTCCAAGGTCATCACCAAGCCGCCGGTCTGGTGCGCGGTGGACCTCCGGGACGGCAACCAGGCACTGATCGAGCCGATGGATTCCGACCGCAAGACGCGGATGTTCAAGCTGCTCTGCCAGATGGGCTTCAAGGAGATCGAGGTCGGCTTCCCGGCCGCGTCCGAGACCGACTTCGACTTCGTGCGCGAGCTGATCGAGAAGAAGATGATCCCGGACGACGTCACCATCCAGGTGCTGACGCAGAGCCGGCCCGAGCTGATCGAGCGCACCTTCGAGGCCTGCCGCGGCGCCAAGCGCGCCATCGTCCATCTCTACAACTCGACCTCGACCCTGCAGCGCCGCGTCGTGTTCGGCATGGACTATAGCGGCATCATCGACATCGCCGTGTCGGGCGCCAAGCTGGTCAAGCAGCTGGCCGACGCCGATCCCAACACCGAGTGGGTGTTCGAGTACTCGCCCGAGAGCTTCACCGGCACCGAGCTCGAGTTCGCGCGCGACATCTGCGCCGCGGTCTGCGACATCTACAAGCCGACGCCGCAGCACAAGGTGATCATAAACCTGCCGGCGACGGTCGAGATGGCCTCGGCCAACATCTACGCCGACCAGATCGAATGGTGCCATCGCAACTTCAAGTACCGCGATGCGATGATCCTGAGCCTGCACCCGCACAACGACCGCGGCACCGGCGTGGCGGCGGCCGAGCTCGGCTACATGGCCGGCGCCGACCGCATCGAGGGCTGCCTGTTCGGCAACGGCGAGCGCACCGGCAACGTCGACCTGGTGACCTTGGGCCTCAACATGTTCACCCAGGGCGTCGATCCCGAGATCGACTACTCGAACATCAACGAGATCCGCCAGACCGTCGAATACTGCAACCAGCTGCCGGTCCATCCGCGCCATCCTTATGGCGGCGACCTGGTGTTCACGGCCTTCTCGGGCTCGCACCAGGACGCCATCAACAAGGGGTTCAAGGCGCTGGAAGCCTCGAACAGCAAGGTCTGGGAGGTGCCCTACCTGCCGATCGACCCGGCCGATCTCGGCCGCAGCTACGAGGCGATCATCCGCATCAACAGCCAGTCGGGCAAAGGCGGCATCGCCTACATCCTGAAGACCGACTACGGCATCGACATGCCGCGCCTTCTCCAGGTCGAGTTCTCCAAGGTGATCCAGCAGATCGCCGACGAGACCGGCAAGGAGATCCAGCCGGCCCTGATCTGGGACACCTTCCGCAAGGAGTATCTCGAGAACCGCACACCGGTCGACTTCGTGAGCCACACCACGGTGCCCGAGCCCGGCCATCCCGACGTGCGTCTTCTCGACGCCCAGGTGAAGATCCACGGCAAGGCACAGAAGATCAGCGGCCGCGGCAACGGCCCGATCGCGGGCTACGTCGATGCGCTCGGCAAGAGCTGCGGCGTCGGCATCCGGGTGCGCGACTATCACCAGCACGCCACCGGCGCCGGCTCCGACGCCCAGGCCGTGAGCTTCATCGAAGCTGAAACAAGCGACGGCCGCGTGCTTTGGGGCGTCGGCATGGACTCCAACATCGTTACGGCCTCGTTGAAGGCGGTGACGTCGGCAGCCAATCGCTCGGTTGCCAGAGCGGCTTCCGAGTGAAGGGAGCCGCCCTGGTTTTCGCAGGGCCTACCCCGTCCGGCTGAAATTAGCCGGACGGAATGAGCTGTCAGCAATATTAGAAGTACCGTCCCACAAGGGCGCGCTCTACCATCGGAGCGGGCGGGAGTTTCCCCGCCCGCTCTTCGTTTTTCTGGAGGTTCGCATGCATCGTTTCACTCCCGCCGTCTATCTCGCAGCCGGCGCAATCATCGGCGGCTTGGCCGTGGCCTGCACCGCGGGCGCCAACCAGCCCAACATGCAGGCGGCACTCGGCTCACTGCAGGCGGCGCGTGGCGAGCTGCTCCAGGCGCGGCCCAACAAGGGCGGCCATCGCGAGCGTGCCCTCAACTTCGTCAACGCCGCGATCTCCGAGACCGAGGCCGGCATCAACTACGCCGGCAACTGACACGCCATCGAAAGGACCGTTTCATGCTTCGCTCGTTTTCCAAGTCGCCGACCGCAGTCCTGATCACCGGCATCACCATCGGCGCGATCGCGGGTGCCTGCGCCGCCCTGGCTGCCCAGCCCAACATGCAGGAAGCGTTGGGCCAGTTGCAGGCGGCGCGCGCCAGCCTGGTCGCCGCTCAGGCCAACAAGGGCGGCCATCGCGAACGCGCCATCGGCTTCGTCGATTCCGCGATCGCCGAAACCAGGGCCGGCATCAACTACGCCCGGTGAGGCCGGTTGATCTCGACGACGTGGCGGTTTAGCGCGTAGAAGGGCGGTCATGGCCAAAGCGAAAAAGACCGCCCCCCGCAAGAACAAGCGCCCGGCGAGCAAGCATACTGCGAGTGCGCCGGACGCCAACCTGCTCGCCGACCTGATGAAATGGGCGAAGGCCGCCGGCGCCGATTCGGCCGACGCGCTTTACGTCAACGGCGAGTCCATCTCCGTCGCCCAGCGCATGGGCAAGCGCGAGAAGCTCGAGAGCAGCGAGGGCCGCGATCTCGGCCTGCGCGTGTTCGTGGGCCAGCGCCAGGCCTTCGTCTCGTCGACCGATTTCGCGCCCGCCGCCCTGCGCACGCTGGCCACCCGCGCCGTCGACATGGCGCGCGCCGTGCCCGAGGACCCGGTGTGCGGCATCGCGCCGGAGGAGTTGCTGGCGGACGGCTGGCCCGATCTCGACCTCAACGACAAGAGCCGGCCGTCGGCCAAGGCGCTGCTGGTCATGGCGGCCGAAGCCGAGGACGCGGCGCGCGCCGTCAAGGGCGTCACCAACTCCGAAGGCGCCGAGGCGAGCTGGGGCCGCACCTCGGTGATGCTGGCGGCCAGCAACGGCTTCTCGGGCGGCTATCGGCGCAGCGGCTATTCGCTGTCCTGCGCGGTACTGGGTGGCGAGGGCACGGGCATGGAGCGCGACTACGAATGGTCGAGCGCCGTGCATCTGGAGGATCTCATGGCGGCCCGCACCGTCGGCCGCAACGCCGGCAAGTTCGTCGTGCGCCGGCTCAATCCGCGCAAGGCCAAGAGCGCGCGCGTGCCGGTGGTCTACGACCGGCGCGTCTCGGGCGGGCTGATCGGCCATCTCGCGGGCGCCATCAACGGCCGCGCCGTGGCGCGCGGCACCTCGTTCCTGAAAGACAAGATGGACGAGAAGATCTTCGCCGACGGCATCCGCATCCTCGACAACCCGCATCGCGAGCGTGGGCTGGGCAGCCGGCCGTTCGACGCCGAGGGCCTGCCGACCAAGCGCTATGCCGTGATCGACGACGGCCGACTGACCACGTGGCTGCTCGACCTCGCCGCCGCCCGCCAGCTCAAGCTGAAGCCGACCGGACACGCATCGCGCGGCACGTCGGGCCCGCCCTCGCCCACCACCTCGAACTTCTATCTCGAGAAGGGCAAGCTCTCGTTCGACGAGCTTTTGGGCGACATCAAGAGCGGCCTCTACATCACCGACCTGATCGGCTTCGGTGTCAACGGCGTGACTGGCGACTACAGCCGCGGCGCTTCGGGATTCTGGATCGAGAACGGCAAGCTCGCCTGGCCGGTGAGCGGCATCACCGTGGCCGGGAACCTGAAGGACATGTTCTTGAACATGACCCCGGCCAACGACCTGCAGTTCAAGAGCTCGACCAACGCGCCAACGGTGCGAATCGAGGGGCTGACCGTCGCTGGCTCGTGATATTGTCGAGGGCATGAAACCCCTCCTCAAGACAACGATCCTCGCCGCAACGTCGGCATTCCTCGCCGGGCCTGCCCTCGCGCCCGCTCATGCTCAAGGGGGCGACTTCCAGTCCTGCCTGCAGACCATCAAGGCGGACGCCACGCGCCAGGGCGTGCCGGCCGCCATCGCCGACCGCGCCTTCCAGGGCCTGACGCCCGACCAGAAGATCATCGACCTCGATTCGAAACAGCCGGAATTCTCGCTGACTTACGCCAAGTATGTCGGCAGCACGGTGTCGAACGATCGCATCGTCAAAGGCCAGCAGCGCCTGGCCCAGCATCGCGCCCTTCTCGACGCGCTGCAGTCCGAGTACGGTGTGCCGCCGCACTACATCATGGCCTTCTGGGGCATCGAGACCAACTACGGCGGCTTCATGGGCGACTTCCAGGTCGTGCGTTCGGTGGCGACGCTGGCCTGCAACACCAAGCGCCGTGACTTCTTCAGCAACGAGACGGTGCAGGCGCTGCGCATCCTCAGCCTGAACCACATGACGCGCGAGCAGATGCGCGGCTCGTGGGCCGGCGCCATGGGCAACATGCAGTTCATGCCCTCGACCTTCATGAAATGGGGTGTCGACCGTACCGGCGACGGCCGCATCGATCTGTGGAACAGCCTGCCCGACGCCTTCGCCTCGGCCGCGAATTTCTTGCGCGGCATCGGGTGGAAACCGCCGCTGCCGGCCGCCGAAGAAGTGTTCCTGCCCCAGGGCTTCCCGCTCGATCAGGCCGACACGACGGTGGAGAAGCCGGTGCGCGCCTGGGCGCAGATGGGCGTGAAGAAGGCCGGCAATGCGGCGCTGCCCAGCTCCGACGAGCCCTCGTCGATCATCCTGCCGGCGGGCTATCGCGGGCCCGCCTTCATCCTCTATCCCAACTTCAAGGCGGTGATGAACTGGAACCGCTCGACGCTCTATGCGCTGTCGGTCGCCATCCTGGCGCAGCAGATCGCCGGCGGCCCGCCGGTCGTGCAGGCCCCGCCGGCCGACGACGAGCCGCTCTCGCGCGACACCGTCATCGACATGCAGAACCGCCTGGCGCGCCTCACGCTCTACACCGACGAGGTCGACGGCCTTTTAGGCCCCAAGACGCGCTCGGCGGTGCGGCTCTACCAGAAGCAGATCGGCATGCCGGCCGACGGCCATCCGACGCCGGCGTTCGTGCGACGGCTGCAGCAGGCGCGCTAAGTCGCGCTGAAGGCTGCCGTTGACGGCGTTCATCGTCTTGAACAATCGGCGCGGCGCTCACGGCCTCGCCGGCGCTTCGCTCCCGGCGGTCGATGCCTGGTGTACCGCCCATTTCGGCCGGGACGCGCTGCAGTTCTGCCAAGTGCTGACGGCGCGCTTCAACGCCGGCTTTCTCGCCCTGAGGACGATATCCGCAGGGCGCCTGCTCGTTCGGGCGACCCTCTACCAAGCCGGTGTGCGCGTCGCCACGATGGTTCTTCGCTTCGATCCGCCGCAGCGGCGGGCGCATATCAGCTGGCTCGTCGTGACGCCGACCGGCCGCGGCGGTCCGACCAGCCGGCATCTGCTGCAGAACCTCCTTCTGATCGAGCGCGACTGCGGCATCGCCCGCATGACGCTCCAGGCGGGCCTTACCCATGGCGGCTACGTCTGGGCTGTCCACGGCTTCCTGCCCTCGCCGGACGCCGCCTGGCCGGTCATCGCGGCGCGGTTGGCGACAAAGTTTGCCGCCGTGGCCTCGAACTTCACGCCGGCCCAGGTAGCCGCGGTCGACGGGCTTCTGCGGTCTGCGGATCGGCGTGCCTTGCGAGCCATCGCTGCCCTTGCCATGCCGTTCGGCGGCACGACGCTCGGCAAGCACCTGCTCATGGGAGAGAGCTGGCCCGGTGAACTTGACCTTTCCGAAGAGGCTTCCGCGACTATATATTTGCGGCGAATAGGATTGATCCCATGACCAGGAAGGCAACCTCAACAGTGCTCGCGCTTCAGGTACCCGCCAACCGCGGACCGAAGCGGCTCGGCGTGCCTTTCACCCATCGTGGCGACAACCGCCGGCTTGTCGCCGTGGAGGAGGTCCTGTTCGCCGAGATGGACGACCCGGAGCTTGCCGGCGCCTTCGCAGGAGCCGAAATCGACCGGCTGGCGGCGATCTTCGGCCTGTCCGCCGAGGAGGTCGCCGAGCTCTACCGACCTGCTGAGCTCAAGCCGGCCGCAGCAGGCGAACTGCACCGGCGGCGAGCCCGATCGACACGGGCAAGATAAGCGCATTGTCGCCGTCGATCTGTACGGGCTGATCGCGCCCCTCGCCGGCGTCGTTCAGCACCGACACTTTCACGGAACGGCCGGTCACCACGCGATAGCCCGCCATGCGCGGCAGGCGACCCAGCAGCAGCGCCAGTCCGTAACGGAACGTATGCGAGCGGCCCCAACGCTCGAACAGGCAGACATGCAGCAACGGCTCGCCGAGCGCGGCCTTGGGCGCCACCACGTAAGGCCCGGCATAGTGCCGGCTGCGCGTCACGATCACCGACGACGCCTCGTGGCGCACGCCATCGACCTCGACCTCGTAGCGCACCGGCCGGTAGCGCCGCGCCTCGACCAGTGAGCGCCAGACATAGGCGGCGCGGCCCAGCCGGCGCTTGAGCGGCGCGCTGACCCCGGCCACGACCTTGGCATCGAAGCCAGCCCCCGCCATGAGGGAGAAGCAACGCGCGCCCGCACCATTGACGGCCTCGCCGGGCTGCACCAGCAACGGCCGCCCCGCGACCATCGTGCGCGCAACGGCAGCGGCGGAAAAACCCAGCCCCAGCTCGTGCGCCAGCACGTTGGCCGTGCCCAGCGGCACGATGCCGATTGCGGGTGCCTCGTCACTGCGGCCGGCAAGCCCGTTGATGACCTCGTTGATCGTGCCGTCGCCGCCGGCGACAGCGATCACGCTGTAACGGCTTGCATCGCAGGTCTCGGCCAGCCGCCGCGCATCGCCCGCCGCCTTGGTCTCGACGACGTCGACGCTCCATCCCTCCTGGCGCACGCGGGCCGCGACGGCGTCGACCAGCCCGCGGCGGCGGCGTCCGGCCGTCGGATTGACGATCAACAACAGGGCTTTGGAGGCAACGACGTTCATTGAACCGTCACATTCGATTCACAGCCACGCAATCGCCGACATACACAATCCCCTGCGTCACGCGCAATCGTGCCCAACAGATTTTGTGTCGGTCGAGTTTTATCCACATGACCGTGATCGAGCGTAACCAACCTGCCCGCCATCGCGCGATCTTCCTGTCCGATATCCATTTGGGCACGCGTGGTTGCCAGGCCGAGCTGCTGCTCGATTTCCTGAAGAGGAACGAGAGCGAGACCTTGTACCTCGTCGGCGACATTGTCGATGGCTGGCGCCTGAAGCGCTGGTGGTACTGGCCGCAGGCGCACAACGACGTGGTGCAGAAGATCATGCGCAAGGCGCGCAAGGGCACCAACGTCATCTACATCCCCGGCAATCATGACGAGGCGGCGCGGCAATACTGCCAGCTCACCTTCGGCGACGTGAAAGTCGAGGAAGAAGCCATCCACGTCCAGCCGGACGGTCGCAAGCTCTTGATCATCCACGGCGATCAGTTCGACGGCATCGTGCGCTACGCGCGCTGGCTCGCCATCCTGGGCGACTGGGCCTACAGCGCGGCGCTGCGCATCAACACGACCTTCAACTGGGCGCGCCGCAAGCTCGGCTTGCCCTACTGGTCGCTGTCGGCGTACCTCAAGCACAAGGTCAAGAACGCGGTCCAGTTCATCGACAACTACGAGCACGCCGTCGCGAGCGAAGCGCGCCGCCGCGGCGTCGACGGCGTGGTGTGCGGCCACATCCACCACGCCGAGATCCGCACCATCGACGGCATCCTCTACTGCAACGACGGCGACTGGGTGGAAAGCTGCACCGCCCTGGTCGAGGACTTCGACGGCCGCCTGCGCATCGTGCACTGGGCCGAGGAGGTCGCGCGTCGCGATGCCATGCTGCCGCGTCTGGCGGCGCCCGTCCGCATGGCGGCGGAGTAGCCGGATTGCGCATCGCCATCGTCTCCGACGCCTGGCGGCCGCAGATCAACGGCGTGGTGCGTACCATCGAGACCGTGGCCCAGATCCTGCGCGCCGACGGCCACGACGTCGAAGTCTTCGGCCCCGACCGCTTCCGCACGCTGCCCTGCCCGACCTATCCCGAGATCCGGCTCTCGCTGTTCCCCGGCGCGCGCCTGGCGCACATGCTGAAGCTCTACGCGCCCGACGCCATCCACCTGGTCACCGAGGGACCGCTGGGCTGGGCAGCGCGCAACTTCTGCCTGGCGCGCGGTATCCCTTTCACCACCGCCTACCACACGCGCTTTCCCGAATACGTGCATGCCCGCATCCGCCTGCCCCTGTCGTGGAGCTACGCCTTCGTGCGCCGCTTCCACGCGCCGTCGGCGGGGGTGCTGGTGGTGGCGCAGTCGATCCGCGATGACCTCACGGAGCGCGGCTTCAAGAATCTGGCGCCATGGTCGCGCGGCGTCGACATCACGGCCTTCCATCCGCGCCCGCGCACCCAGACCGGCGACGCGCGGCCGATCTGGCTCTATGCCGGACGGCTTGCGATCGAGAAGAACATAAAAGCCTTCCTCGATCTCGATCTGCCGGGCACCAAATGGGTGGTGGGCGGCGGCCCGCAGCTCAAGGAGCTCAAAAGCCGCTACAAGGACGCGCGCTTCTTCGGCTCGGTCGACACCGACGAGCTGTCGCTGCGCTACGCCGAGTCCGACTGCTTCGTCTTCCCCAGCCGCACCGACACGTTCGGCCTGGTCATGGTCGAGGCGCTGGCCTCGGGCGTGCCGGTCGCGGGCTATCCCGTGCCGGGGCCGCTCGATGTGGTTACCGATCCGAAAGTCGGTGCGCTCGACGAGGACCTGCGCACCGCCTGCCTGGCCGCCATCGACCGCGATCCCGCCGATTGCCGCCGCCACGCCGAGACCTTCACCTGGGAACGCTGCGCGGCGCAGTTCCTCGCCACCCTGCAGCCCATTCCACGCGGCGTCTGGCAGCCGCTGAAGCGGCGCACCGTGCCGGATGCGGCGGCGTCATAGGGCGGTTGAACTCCTCCGGGCTGCGAACCATCTTTAAGGCAGCCAACGGAGGTCGCGATGCCAGCCCTCAACCACATCATCATCCCCGCCAAGGACAAGGACGCATCGGCGACCTTCCTCGCCGAGATCCTGGGTGTGCAGCCGCAGCCGCAGTGGGGACCGTTCCGTCCGGTGCAGACCAGCAACGGAGTCACCCTCGACTTCGTCGATTCCAAGGATGTGCGCACCCAGCACTACGCCTTCCTGGTCGACGACCAGGAGTTCGACGCCTCGTTCGCGCGCATCAAGAGTGCAGGCGTCGCCTACTTCGCCGACCACGACAAGAGCGGCCCCGGCAAGATCAACCACCACTGGGGCGGCCGCGGCGTCTACTTCGAGGATCCCAACGGCCACCTGCTCGAGCTGATCACCAAGCCCTACGGCAATCCGTCGGAGATTCATCCGTAGCGTCATCCCGACCGGAGCCGAGCGGAGCGAGGCGGAGTGGAGGGATCTGTTCTGTCGCGGCGTCGACAAGAACAGGTCCCTCGACTACGCCGCCCTTTGGGCGGCTTCGCTCGGGATGACGGAATTTATTGAATCTGCATCGTCCGCTGTCCGGCCAGCACGCCGGCGCGGCCCGCGTCGGGACTGGCTTCGCGGATCGAGCAGACCGGCGAGCCCGGTGGCATCTCGATATCGATGAAGCGCATCTGCCCCGGCGCCAAGGTAATCGACGATGGATTGGCCGAGTTTGCTGTCGTGCAGCTCATGGCGTGCCAGCCGGCGCCAAGCTCGACCCGCATCCAGCTCGTCGGCGCCAGGCTGCCGATCACCATCGGCCCCACCGTGACGTTGATCGTCGGTCCATTGCTCGTGGGATTGTAGAAGTACACCGCCGCCATGCCCGCGGGCGGCGGATTGAACTGCTTGCCGGCCGCGTCCTGGCCCGGCGGCGCCAGGGAGACAGGCGGCGGGCTGCTGCATGCCGCGAGCAGCAGCGTCGCTGCTCCAACGATGGCGTGGCGCATGGTCTCCTCTCCCCTCAGCCGTTCGGCGGTTCGCCCGCCTTGATCCAGGCCTGATACAGCGCCTTGGTCTCGTCGTTGGGCGGATAGGTCCCGGTGATCGGCGTGCCCTGGGCGACGCGGATGGCGACGAACTTCTCCAGCCGTTCCTGCTCGAAGGAATCGCGCGCCACCTCATCGGCGAGATGGCGCGGCACGACGATGGCGCCGTCCTCGTCGGCGACGATCACGTCGCCGGGATAGACCGGCACGCCGCGGATGCCGACCGGCGCCTGCACCTCGACGGGGTGGAGGTGGTTCATGCTGGGCGGCGCGGCCGCCGCCGAGCAGTAGACCGGGAAATCGTCGATCTTGGAGATCACCGGCGTGTCGCGCATGGCGCCGTCGCTCAGCACGCCGGCCACGCCACGCACCTTCAGCCGCAGCGCCAGGATGTCGCCGATCGTGCCCGACCGCGTGTTGGCTTCGGTGCCGATCACCAGCACTGAGCCCGCCGGCGTCTCCTCGATCGCCTTGCGCTGGGCCGACGGCGGATCGTTGGGCGTCGGCGGCTTGTCGAGATCCTCGCGGCCGGGAATGTAGCGAAGCGTGTAGGCCGGCCCGACCAGGCGCGTCGCCTTGGGATTGACCGGGTGCACACCGCTGATCGACGTGTTGCGAAAGCCGCGCTTCAGCATCTGCATGGAGACGGTGGCCGTGCTGGCATACATGAAGTTCTTGATCGTCTCGGCCGACAGCGGCGCCGTGGTCATGAGCGTTCCCTCTCCTACAACAAAGAGCCTTGATTGCCGCTGCCGCCATCGCGGCGACGTGGTGGAGCCGCGGGACGCGGGGCTGCGCCCGCGCCATCCGTCACCTTGGCGCCGATCTTGCCGTCGGCGAACTCGATGCTGAGCGTGTCGCCGCCGCGCGCGTCTGCCGCCGCCAGCACTGGATGACCGTCCTGGTCGCGCACCAGGGCAAAGCCGCGATTCAGCACGGAATGGAAGGAATAGCTCTCAAGCAGCTTGCCGAGTTGATCGACCTGGCGCTCGCCATGCTGCAACAGGTCGCCACCATGGCGTCTTAGTTGGTCGCCGTAACGCTCGAGTCGTTCAAGCATGCGCTCGGCCTTTTGCAGCGTATCGGCCTTGAACCGCTCGGCCGCCGACTTCAACGCCCGAACTTCGCTATCGAACAGTTGTTGCTTGGCGTCGATCACCCGTTGAGGGCTGACCAGCCGCGCCGCCGCCAGCGCATGGCCGCGGCGCTCGACCAGTCCGCGCGTCGCCAGCGCCAGGCGCTCGCCGCTGACATCGAGCCGCTGCTGGCGCTCCTCGATCAGGCGCAAGGGATCGCCCAGACCGCGCGCCAGGCCGGTCACGGCGAGCGTGGCCTCGCGCAGCACGCGGTTCATGCAGGCGATCGTGCGCTTGCCGAAGTCGAGCGTCTGGGCAATCAGATCGGCGCGCACCGGCACGGCCATCTCGGCCGCCGCGGTCGGCGTCGGTGCGCGACGGTCGGAGGCGAAGTCGATCAGCGTGGTGTCGGTCTCGTGGCCGACCGCCGAGATCAGCGGGATGGTCGAGGCCGCCGCGGCGCGCACCACGATCTCCTCGTTGAAGGCCCACAGGTCTTCCAGGCTGCCGCCGCCGCGCGCCACGATCAGCACGTCGGGCCGCGGCACGGGGCCTTGCTCGGGCAGACGATTGAAGCCCGCGATGGCTGCGGCCACTTCGCCCGCCGCCTTCTCGCCCTGCACCGCCACCGGCCAGACCAGAACGCGGCGCGGGAAGCGGTCGGAAATCCGGTGCAGGATGTCGCGGATCACCGCGCCCGACGGCGAGGTCACGACGCCCACCACCTCGGGCAGGAACGGCAATGCCCGCTTGCGGTCGGCGTCGAACAGCCCTTCGGCCGCGAGCTTCTTGCGGCGGTCCTCGAGAAGCTTCAGCAGGGCACCTTCGCCCGCCAGCTCCAGGCGATCGACGATGATCTGGTAGCGCGAGGAACCGGCATAGGTCGTGAGCCTGCCGGTGGCGATGACCTCCAGCCCCTCCTCGATCCGGATGCCCAGCCGCGGGATCGTGCCTTTCCAGCATACGCCGTCGATCACGGCGTTCTCGTCCTTGAGCCGGAAATAGCAATGGCCCGAGCGCGGGAACGACGGCTGGCTGATCTCGCCGCGCACGCGCACGCGCGGGAATGCCGTCTCGATCTCGCGCTTCAGGGCAAAGGAGAGCTCCGAGACGGTGAATTCCGGGACGTTGCTGGTGGCCTGTTCGGGCGCCATCGATTCCATGAGGCGACGCTACACCCGAGCGTCGATACGGGCGAGTGACCCCTTCCACGCGAGCAAGCGCGCGTCTGAGGTCGCGAGCGACGCACCAAGGTTAAGCGCAGTTGCAACGATCAAGCGGTCAGCGGGGTCATCATGCATGTTTTGCAGTTCATTTGCTGCGATACCGATCAGCCCATCGATCGCCACTTCGCGAACGCCCAGACGCAAAATGCTGGCGCGCCAATCCGCTATTGGCTGCGCGAGGCCGAACTTTCCTTTACGAATCTTGAGCGCGAGTTCCCAAAACGAAATTGCCGAAACGTGCGCAGCGCCATCCAACACAGCCTGATCAATCACATGCTCGGCGCGACGTCCCAAGGCCTTGTCGCCTTCGAATGCCCACACCAGCGCATTGGTGTCGAGTACAACGCTCATTCTTTAAGCGCCTCCCAGTCTTCGCCCGTTGGCTCATCAAGGTCGCCCATGAGTGTGACTGACCCCTTGAGGGCGCCAATGATCGATTTCGGCTTCTCCACAAAGGGAATGATTTCAGCGACTGGCTTGCCGTTCTTGGTCACGATCACCCGTTCGTGCTTGGACGCGACGTCGTCTAGCACGCCCAAAAACTTCGCTTTGCACTCAGACGCTTTCATGGTTTTTGTCATAGCAGAACCCGCAATGTGACCATGGTCATGACCAATGGTCATATTGGCAGAATAGGGCCTGATTTCAAGAGGTTGGAGATATGCGGATTCTGGTAGTGGGTGGCGGTGGCCGCGAACATTCGCTCTGCTGGGCCATCTCCGCCTCCCCCTTGTGTACAAAACTCTACTGCGCCCCCGGCAACGCCGGCATAACCCAGGTCGCCGAATGCATTGACGTCGCCGCCGAGGACATCGCGGGCCAGGTGGCGCTGGCCAAGCGGGAAAAGATCGATTTCGTGGTGGTAGGGCCCGAGGTGCCGCTGGCGATGGGCCTGGCCGACCGCTTTACCGAGGCCGGCATCAAGGTGTTCGGCCCCTCGCAGAAGGCGGCGCAGCTCGAGAGCTCCAAGGGCTTCACCAAGGAGCTGTGCAAACGCCACAACATCCCGACCGGCGCCTACGAGCGCTTCACCGACGCCGACAAGGCCACCGCCTACATCAAGGCACAGGGTGCGCCGATCGTCGTGAAGGCCGATGGCCTCGCTGCCGGCAAGGGCGTCGTGGTGGCCGAGACGGTCGAGCAGGCGATCGAGGCGGCGCGGGACATGCTGTCGGGCAACCGCTTCGGCGCGGCCGGCGCATCAGTCGTCATCGAGGAGTTCCTGGTCGGCGAGGAGATGAGCTTCTTCGCGCTCTGCGACGGCGAGCACGTCCTGCCGCTGATCGGCGCGCAGGACCACAAGCGCGCCTTTGACAACGACAAGGGCCCCAACACCGGCGGCATGGGCGCCTATTCGCCGGCGCCGATCTTCGACGCGGCCATGCAGAAGCGCACCATGGACGAGATCATCCTGCCGACCGCGCGCGCCATGGCCGCGGCCGGCATGCCGTTCAAGGGCGTGTTCTATGCCGGGCTGATGATCACGGCGCAGGGCCCGAAGATCTTCGAGTACAACTGCCGCTTCGGCGATCCCGAGACCCAGGTGCTGGTGATGCGGCTCAAGTCCGATCTCGTGCCGGCGCTGATCGCCTGCGCCGACGGCGGGCTGAAGCATTTCGACCTGCGCTGGTCCAACGACAGCGCGCTGACGGTGGTCATGGCCGCCAATGGCTACCCCGATGCCTACCAGAAAGGCACCGAGATCCGCGGCCTCGATGCCGCCGGCAAGGTAGAGGGCGTGCAGATTTTCCATGCCGGTACGAAGTTCGGCCCCGACGGCAAGCGTGTGCTGGCCAATGGCGGGCGCGTGCTGAACGTGACGGCCATGGCGTCGACCGTCGACGAGGCCCGTAACCGCGCGTACCGTGCGGTCGACCTCATAGACTGGCCGGAGGGCTTCTGCCGGCGGGATATCGCATGGCGGGTCGTCGGTTCGCACCGGTGACAGGCCGCTCGCTGAGGGGCTAGGGTCGATCCATGCCCGATTCACCAGACCTCTCGCAGCGCCTGCTGGCGCAGCTTCGCTTCCCCTGCGGCGACGTGCCGGAGCCCGGCACCATCAAGAACGTCGCCCCCGGCATCTACTGGCTGCGCATGCCGCTGCCCTTCCAGCTCAACCACATCAACCTGTGGCTGGTCGAGGAAGCCGACGGCTGGACCATCGTCGACACCGGCATCAACACGCCCGAAACGCGCGAGCTATGGGAGAAGATCTTCGCCGACAAGCTTTCGGGCAAGCCGGTGAAGCGGGTCATCGCCACCCACCTGCATCCCGACCATGTCGGCCTGGCCGGCTGGCTGTGCAGCCGCTGGGGCGCGCCGCTCTGGATGACGCTCGGCGAGTACATGAGCGCCATCGCCGCCCGCAACGACTTCATCGAGAACGAGGATCTGCGCGCCGCACACCTGGCGCGCAACGGCGTGCCGGCCGACAAGATCCCGCTGTTCCATCGCCACAAGGGCGGCTACGCCAAGGGCGTGGGGCCGTTGCCGCCGACCTTCCAGCGCCTGATCCATGCCCATCCCATCACCTTGGGCGGTCATCGTTGGGACGTCATCGTCGGCCGCGGGCATGCGCCTGAGCATGCCTCGCTGTGGTGCCCCGAGCTCAATGTGCTGATCGCGGGCGACCAGGTATTGCCCAAGATCAGCACCAATGTCGGCGTGTGGCCCAACGAGCCGGAGGCCGATTCGCTCACCTGGTTCCTCGACGGCTTCTCGCGCTTCCGCCGCCTGCCCGCCAACGCACTGGTGCTGCCGAGCCACGGCTTCCCCTTCGTCGGCCTGCACACCCGGCTCGATCAGCTCGTCGCCCACCACGACGCCCGGCTGAACGACATGACCGCCGCCATCGCCCATCGCGGCGCCGAGGGCGCCACCGGCTGGGACATGGTGCCGGTGCTGTTCCCGCGCCATCTCGACAACAACCAGATCGTCTTCGCCTTCGGCGAGACCCTGGCGCACCTCCATTGCCTGGAAACGCGCGCCCGCGTGAAGCGCGTAGTCGTGGACGGCGTGTCCCGCTTCGTCGCCCTGGTCGATCCCCATGTCCAGCCGCCAGCTGACGATTCGGATACCGACGTCATGGACGTCGGCACCGCCTAGTACCTGGAATCACAATTGACTGATAAGGGCCTGCTGTCATCCCGAGCGCAGCGAGGGACCTTTCCTGCGGCTTCAAAGGCCCCTCGCTACGCTCGGGGTGACAGCCGTGAATCACTGTCCAGTAATAGTCGGTACTAGGCGGGGTCGCGCGCCCAGCGATAGCGCACGTCCGGCGTCTTCTCCTCGTTGTCGTGGCCGTCGGTGAAGCGGACCGCCTTGAAGCCGCGTCGTTCGTAGAACCGGCGGGCGTGCGTGTTGGCCTGGAAGCACCACAGCTCCAGCGCCGCCTCGCCCGATCGCTTGGCACTTTCGATCAACAGGCTGCCGGCTCCCACGCCGATGAAGTCCGGATGGGCATAGAGCATGCGAACCTCCTCGCCTTGCAGCGCCAGGAACGCAACGATGCCCGTGTCCCCTTCAGCCACCGTGACGACGCATTCCTTCAGGATCACATTCTCAATGAACCAGCGATCCTCTTCTTCCGTGTGCAACATGGGCAGGAAGCTGAGCAGCCGGAAGGACGGCGAGAACACCCGGGCGATCCCCGCCGCGTCCTCGACTGTCGCCAGCCGGGTTGAGAAATCCGCCATCGCGTCATATTGAACCCATTCCAGATGCGCGTCGATCTCTTCGGCTTCGACCTCCCGATGAGCTGATCGTCCATTCGTCGCCCTGGTCGATCCCGATGCCGAGCCGGCGGAACGATTCCGACGCAGACGTCATGGATATCGGAACAGCGTAGTCTCGCGGCCGATGTTCCCGCTTGCGCTATCCGCGAGGGGCAGTGCGACGTTTACCGGCCCGACGAAGAGCGACGAACGCCTTGACGATTTGCTGAAAGAATCGTGGTGGTAGGAAACCGTAGTCGTATCGATCGCTCCCCGGCCGTTTACGCAAGTCGTAGCCAGGCCAGAGAAACTCATTCCCCTCGGCCACGACGATCCATGACCTATCGTCGTCAAGACCAAGATGCCGTTTCACCGCCGGAGGTATCTCGATGGCCGATGCAGGATCGCTCGGAGCAATGTGGGTGATCGGCAGCACGGTGACCACAGCTGTAGCGTCAGCTTCTTGCTCTACGGCGAGAACTATGACGCTGGGTCTGTTTTTGCGACCCTCTTCTTGTCCGACCTGGTGCTCGTGGTGCCAAAGATAAGCGTACGATATGACGAGACCTGGCTCTGGAATGGGTATCGGCATGCAGTGCCGCTACTTGCGGCGGAGCAGTGAGTCGAGGTGTGCGTGTCGCGGATCCATACGCGACTTGCCAATCGCCTTCGCCTTCTCATCGGATAGCTCGACGGTAGCAAAGCTGCGCCGACTCGCCTGAAAGCGCTTGAACTCTTCGTACTCGTCCGGACCAACGAAGTATCCTGTGATCTGGCCGTGGCTCGAGACGGCGACAGCCTCACGCTGGGCACGCAGGCGGTAGCGTCCGAAGTTCCGAGTGAACTGGGAGGCAGGAATCGTCTTCGAAAGACTCATGGACATCTCACTGCAGTGGGGAGTGGCATACTACGTAATTTGCGTAATTCACGCAAAATCGCGATGCCCCAAGCAAGATTGACGAATATGCCGTCAGTCTTTATCTTCATTATAATCATGAACTTCATGAAGAACATGGAGGAACGGTATGATAATGAGGATAGTGTCCATAGACCAAATGATCACGAATATCCATGCCTATAACCGAAACCTCGAAAGTACGAAGGACCGAATGCCCTATGTACGAGCGTGGTATGCACTACCGAAGGCCAAAGGTTGGTTGTTCGGACCTTCGAAGTTCATCGGCTACCAGAACCTTAGCCCGAAAGAGTACATCGAGCGTGCGGATCTGGACCTCGATGGCCGAGCAACGGAGAGTATTCTTCAGCAGTGGGCGGATCCTGTCGGCAAGCACTACGACCCTCGCTACGGTGAACTTTGGGTCGCCCTTAGCGAGCTGTGCGCTCGCTTCGGGAAGAAGCCGAACTCCTTGGCTCGAATTTCTGTCGTTAGAACTGGCGACCAGTCCGACGAAGTTGCATCAAGCGATGACTTGATCAAACTTCTGGCGGCAGTCTATCGCCGTCTTTCTCCGGAACAGAGGTCAATGTTCCAGAAGATCGTCGAAAAACGTGCCTGATCGAATGTTATAAGCGCGATGCGCGTCGACCTCTTCGACTTCGACCTCCCCGACGAACTCATAGCCCAGCGGCCTGTCCATCCGCGCGATGCCGCGCGCCTGCTCGACGTCGCCGCCGGCGGCCTGCACGACCGCACGGTGCGCGACCTGCCCGCGCTGCTCAGCCGCGGCGACCTTCTGGTCTTCAACGACACCAAGGTGATCCCGGCACGCCTCAGGGGCGTGCGTGCCGGTACGGCCGGCCGGCAGGACGTCGCGGTCGAGGCCCTGCTGATCCGCGACCTGGGCGGCGGACGATGGCTCTCCTTCAGCCGCCCGACCAAGCGCCTGCGGCCGGGTGACGGCATTGCTTTCACGGGCTTTGGCGCCACGGTCGAAGCCAAGAACGAGGATGGCTCGATTGTCCTCGCCTTCGACACGACGGGACCGGGCTTCCTGGCAGCCCTCGAGCACAGCGGCGCGGTGCCGCTGCCGCCCTACATCCGTGGCGGCGTAGCCGACGCGCAGGACCGCGCTGACTACCAGACCATGTTCGCCCGCTACGACGGCTCGGTCGCCGCGCCCACCGCCGGCCTCCACTTCACACCCGAGCTTCTGGCCTCGCTCACCGACGCCGGCATCGCCACGGCGAGCGTCACCCTGCATGTCGGCGCCGGCACCTTCCAGCCGGTGCGTGTCGACAACACCGATGCCCACACCATGCATGCCGAATGGGGCGAGGTGCCCGCTGCGACCGCCCGCGCGATCGCCGAGACGCGCACGAGGGGCGGCCGCGTCGTCTCGATCGGCACGACGGCGCTCCGACTCCTGGAAACCGTCGCGCGCGACCGCGACGGCGTCGTGGGCGCGTGGACCGGCGAGACCGACATCTTCATCACGCCGGGCTTTCGCTTCCGCGCCGTCGACCTGCTGCTGACCAACTTCCACCTGCCGCGCTCGACGCTTTTCATGCTGGTGGCGGCCTTCGCCGGCCTGGAGCGCATGAAGGCTGCCTATGCGCACGCCGTGCGCGAGCGATACCGCTTCTATTCCTACGGCGATTGTTGTTTGTTGCGGCGATGAGTCTTTCCTTCGAACTGCTCGGCACCGACGGCGCCGCACGGCGCGGCCGCATCGGCACGGCGCACGGCACCGTCGAGACGCCAGCCTTCATGCCGCTCGGCACTGGCGGCACGGTCAAGGCCATGCTGCCGCAGTCGGTCGCCGAGACCGGCGCGGAGATCGTGCTGGGCAACACCTTCCACCTGATGCTGCGGCCAGGCGCGGAACGCGTGGCGGCGCAGGGCGGCCTGCACAAGTTCATGAACTGGCCGCGGCCCATCCTGACCGATTCGGGCGGCTTCCAGGTCATGTCGCTAAAAGACCTGCGCAAGCTCGATCCCGACGGCGTCACCTTCCGCTCGCCGTTCGACGGCTCGGAACATCGCCTCACACCCGAGCGCTCGATCGAGATCCAGCACCTGCTCGACACCAACATCACCATGTCGTTCGACGAATGCACGAGCTGGCCGGTCGCTGAGGACGCCGCCGCCTTCTCCATGCGGCTGTCGATGAAATGGGCCGAGCGCGGCAGGCGCGCCTTCGTCGACCGGCCGGGCTACGGCCTGTTCGGCATCGTCCAGGGCAGCGTCTATCCCGATCTGCGGGCCGAGAGCGTCAAGGCGCTGACCGCCATCGGCTTCGAAGGTTATGCGGTCGGTGGCCTCGCCGTCGGCGAGGGCCAGCAGGTCATGTTCGGTGTCCTTGATGTGACAACGCCCATGCTGCCTGCCGACCGGCCGCGCTACCTGATGGGCGTGGGACGGCCGGCTGATATCGTCGGCGCCGTGAAACGCGGCATCGACATGTTCGACTGCGTGCTGCCGACGCGCGGCGGCCGCACGGCGCAGGCTTTTACCCGCCGCGGCGAGCTCAATCTGCGCAACGCCCGCCATCGCGACGACGCGCGGCCGATCGACGAGCAGTGCGCCTGTCCCGCCTGCCGCCATCACAGCCGCGCCTACCTGCAGCACCTGATCCGCACCGAGGAGATTCTTGGGGCGATGCTGCTGACGTGGCACAATCTGCACTACTACCAGGACATCATGCGCGGCCTCAGGGGCGCCATCGAAAGCGGTTCGCTCGATCCCTGGATCGCCGCCTTCGAGGAAGAACAGGGCCGCGGAGACATACCGCCATTGTGACGGAGCGTGCGTAATGCCGAACGAGGCGCTGATCGTGGTCGACATGCAGAACGACTTCTGCGAGGGCGGTGCGCTTGCCGTCCCGGGCGCGCGCGCGATCGTGCCGCTGGTCAACCGCCTGATCGGCCGTCATGACCACATCGTGCTGACGCAGGACTGGCATCCGCCGGGCCATGCCTCGTTCGCCAGCGCCTGGCGCGATGCCGCGCCCTTTTCCTCCGTGCAGTTTCCCTATGGGCCACAGACCCTGTGGCCGGACCATTGCGTACAGGGCACGCCGGGCGCCGAGTTCCATCCTGACCTGCACACCACCAAGGCGCAGATGATCGTGCGCAAGGGCTTCCATACCGGCATCGATTCCTATTCGGCATTCCGCGAGAACGACCGCATGACGCGCACCGGATTGGACGGCTACCTGAAGGCGCGCGGCTTCACGCGGCTGATATTCTGCGGCCTGGCGCTCGACTACTGCGTCGCCTGGTCGGCGATCGATGCGCGGCAAGCCGGCTTCGACGTCGCCGTGGTCCAGGAGGCGACCGCCGCCATCGACCTCGACGGCAGCAAGAAGCGCAAGCTGACCGAGATGCGCCAGGCCGGCATCAATCTGAACGCGACGGCTTGATCATTGGACCGCGGGCCTCCAGGCCCGCTCATGCTCTTCGTCTTTGTCGATCACAGAGCCCATGAGCGGCACTGGAGTGCCGCGCTCCCGGCCATGAGCGGGCCTGGAGGCCCGCGGTCCGATGATCAGACGCGTTCGATGGCGAGTGCGATGCCCTGGCCAACGCCGATGCACATCGTGCAGAGCGCGCGCTTGCCACCGGTGACCTCGAGCTGGTTGAGCGCGGTGATCATCAGCCGGCCGCCCGAGGCGCCGAGCGGATGGCCGAGCGCAATGGCGCCGCCGTTGGGGTTCACGTTCTCGGCGTCGTCCGGCAGGCCGAGCTGGCGCAGCACGGCCAGCGCCTGGGCGGCGAACGCCTCGTTGAGCTCGACCACGTCGAAATCGCGGATGGTCATGCCGAGCTTGGCCAAAAGCTTCTGCGTCGCCGGCACCGGGCCGATGCCCATGACGCGCGGCGGCACGCCGGCCGACACGGCGGCCAGGATGCGCGCCCGCGGCACCAGGCCGTTGGCCTTGGCAGCGGCTTCCGAGGCCACGATCATGGCGCAGGCGCCGTCGTTGATGCCCGACGAGTTGCCGGCCGTCACCGAGCCGCCTTCGCGGAACGCCGCCGGCAGCTTGGACAGGGTCTCCATCGTGGTGTCGCCGCGCGGATGCTCGTCCTTGTCGACGATGGTCTCGGTCTTGCCCTTCTTGACGCAGACCTTGACGATCTCCTTGTCGAAGAAGCCGCGATCCTGCGCCGCCTTGCAGCGGCGCTGGCTGCGATAGGCGAAGGCGTCCTGGTCGGTGCGGCTGATCTGGTGCTCGCCGGCGACGTTCTCGGCGGTCTGGCCCATCGGGTCGATGCCGTAGGCCGCCTTCATGCGCGGATTGACGAAGCGCCAGCCCAGCACCGTGTCTTCGAGCTTCATGCTACGGTCGAACGGACCCTCGGGCTTGCCCATGACATAGGGCGAGCGCGTCATGCCCTCGACGCCACCTGCGATCATCATGTCGGCCTCGCCGAGCTTGACGGCGCGTGCTGCGTGGCCGGCGGCCTCCAGGCCCGAGCCGCACAGACGGTTGACCGTGGCCCCCGCCACCTCGACCGGCAGGCCGGCCAAAAGGCCCGCCATGCGCGCGACGTTGCGATTGTCCTCGCCCGCCTGGTTGACGCAGCCATAGATCACATCGTCGACCGAGCCCCAATCGACATTGGCATTGCGTTGCATCAGCGCCTTGATGGGATGGGCGGCGAGATCGTCGACACGCATGGCGGCGAGGCCGCCGTTGTAGCGCCCGACGGGGGTGCGAATGGCATCGCAGATGAAGGCTTCGGTCATCCTGGGGTACTCCCGACACTTTGCTTCTGCCCGGTTAGCACTGCGCCCCAAGCCTCGCCAGTGCCTTGCCGAGCAGGGGCACTGCAGGGCAGCCCCCGCGATACCGCACGGGGCTGCGCAAGCCCTCCCTCGGCGGGCGCAAAATCGAGAGAATTCCTAGGGGCGGAACCAGTCCTTCGGGTCATTTCCCATGCGCAGCATGGGAGGAAGGTTATCTCTTAGGCCTTCGAACGGCCCTCACCTTCCCGCTGCTGCCGCCGCCGCAGTAGAACCGGTCGCCGCCATCGGCCTCGAGCCCCGATACGCCCGTGCCGACCGGCATCTCGAGCCTTTCCAGCACCTCGCCGGTCTTCGGATCGATGCGCCGCACGTCGCTCTCATCGCCTTCCCAAGTGCCATGCCACAGCTCGCCGTCGGTCCAGGTGACGCCGGTGACGACACGGTTGGACTCGATGGTGCGCAGAATCTTGCCCGTTTCAGGGTCGATCTGATGGATCTTGCGGCCGCGATGCTGGCCGACCCACAGCGAGCCTTCAGCCCATGCCATGCCCGAATCGCCGCCATTGCCGGGAGCGGGAATCGTCGCCAGCACCTTGCCGGTCTTGGGATCGATCTTCTGGATGCGATCCTCGGAGATCTGGAACAGGTGCCGGCCGTCGAATGCCGTGCCCGCGTGCGCGGCGACTTCGATCGTGCGCTGCACCTTGCCGTTGGCCGGATCGAGGGCGTTCAGCTTGTCGCCCGAGGCGAACCAGACGTTCTGACCGTCGAACGTGACGCCATTCACGGCGTCGACGCCGGGGAAGGGTCCATATTCACGGAGGATCTCGGCGGGGGACTGTTTCATGGCTTTCTCCTTGAAACCCACTGTCATCCCGAGCGTAGCGAGGGACCTTATCCTGTTGCCGTAAAGGCCCCTCGCTTCGCTCGGGGTGACAGAGTCTGATCTAATCACTCGGCAGCGGTCCCGGGAGTAACAAGGTTGTCGTGAAACCCGGCAGCGGGCGGGTCAGCCAGCGGCGCGCCCGGCCGCGGCCATAGAATTGCACCTTGCCCGCCGCCGCCAGCGCATCGAGCGCCCGCTGCACGGTCCGCTGGCTCGCCGCCAGCGCCAGCGCCAGGGCTGAGCTCGACCACGATTCGCCGTCGGCAAGGAAGGCCAGCACCGCCGCATGCTCCTCCTCGACCGGCCGCGCCAGCACGACGACCTCGCGAGAGCGCCGCGGCACCAGGGCAAAGCCTTGGCTGGTCGCGCTCACGCCAGCCAGCGGCCGCAGCGCCGCCCGCAGCCGCCCGATCTCCACCCGCAGCCGCGCGCGATGCGATTCGTCGACGTGCCGTGCCCTGAAAGCCTGTGTGATGAGCGTGCCTCTCGACACATCCGCAGGCCACGCCTCGCCCAGTGCGCGGGCAAGGGCGAACAACACCGGACGCCTCGCGAGCGAGACCACCGTGTCGCCGTTACGCACGGCATGACGGCAGGCGTCGACCACGAGTGCTTTCGAGGCCAGCAGGGTTTCGACGTCCTCGAGCAGGAGGAGCCGCTCGTCGCCGCGCGCGATCAGGCGGGCCGCGGGCGTGTCCAGGACCTGTGACGCGCTTTCAACTTCCGCCGTCAATGCCGGGATGTTTGCGTCCCGCCCGGCCCGCCCGGCCCGGGCGAGTGCCGCGCGCGCCATCTTCGTGCGAAGCCGCCGCAGGGCGATGCCAGCAACGACCAGCTCGTGATTGGCCCGCAACGCCGGCGGCAAGGACGCAGGATCGAACCCGGCGAGCGCCTGCTCCGCTTCGTCGAGATGGCCGATCAGAAGCAACCGCCGGACCTCGAGGAGCCGGGCATGTGAGGCATTGATCCGGTCACCATGGGCTTCGAGCGTCGCCCGCGCCGAGTCGAGCGCCTTGGCGGGCCAGCCAAGATCGCGCGAGACCAGCGCAATCTCGGCCTCGGCGACGACACAGCGCGCGCGGGCCACCGCCTCCCGCGGACTGAAGGCGCGCGCCGCCCGCCGCAAAAGAACCTTGGCCCGCTCGAAATCGCCGAGCTGGGCCATCGCGATGCCGCGAAGCGCCAGGGCCGGCGGGTCGTCGCGCACGCCGACCCGCTTCAGGGCGCCCAGGACGTCACCCGCGGCGAGGGCGCGCGCCGCGGCTGTGATCAGCGAGTCCATGGGAATCCCGACACACTTGTAACTCTCACCGTCCGATATCCGGTCCTAGCTTATCTCACGACGGACAACCGGCGTCCCACGGACAGGAGATCGACCATGCCGAACCAAGCGCGCCCAGGTCATGGTGCGGCCGACTGGCTGGCGCTGGCGGCAGCGCCGACCTTCGCCTTCATGGCGCTGCTGACAGCCGTTCCCGGTGGCGGTCCGCTGGACATGCTCTGCTCGGCCACGCCAGGGGCGTCCCCCTTCAACGCAATGGTCCTCATGTACCTGCTGATGACCGCCTTCCACCTGGGGCCTTGGCTGAAGCTGATCTTCAGCCGACGGGCTCAGCGTCGGAACTGCGCGTACTGGGCGTAACCGCCGTAAGGCCGCTCCAAGCGGACGAGCGTTCCGGCACGGCCAGCCAGCATCTCGAGCTCCTCCTGCAGGGCATCACGCGGACTGACGTGGAAGCGTGCCAGCCACTGACGCAGGCCGGCGCGGAACCAGGCCGGCAGGCGCTCCTGGCCGCCGAAATCGACGACATGGAGTTCACCGTCCGGCGACAGCCACGAGATCGCCTCGATCAGAGCGTCCTGCCAGCCTGGGATCATCGACAGGCTGTAGGAAAAGAAGATGCGCGAAAAGCACGGCACGCCGAACAGCCAGGCCGGATCGAACGTGGTGGCATCGGCGCGCGCCAGCGCGATGCGATGGGCGACGTCGGTGCGTCCGATGACCTGTCGCGCCGTACTCAACATCTCGCCCGAGATGTCGATGCCGTAGAGCTGCGCCTGCGGCCATCGCTGAGCCGCGGCGATCAGGTTGCGCGCCGTGCCGCAGCCGATCTCGAGCACGCGGCCGTCCGCCGGCGGCGCCAGCCGCTCGATCAGCTCGTCGCGGCCCAGCAGGTAGTATTTGCGCGTGAGGTCGTAGACGTGGCGCTGACGGCGATAGATGCGGTCCATCAGGGCCGCCTCGCCCGCCACCTCAGCCCTCGAGGACATAGAGATGGAAGCCGCCATAGATCGCCGATCGGTCGCGATCGGTAAGCTCACGCGACAGCGTCTCTTCATACCGCCAGCGCCCCAGCAGATCGGGATCGAGCCGACCGGGCAGCAGCGACGGCTCGGCCGCGGTCCGGAAGATCACGCGCGCGCCGGGCCGGGCGGTGCGCGTGATCTGCCGCCACAGCGCGTCGAGCTGGTCGTCGGTCATCCAGTCCTGGGCGTCGAGCAGGACATAGCGGTCGCGCGAGGCGTCGGAACAGCCGGCGAGGTATTCCGTGATCGAGCGGTTCATCACCTCGACGCGATCGGCGCGGCTGCGCACGGCATGGAAAGCACTGCATGGAAATGCTCGCGCCGCAGGTAAGGCGGCAACGGTCCGCTGGCCTCGCCGGCGTAGGAGCGGCCGAAGGCCTGCCAGGCGAAGTAGTTGTCGTCGAGGCTGAAGCCGCAGGCCAGGCGCTCGACGCGCGAGCGCAGCACGTGGCGCATGTCGCTGCCGCCTGCCAGCGCCTCGTACTGCGCCGGCGGGATGCCGAGGCCGTAGAGCGACAGCCGATTGGCCGTCGCCCAGCGCACCGCCGGCTTGTCGAACAGGGGCGCCAGCATGGTCTCGAAGAAGCGGCGCTGCTCCTCGATCGATTGGGCGGTGAGGAGCTGGCGCAGATCGACGCCGTACAGACGCGCCGCCACGTGGCTGACGCCGATGAAGCGGCCGAGCACGCCGTGCCGGTAGGCATTGCGGGCGAAGATCGAGATCCGCCGCCGTCCGCCCTGGTGCAGGCTGCGGCCCTCCCAGTAGGCACGGCTCTCGGCATCGAGATGCGGTGCGATCAGCCGGTCGTAGACCTCGACGTTGGCCGGATCGTCGGCCGCGCCGAAGAACTGGTAGAACGCCTGCCAGGTCGGCAGGCGGCAAGCCGCCGTGAGCTTCAGCCGATTGAGCGCCACGTGCGCCAGGCTGAGATCAACGGCCGTGATGCGCGCGGGGTCAGCCGTCAGGTAGGACAGCACATTGCAGCCGCCCGAGGCGATGGCCACGACATGGCAATCGGGGCCAAGCGCCAGCGCCTCGAGGTCGATCTCGGGATCTTCCCAGATCTGCGTATAGACCAGGCCGCGGAACAGCCGCTCGAACAGGCGTTCGAGGAGGCCCTCTCGGGACAATGCTCGATGGCGGCGCACCGCATGTTTCAGGCGGACTCGGCTCTCGCCTTGCGGATCAGCCACTCAAGCACTCCGAAACGGCTCAATCCCCTACATATAGCCCACGATCCATTCCAGTTTGATGACGGTCATCGATATGTTGATCGGCGGGCTTCGCGCCGTTGATCGTCTTCGGACGGCGGCGCCGGTTGCTGGCGATCAGGCCGCGATAGATGTCGAGATATTCCTCGGCCATGCGCCGCGCGGTGAAGCGTTCCTCGAAGCGGGCGCGGATGCGCGGACGCGACAGCTGCGCGAGCTCGTTCCTGATGGCGGCCACGGCGGCGGCTTCGCTCTCGACGATCAGGCCGGTCACGCCATGCTCGACGACCTCGGGCACCGAGCCGCTGCGGAAGGCGATCACCGGCGTGCCGCAGGCCATCGCCTCGATCATCACCAGGCCGAACGGCTCGGGCCAGTCGATGGGCATGAGCAGCGCCATGGCGCCGCCGAGGAACGCCGACTTCTGCGAATCGTCGATCTCGCCGATATACTCGATGCCCGGCAGGTCGAGCATCGGCCGGATGTCGCGCTCGAAGTAGTCGCGATCGACGCGATCGACCTTGGCGGCGATCTTCAGCGGCAGTCCCGCCTCGACGGCGATGCGGATCGCCCGGTCGACCGATTTCTCCGGTGCGATGCGGCCGAGGAAGGCGAGATATCCGGGCTTTGCATGGCCGGGCGCCAACAGATCGGCGGGCAAGCCGTGATAGATCGTTTTCATCCAGCGTGCCTGCGGCACCGGCTTGCGCTGCATGTCGGAGATCGAGATGACCGGGATGGAGCCGAACGCGTTGAACACCGTTTGATGTTCCGGCAGGTCGAGGCGGCCATGCATGGTCGTGATGAACGGCGTGGCCTGCCGCGAGAACACCGAAAACGGCAGGTAGTCGAGATGAAAGTGCAGCACGTCGAACTTGGGAGCGAGACGGCGCACATGCTCGAGCATGGCGATGTGCAGCGCCATCGGGTCGCGCACCGTGTCGTCGAGACGCAACGCGCGCGGCCACATCGCGTCGAGCTTCGCCGAGGTGCGGGAATTGCCGCTGGCGAACAGCGTGACATCGTGACCGAGAACGACGAGCTCCTCGGTGAGCCAGGAAACGACGCGCTCGGTGCCTCCGTACAGTTCCGGTGGGATCGCCTCGGTCAACGGTGCAATTTGCGCGATTCGCATGAAACCCGCCTCCTTGTGAACGCTGTGGCCGGACATGACAAACCCCGGCAGGGACCGGGGTTCGGCACGTGTGAACGTAGCCGGTGTTGATCGCGAAATGTGGTCGGCGGGCGGCAACCCTTTTTTTGTCACAGCACGTCCGGAAAATCTTCTGTAACGACAAGGGACCCCAAATCATCGCAACGAGCGGAATGGATCGCCTCAGCTCTTATGCCAAGCGGCCGGTTGCCTTCTTGCTGCGCTATGTGCGCCGGCGGCCGCTGTCGCATGCCGCCATCCTCGCGGCCGTGATCGGCGCCGTCGCCTGCTCGGTGAGCTCGCAGTACGGCGTAAAATTCCTGGTCGACGTGCTGTCGGGCAGCGTGGACAACAGTGCCATCTGGTTGGCCTTCGCGCTGCTGGTGTCGTT
This sequence comes from Reyranella sp., assembly GCA_021732285.1. GTDB lineage: Bacteria > Pseudomonadota > Alphaproteobacteria > Reyranellales > Reyranellaceae > Reyranella. The sequence continues at coordinate 14,382 of JAKFVH010000117.1, read as the reverse complement.
GATCGCCGCGGACAATCTTTTGTGGCGTCTGGCCGGCTGGATCACCAGCTATGCCTTCGTCGGCGTCACCGGCGACCTGCGCGGCGAGCTCTTCCGCCATCTTACAGGACATGCGCCGAACTATTTCTCCCAGCGGTTGGCGGGAACGCTGACGGGCCGCATCACGGCGACGTCGAATGCCGCATTCGCGGTGGAGAATCTTTTCATCTGGAACGTGCTGCCGCCCTGCCTGGCGACGCTGTGCGCCATCGCCTATCTCGCCGTCGTCAGCGTGCCCATGGCGGCGGCGCTCACGGCGATCGCCGCGATCGTGATGCTGCTGCTGTTCAAGCTCGCGGCGCGCGGCGCGCCCCTGCATCACGGCTTCGCCAACCGCGCGGCCAAGGTCGAGGGCGAGCTGGCCGACGTCATCGGCAACATGCCACTGGTCCGCACCTTCGGCGCCATCCATCGCGAGCATAGCCGGTTCGACCGCACGGTCGGCCGGGAGCTGACCGCGCGGCGCCGCAGCCTGCAGTGCCTCGAGCGGCTGCGGCTCCTGCATGCGGTGCTGACCATCGTGCTGACGGTGGCGGTGCTGGCCTGGGCGATCGTGCTGTGGCAGCGCGGCCAGGCGAGCGCGGGTGACGTCGTGCTGGTGTGCACCTTGGGCTTCACCGTCCTGCACGCCACGCGCGACCTCGCGGTGGCGCTGGTCGACGTCACACAGCACATGGCGCGCCTCGCTGAGGCCATCGGCACGCTGCTGCAGGAGCATGAGCTGCGTGAGCATCCCAAGGCGGTGCCGCTGGCGCGGCGGCGCGAGGGCACGTCCCAGGCGGCGTTCGAGAACGTCGCCTTCAGCTACCCCGGCGGCCGCCGGGTGTTCGAGGGCTTCACGCTCGACATCGCCGCCGGCCGGCGCACCGGCCTGGTCGGTCCCTCGGGCAGCGGCAAGTCGACGGCGCTCGCCCTGCTGCAGCGTTTCCATGACCTCGATCGCGGACGCATCCTGATCGACGGCCAGGACATCGCCCACATCACCCAGGAGAGCCTGCGCCGCGCCATCTCCTTCGTGCCGCAGGACATCTCCCTGCTGCACCGCTCGATCCTGGAGAACATCCGGTATGGCCGGCCCGAGGCGTCCGATCGCGAGGTCAAGGCGGCGGCCGAAGCGGCGCGCTGCGATTTCATCGAGGCGTTGCCCAGCGGCTACTCGACCATCGTCGGCGACCGCGGCACACGCCTGTCGGGCGGCCAGCGCCAGCGCATCGCCGTCGCCCGCGCGCTCCTGAAGGATTCGCCGATCGTGCTGCTCGACGAGGCGACATCGTCGCTCGACAGCGAGGCCGAGGAGATGATCCGCCAGGCGCTCGACCGGCTGATGCAGGGCCGCACCGTGATCGCCATCGCCCACCGGCTGTCGACCTTGCGCGCCTTCGACCGCATCGTCTTCCTCGAGCACGGGCGCGTGCTGCAGGACGGCCCGCCCGACGAGCTGATGAGCCGCCGCGGCCCCTATCGCGCCCTGGTCGAGAGCGAGGTGGCGCGCCTGCGCCAGGCCGCCTGAAATCGCCCACTGCCCCACTTGACGGGATGACCGGTTAGGCGGACCGTGCGGGCCATGTCCGCCCAAGCGTTCGCCCTTTTCGACTCGCCGATCGGCAGCTGCGGCATCGCCTGGAATGCCAAGGGCATTGCCGGCTTCCACCTGCCCTTGGCCACCGCCCAGGCCACGCGCACGCGCCTGCAGCAGCGCTGGGCGGGAGCCGTCGAGAGTCCCCCGCCTCCCGGCGTGCAGCGCGTCATCGATCGCGTGCTGGCGCTCCTGAACGGTGAAGCGATCGACCTCACCGACATCCCCGTGGACCTCGACGACACGCCCGAATTCCATCGCAAGGTCTACGAGGTCGCGCGCACCATCCCACCCGGCAAGACCATGACCTATGGCGAGATCGCCAAGCGCCTCGGCGCGCCGCACGAATCGCGCGAGGTCGGCCAGGCGCTCGGCCGCAATCCCATCGCCATCATCGTGCCCTGCCATCGCGTGCTGGGCGCCGACGGCAAGATGGGCGGCTTCTCCGCCTCGGGTGGCGTCGCCACCAAGCGGCGCATCCTGGAGATCGAAGGCGCGGCCGCCCTGTCGGCAGGACCGCTGTTCGAACAGCGATGACCGGCTTCGGCTTCGACCCCAAGGGCGCCGTCGCGCATCTGCGCAAGGCCGACCCGGCGCTGGCCGAAGTGATCGGCGCGGTCGGGCCGTTCGCCATGCAGCTGAAAGTCTCGCGCAGCCTGTTCGGCGCGTTGGCCGAGGCGATCGTCTATCAGCAGCTGTCCAACTAGGCGGCGGCCACGATCTACGGCCGCATCGAAGCGCTCTATCCTCGCGCCAAGCATGGCTTCACCCCGGCGCACATCCAGCGTACCGCCGACGACAAGTTGCGCGGCGTCGGCCTGTCGCGCGCCAAGGTGCTGGCCCTGCGCGACCTCAGCGAGAAGGTCGCAACGCGGCGGCTGCCGACGCTCGACGAGGCGCATCTGCTCGACGACGCGGCACTGATCGAACGGCTGATCGAGGTGCGCGGCATCGGTCGCTGGAGCGCGGAGATGTTCCTGATGTTCCGGCTGGGCCGGCCCGACGTGCTGCCGGTCGACGACTACAGCCTGCGCAAGGCCTATGCGACAGCGTTTCGCAAGCGCAAGCTGCCCTCGCCCGAGGCGCTGGCCAAGGCCGGCGAAAAGTGGCGGCCCTACCGCACGGTGGCGAGCTGGTATCTGTGGCAGACATTGAACAAGTGAAGCCTCGTTCATGCATGCCACTGGAGTGACACGTTCGCCGTGACATAATCGGCGCATGGCTCTTCCCTTCTCCAGCACCGTCGACCGTACCCTCGAACGCCTGCGCCACGCTTTTGTCGAGACCGCCCGCGGGGCGCGCGAAGTCGTGGGCGCGCCGCTCCGGCCCGATCTGCCCGATGACGACATCCCGCGGCTGAAGAGCCGCATCGATGCCTGCCTCGAAGGCAAGGGCGGCGAGACGGCGCGGCGTGGGCGTGCTGCCGAGCTTGGACAGGCGTATCTCTCGCTGTCGCCGGCCGGCCGCAAGAAATTCCTGCTGACCCTCGCGCACGACTACGGCCTGCCGCGCGAGGCCGCGGTGGCCGCGGTCGAGCGCTGGCGCGCCTCCAAGGAGCCGCCGCGCGCCCTCATCCGCGCGCTCGAGCCGCCGGCAGTGCACCTGCTGCGCGAGTTCGTCGGCGTGCCGCAGGGCGTGAAGTTCGTCGTCGACCTGCGCGCCGAGCTTTTGGCCCTGGGCAAGAGCGACGCCGCGGCGCGGGCGCTGAGCGAGGACCTGCGGCCGCTGCTCGGCGCCTGGTTCGATGTCGGCTTCCTCGACCTGGTGCGCATCGACTGGAAGGCCTCGGCGGCGCTTCTGGAGAAGCTGGTCGACTACGAGGCGGTGCACGCCATCCGCTCCTGGCGCGACCTCAAGAACCGGCTGGATTCGGACCGCCGCTGCTTTGCCTTCTTCCATCCGCGCATGCCCGACGAGCCGTTGATCTTCGTCGAGGTGGCGCTGGTCGACGGCATGGCCGGCAACGTGCAGCGGCTGCTCGATGCGCGCGCCGAGACGCACGATCCGAAGGAGGCCGACACCGCGATCTTCTACTCGATCTCCAACTGCCAGCAGGGCCTGGCCGGCATCAGCTTCGGCAACTTCCTGATCAAGCGCGTGGCCGAGCAGCTCGCCCGCGACCTGCCCAACATCAAGGACTTCGCCACCCTCTCGCCGATCCCCGGCCTGCGCCATCACGTCGATGGCCGCCTCAAGAACGAGGGCGACAGCGCACTGACGGCGTCGGAGATCGCCTCTCTGGTGCCGGTGACCAACCAGGCCGCCGGCGCCGCCGCCGTGCGCCAGCTTTTAGACCGGCCGAGCTGGTGGGAGGTGCCCGCGATCAACAAGGCGCTGCGCCCCATCCTGTCGCGGTTGGCGGCGCGTTATCTCACCACGACCGACGAGAAGGGCCGCGCGCTCGATCGCGTGGCGCATTTCCATCTCGGCAACGGCGCGGTGGTCGAGCGGCTGAACTGGCTCGCCGACACCAGCGCCAACGGGGTGAAACAGTCCTACGCCATGATGGTGAACTACCGCTACAAGTTGGGCGACGTCAGCGCCAACCACGAGGCCTACGCCACGGGCAGGATCGTCGCCAGCCGTGAGGTCCGCGCGCTGGCGAAAGCCTGACCCGAAATCGCGTTCGCCGCGATTCGCCGGATATCGCCGTAAACAATTGATGTATCTGCTTTTTTGGCGGTGGCATCGGCCGCTTGATGTCGCCTGAAATGCGACAGCAACGACAATGCCGCTTCGTCGGCTCGAGGAGCTTCGACCGGGCACGCCCGTCCGGCTGGGCAACCGGACGGTGCGCATGAATGGTGTCGGATCAACGATGCAAAGAGCGGAGCCGCGGAAGCGACGCAGCCACTAATATAACTACAGTTCTTATGCGTGTCAACGGTCGGCCGGGGCTAAAGCAGCGGATCGCCGTCGCGTTGCGCCTTGGCGATGCGTTCGGTGGCGCCTTCCTCGTTCATGGTGCCGATGCCTTGCGCCGCCTTGGTTCGCACCCACCAGCCAATCAGAAACATGAAGGCCCCGATGCCCGACAGGATGAGCGCGAACGAGCTCGGTCCCGGCTCGAGATAGGACACGGCGGGATTGGCGGGATCATAGGCGACCTTGGCCTGCGAGCCGACGGGATGACGTTCCCTCATCTTCGCCGCGCCGGCGGAGTTCTGCATGCCAAAGTCGTAGGGCTCGACACCACCCGCCACGTAGTCGCGGTCGCCGACGCGATACTGATAGAGGACGTGGAAGCTGTTCCAACCGTCCTCGAACGAGCGGCCGTCCATGCCGCGGCTGGTGGTGGTCTGGCGCAACAGCTCGGCGCTGGTGACGGTCGCATCCGCGCGCGGCCATCTCAGCGTCAGCGCGCCCATGACGACGCCGTAGGCGCCAAGGGCGAAGATCAGCAGGGCCAGCACCATGAGATTGCGGCCGAACGCCATGCCGCCGCGGTTCGGAACGACTTTTCTCGATCGCCCGCGCGCCACGAGCTGGCCTACTTGTTCAAATACTCGAGCTTCAGGCCCGGGCGTGGCCATTCGAAGCTCACCAGCTTGCCGGTGAGCGAGAGCGTGGCGAAGGCCGTGCGCAGATCCTTGCCGCCGAAGCAGACGTTGGTGACCATCGGATCGGGCAGCTTGTACTGCGTCACCGACGTGCCGTCGGGCGAGATGTCGGAGACCGCGCCGGTGATCAGCGTGGCGACGCAGATGTGGCCCGCCGAATCGACGGCCAGCGAATCGAACATCTGGTAGCCGCCGAGGCCCGTGACCACCCGGCCCTTCTCACCGCGGTACGGCCCATTCGCCGACTTGATCTCGCCGGGCGCCGAAAGCTCGAACGACCAGCAACGCGCCGTCGGCGTCTCGACGACATAGAGCGTCTTGCCGTCGGGCGAGAGGCCGCAGCCGTTGGGCCGCTCCAGCGGGAAGATCTTCTCCTCGATCTTCGAGCCGTCGGCCTTGGCGTAGTAGACGGCGCCGCGGTCGTTGTCGCGCTCGCGCGTCTTGCCGAGATCGGTGAACCAGAAGCCGCCGGCGTCGTCGAACACCAGGTCGTTGGGTCCGTTCAGCTTGCGGCCATCGCACGAATCGTAAAGCGTCTCGAACTTGCCGGTCTCCGGATCGACCACCTGGATCGAGCCGCCCTTGTAGTCGGCCGACACCGTGCCGGGAAACAGACGGCCGCCCGGCCGCTCGATCCAGTTGAAGCCGCCGTTGTTGGTCACGTAGATCTTGCCCTTGGGCCCCATGGCCGCGCCGTTGGGGCCGCCGCCGAGGTTGGCGATCACGTGCTGCTTGCCGTCGGGCATGACGCGGGTCAGCGTCTGGCGCGCGATCTCGACCAGGATCACCGAGCCGTCGGGCATGGCGACGGGGCCTTCGGGAAATTTCAGCCCCGAGGTGATCTCCTTGTGCGGCGTCGTCATGCTTCCCCCTACTTGCCCTTGAAGTCGGGCTTGCGCTTGGCGAGGAAGGCCGAGACGCCTTCCTTGAAATCCTCGCTGCGGCCGAGCTCGCGCTGGAAGTCGCGCTCGAGGTCGAGCTGTTGGCTGAGTTGGTTGCCCGAGGCGCGGTTCATCGCCTCCTTTATGCGCGCCAGCGACAAGGTCGGCCCGTCGGCCAGGCCGCGCGCCACCTCGGTCGCCGTCGTCATCAGCTCGCCATCCTCGACGACGTCCCAGATCAGGCCCCACGCCTTGGCCTGCTCGGCGCTGATCCTGGGCGCCAGCATGGCGAGCGCACGGGCCCGCTGCTCGCCGACCAGGCGCGGCAGGAACCAGGTGCTGCCGCCGTCGGGCAGGAGGCCGATGCGGGCGAAAGCCTGCAGGAAGCTCGCAGATTTGCCCGCGATCGCAATGTCGGCGGCGAGTGCGAAGCTCATGCCGACGCCGGCCGCCGGTCCGTTCACCGCCGCCACGATCGGCTTGGGCACCGAGCGCATGAGCCGGATCACGGGATTGAAGAACTTGTCGAGCGCCGAACCCGAATCGCCACCCTCCTTGCCGCGGTCAGGATCGCTCAAGTCCGCGCCGGCGCAGAAGCCGCGGCCGGCGCCGGTCAGCAGCACGGCGCGCACCGAGGCATCGTCGGCCAGCGTCTCCCAGCAATCCTTCAGCTCGGCGATCATCTTGCGCGACACGGCATTGAGCTTGTCGGGTGCATTGAGGGTCAGCGTGGCCAGGCCCTGGTCGTGCGCGACGGTGATGGTATTGTAGGTCATGGTCTATCAGCGTCCGGTGAACGCGGCCGGCCGCTTGGCGAGGAAGGCCGACACGCCCTCGCGGAAATCGGCGCTGCGGCCCAACGCGCGCTGGCTGTCGCGCTCGAGGTCGAGCTGCTGGTCGAGCGTGTTGGTGGCGGCCGCGTTGATCGCCTGCTTGATCGCGGCATAGGAGAGCGTCGGCCCGCCGGCGAGCTGGCGCGCGAGCTTGCTCGCTTCGGCCATCAGCGCGCCATCGTCGACCGTCTGCCAGATCATGCCCATGCGCTCGGCCTCCTCGGCCGGCAGCGACTTGCCCAGCATGGCAAGCCCGCGCGCCCGGGCATCGCCCACGGTGCGCGGCAGGAACCAGGTGCCGCCGAGATCGGGCATCAGCGAGATGCGCACGAAGGCCTGGTCGAAGCGCGCCGACCGCGCCGCCAGGACGATATCGCACGCCAGCGCGAAGTTGGCGCCGCCGCCCGCCGCCACGCCGTTGACGGCGCCGACGATCGGCTTGGGCAGCTCGCGCATGGCGCGGATCATGGGATTGAAGATTCGATCCATGTTGGCGCCGAGATCGGGCGGCACGTTGGCCGTCGAATCGACCGTGCCGCCACCCGCCAGGTCGGCGCCGGCGCAGAAGCCGCGGCCGAGCCCCGTCAGCAGCACGCAGCGGATGTCGGCATCGTCGCGGGCGCGCGCCAGCTCGTGGTTCATCGCCTCGATCAACGCGTTGTTCATGGCGTTGAGCCGCTGCGGGCGGTTGAGCATCAGGGTTAGAACGCCGCCTTCGAGAGCGGCAATGACGGGGGTTCGTTCCATGGTTCGGCAGCCTTACACGGAGGCCCCCCTCGTCGCCAGCCGCGCCATCCGGTCGCGTCGCATCGCGGCACGTGCTGGCCTATCCCCTCGGCGATGGCCACGATCCTGATCCTGGTCGGCACCGAATCGGGCAACGCCCAGATGGTGGCCGACGCGCTGAAGCCGGTGCTCGACACGGCGGGTCACGCCGTCGACGTCACCGACAAGGCCGCGACCACCGCCGACTTGAGGGCGCACGACGTCCTGCTGGTGGTCTGCGCCACCCACGGCTCGGGCGACATCCCGACCAACATCCTGCCGCTCGCCGAAGCGCTGGAGCGCGAACGGCCCGACCTGTCGGGCCACCGCTACGGCGTCATTGCCTTGGGCGACATGACCTACCAGGACACGTTCTGCGGCGGCGGCAAGAAGCTCGACAAGGTGCTCGGACTCTGCGGCGCGCGACGGCTGGGCGACCGGCTGGAGGTCGATGCCTCGAGCCAGCCCCTGCCCGACGAAGAGGCGCTGGGCTGGGTCGAGGGCTGGAAGGTCCTGGTCTAGCACGCCCATCACTCCGGCAGGGTGAAGACCTCGACCGGCTCCGGCACGCCGCGCAGCACATGCTTGCCGAGCGACTTCATCGGCACCGTGGAGGCCTCGTTGAACTCGGCCGAGGCCAGCACCGGCACGTGCAGCTCCTTGGTCAGGCCCTCGAGCCGCGAGGCGCGATTGACGGCGGAGCCGATGACGGTGAAGTCGAGCCGATCCTCGGTGCCGATATTGCCGAACGTCACCGGGCCGATATGCAGGCCGATGCCGAAGCGCAGCGGATCGTTGCCGCCGGTAGCGCGCGCCTCGTTGGCGGCCTCGATGTCGGTGATCAGCTGGCGCGCGGCCGCGATGGCCTGTCCGGTCACGATCGGCAGGAACAGCGCGTCCTCGGCGGGGAAGTAGGCCATGACGCCGTCGCCGATGAACTTCAGGATCTCCCCGCCGTTGGCCGCCAGCGCGTCGCCGACGAGCTGCAGGTAGTTGTTCAGGAGCTCAAGCACCTCGCCTGGCGGCCGGCGTTCGTTCATGCCGGTGAAGTCGCGCAGGTCGGAGAACCACAGCACGGCGCGGATCTCCTCGCCCTCGCCGCGCCGGATGGCGCCGTTCAGGACGCGCTGGCCGACCTGACGGCCGAGATAGGTCGTGGCCACGGTCTCCGCGACGTTGCGCTCGACATGCATCTCGACCACGGCGCCCATCAAGTCGACCAGCCGCTCGAGATCGGCGATGTCCTCGTCGGAGAAGCCCGTGCGGCTGTCCGTGGCGAACGTCACGATCGGCATTGGACCGTCGCGACGGATGCGCATGGGCAGGGCGACATAGTCGACGCCGCCGTCGGCCTTCACCTCGTGCAACGTGACATGGTCGTGCTCGGTCAGGTCGGCCAGCCGATGGCGTACCATGCGGCCCTGCTCGCGCACGGCCTGCATGGGACTGCCGATATAGGACGGCGTGAACTGGATGCCGTAGGCACGGGCGACCTCCTGGACCGGCTCGCCGCGCCGCCACATGTAGCCCATGGCGAGGAGCTGGGGATGGACGAGCTGCAGGCCGACATAGGCGCGCCACAGTGGAATGCCGGCCTGCAGCACGCGCGCCAGGAGTTGCTCCATGAAGACCGCCGGCCGCGCGATGAGGCGCCCGTCATGGGCCAGCCATTCGGCGATCGGGGCCAGCCGATCGCCCGCGGTGAGCCCGGCGTTCAGGAGCCCACCACCGCCGCCACCTCCTCCGTCGAGGTCCGAAAGACCTTATTGGTCGAGAGGTCGGCGATCTTTTCGATGTTGTCGGCCACGTCCTCGAGCGTGGGCGCGCGGCCCGTGATGCGTACGCCCGGCGCCTCGCGATATTCTATGCGCGCGAAGTTGCCGGCGCCGGCGCTCCAGATTTCGCCGGTGCGCTGGCACTGCTCGCTGCAGAGATAGGCCACCATGGGCGAGACGAAGGACGGGTCGAGCTTGGCCAGCATCTCGGGCGTCATCAGGCTCTCGGTCATGCGCGTGCCGGCGACCGGCGCCAGGGCATTGACGAAGATGTTGTACTTCTGGCCTTCCAGCCGAAGCGCATTCATGAAGCCCACGACAGCGAGCTTGGCGCCGGCATAGTTGGCCTGGCCGAAATTGCCGTAGATGCCCGAGTTGGACGAGGTGACGACGACGCGGCCATAGGCCTTGGCGCGCATGATCGGCCAGGCGGCGTGGGTTACGTAGGCGGTCCCGAGGAAGTGGACCTTCACCACGAAGTCGAAATCCTCGACCGTCATGTTGTGGAAGGTCTTGTCGCGCAGGACGCCCGCGTTGTTGACCACGATGTCGGCCGTGCCGAAGGAATCGACCGCGGTCTTGACGATGTTGGCCGCGCTCTTGGGATCGGCCACGGAATCGTAGTTGGGCACGGCCTGGCCGCCCGCCGCCTTGATCTCCGCCACGACCTTGTCGGCGGCGGCATGGTTACCACCCTTGCCGTCGACCGCGCCGCCCGGATCGTTCACCACCACCTTGGCGCCGCGGCTGGCCAGCAGCAGCGCATGCGCGCGGCCGAGCCCATTGCCGGCACCGGTGACGATGGCGACGCGATTGTCGAAGCGGATGGTCATTCCCTGATCTCCCCTGGGGTCATTTCGTCTGGCCGTCGAGCGGTGGGCTCCATGTTTGTTCGCAATGCACCCATTTCAAGCGGCGCGCGAGGAGCCTTGGCCTTCAAGTCGATACGGTTGCACAAGGATATCGGTCGGTATGTCCCATTCTCTTGCGAGCTTGCGAATGACGGTCAACGACATCGGCCGCTTGCGATTGAGGATCGCCGATGCCAGCGACCGCGATCCCAGAAGCCGCGCGAGATCGGCTTGCCCCAGTCCCCGCTCGACCATGTGTGCTTCGATGGCCTCGATAGGCTCAGGCAAATCGATCGGATCGTGGGTCGCTTCATATGCAGTGACCAATGCAGCGAGGATTTCCAAACGATCGGCCTGCGGGGACCCGCGCTTTGCACCCATCAGACGCTCGATTTCAGCCAGAGCCCGCTCATGATCGGCACGTGTGCGAATAGGCTTAATCGACATCTGATCCCTCAAATTGTCTTCGCGTCGATCCGGTCATAGGCAGCATGGGTGCCGACAAACCTGATCAACACCAAGCCGACGGCGTAGTCGATCTTCACCACCAAACGGTACTTGTTGCCGCCGATATCGAAAATCGCTCGATTGCCGACCACGAAATCGACCGTCGCACCGAACTGGGCTCGTAAATCACTCGGCCGGGCCCAACGCGTTCGAACGGTGCGGGCATACCAAAGCTTCAACGGTGTTTCGGCTGCCGGATGGCGCAGCCAGAATTCCCGTAGCGTCTTCTTGGCGATGACTTGCACTGATCTTATTCAACATGTTCACAATTTGTATACATCTTGTCAACCCTTTTGCAGAATCGCCACCACTGCCACGGCTTCCCCCATGCCGATGACGCCGCCGCCGTTCTCAGCCAGCGCGATCTCCGCACCTTTCACCTGCCGAGCGCCGACCTCGAGCCCGTTGCCGGCACCGGTGACGATGGCGACGCGATTGTCGAAGCGGATGGCCAATCCTTGACCTCCCCAGAGTGCTTGTCCATGGAGCTACCCATGTTTGTTCGGAGAGCGCCGGCTTCAACCCTGACGACTCCAGTGAATATCGCCGCGTCGCCGCGCCTAGGCTGCTCGAGCCGCGATGATCTTACGGCGCTGTGCAGGCGACAGGTCCTTGGCGGCCATCTTGAGGTCGTACCAACTCTGCAGGTTCATCCAGAATTCCGCGCTGTTTCCGAAGAACAGAGCCAGCCGCACGGCCGTATCGGCTGTGATCCGCCGGCGATTGTTGATGATCTCCGCGATGCGGTTGGGGGAAACGCCAATCGCTTGAGCCAGTTCGTTTTGCGACAGGCCATACTCGGCGAGAAATTCATGCTTCAGCATGTCGCCGGGCGTCACGGGAGCATATTCGGACTTCGTCATCTCAAACCTCAGTGATAGTCGACGACCTGCACGTCGTGTGCATCACCATCGATCCATCGAAATATCACTCGCCATTGGTCGTTGATCCGAATGGAGTGAAAACCGTCGAGATCGCCCCTCATCTTCTCCAGTCGATTCGAGGGCGGCACCCGCAAGTCTTCGAGGCGGGACGCCGCATGGATCGCTACCAGCTTCCGTTTTGCCCTGTCGGCAAATCCATGGAACGCCCGAACCAGCTCGTCGTCAAACAGTGCCCGAGTTTTGCGGTCGCCAAACGACCTGATCATATCGTCAACTATACCGCATCCCGGTATGCGATCAAGAATCGACTCCCTTAGCTTCGCTGCAGAATCACGACGGCTGTAACGGCCTCTTCCATGCCGATGACGCCGCCGCCGTTCTCGGCAAGCGCGATCTCCGCACCTTTCACCTGTCGGGCGCCCGCTTCGCCGCGCAATTGCGTTGTGAGCTCGGCCAGCATCGAAAGACCCGTGGCGCCGACGGGATGGCCCTTCGACACGAGCCCGCCCGAGGTGTTGACCGGCAGCTTGCCGCCGGGGCCGGTGGCACCCGACTCGACGAACTTGCCGCCCTCGCCGTCGGGGCAGAAGCGCAGCATCTCGCACTGGTAGATCTCGCAGAAGCTGGTGGCGTCGTGGACCTCGGCGACGTCGATGTCCTGCGGCCCCAGCCCCGCCATCTTGTAGGCCTTGTCGGCGGCGGCACGCGACAGCCCGGGCTCGTCGAGCTTGCGGTACTTGCCGCCGGAGAAGCCCACGCCGGCGATGCGCACGGCGCGCTCGCGGACGCTCGCCGGCAGCTTCTCGAGGTATTCCTTCGAGCAGAGCAGCGCCGCGGCCGCGCCATCGCCGATCGGTGCACACATCGCGCGGGTCAGCGGATAGGACACCGGCCGGTCCTCCAGGACCGACTGCGGCGTCATCTGGAAGCGGTACTGCGCCTTGTCGTTCAGCGCGCCGTAATTGTGGTTCTTGGCGGCGCCGATGGCGATCTGCTGCTGGGTCGTGCCGTGCTTCCACATGTGCCACTTGGCCTGCATGGCGTAGGTGTCCATGAAGATGGTGCGGTCGTCGCCCGGCGCGAACTTCGAGCCCACCATCTCGCCCACCCGGTTCATCTCCTCGACCAGCCGGTCGTGCTGGCTGGTTATGTAGCCCTGGTTGAACAGGCCGGCGGTGCGCTCGGGCGCGTCGGGGCTGAAGAGTTTCTCGATGCCGATGCAGAAGGAGAGCTCGTGCGTGCCGGCCAAAATGTCCTTCCAGGCGCCCATGAAGGCGGTCGAGGCCGTGGCACAGGCGTTCTCGACGTTGAACATCGGCACGCGCTCGGGGAACAGCCCCTCCTCGACCAGCGGCTGGAACAGCGCCTGGGCCCGGATCGAGTTCTGGCCCCAGAAACCCATGCCGCAATTGCCCAGCCAGCCCGACTCGATGTCGGAGCCGTTCTTCATGGCGGCATCCGACAGCGTGCCGAGATAGGCTTCGCGCGCCAGGTCGCCGAAACTCATGCCCGGATGCTTCTTGAAGGCGGTGGTATAGGAGCCAATTACATAGACATCGCGCATGGTCGTCCCCTCGGTTGGCTTTGGCGGCATTTGAGCGTATCCAACCGGCGTAAGCTAGGAGATCCGATATGGCCGCCACGGCCCAGGTAAAGCCCCCGCATGTCGACGCCACCATCGCCGAGCTGAAAAAGCTCTTCGGCGACCGTGTCAGCACCGCGCATGCCGTGCGCGAGCAGCACGGCAAGGACATCTCCTTCCACGAGGCCCACCTGCCCGACGCCGTGGTGTTCGTCGAATCGGCCGAGGAAGCCCAGCAGGTCGTGCAGATCTGCGCCCGCCACAAGACGCCGATCATCGCCTTCGGCACCGGCACCTCGCTCGAGGGCCATATCAGTGCGCCCAACGGCGGCATCTCGCTCGACCTCTCCCGCATGAACAAGGTGCTGACCGTCAACGAGGCCGACCTCGACGTCGTCGTCCAGCCCGGCGTCACGCGCAAGCAGCTCAACGAATACATCCGCGCCACCGGCCTCTTCTTCCCGATCGATCCCGGGGCCGACGCCTCGATCGGCGGCATGACCAGCACGCGCGCCTCGGGCACCAACGCGGTGCGCTACGGCACCATGCGCGAGAACGTGCTGGCGCTGCAGGTGATCACGCCCGACGGAAGGCTGATGCGGCTCGGCCGCCGCGCGCGCAAGTCCTCCGCAGGCTACGACCTCGTAAAGCTGTTCGTGGGCTCCGAGGGCACGCTCGGCATCATCACCGAGATCACGCTGCGGCTCTACGGCATCCCCGAATCCATGGTCTCGGCAACCTGCGCCTTCGACACCCTGGAAGGCGCGGTCAACACCGTGATCCAGACCATCCAGTCCGGCATTCCCGTGGCGCGCATCGAGCTGATGGACACCGCGACGGTCGACACGGTGAACAAGTACTCCAAGCTCAGCCTGCCGCTCAAGAGCACGCTGATGCTGGAGTTCCACGGCACCGAGGCGAGCGCCAAGGAGCAGGCCGAGATGGTGCAGGCGCTGGCCGCCGAGAATGGCGGCGGACACTTCGCCTGGACCGGCCAGGCCGAGGAACGCACCAAGATGTGGCAGGCCCGCCATGACGCAGCGTGGGCCGCCAAGGCCGCCAAGCCGGGCTGGGGCATGTGGGCGACCGACGTCTGCGTGCCGATCTCGCGGCTCGCCGAATGCATCCT